>CADBKQ010000003.1 GCA_902795275.1 uncultured Eubacteriales bacterium | reverse complement strand
TTTTGGTATCTGCTATCAATTTGCTATCAAATGCCCCGTTTCCGCTTCAAAAACCCAGTGTTTTCAAGGCTTTGCGGGTTTTGTCAGTTATTCCCACTCAATGGTTCCGGTGGGCTTGGGGGTGAGGTCGAAGAGGACGCGGTTGACGCCGGGGACTTCGGCGGTGATGCGGGCGGTGATTTTCTGGAGGAGGGCGAAGGGGACGTCCTCGACGGTGGCGGTCATGGCGTCGCGGGTGTTGACGGCGCGGAGGACGACGGGCCACTCGAAGCAGCGGACGTTGTTCTTGACGCCGACGGTCTTGAAATCGGGCACGATGGTGAAATACTGCCAGACCTTGCCTTCCAGGCCGGCCTTGGCGAATTCCTCGCGGAGGATAGCGTCGCTTTCCCGGACGGCTTCCAGGCGGTCGCGGGTGATCGCGCCGACGCAGCGCACGCCCAGGCCGGGGCCGGGGAAGGGCTGACGGTACACCATGTTGTCCGGCAGGCCCAGTTCGTGGCCCACCACGCGCACTTCGTCCTTAAAGAGGAACTTCAGGGGCTCCACCAGCTCGAACTGCAAATCCTCCGGCAGGCCGCCTACGTTGTGGTGCGCCTTGACCGGGCCGCTTTCCAGGATGTCGGGATAAATGGTGCCCTGGGCCAGGAACTGAATGCCCTCCTGCTTGTGGGCCTCTTCTTCGAACACGCGGATAAATTCCGCGCCAATGATCTTGCGCTTCTGCTCGGGCTCGGCCACGCCCGCCAGCTTGTCCAGGAAGCGATCGACCGCGTCCACATAGATTAGGTTGGCGTCCATTTCATGGCGGAATACCTGGATGACCTGTTCCGGCTCGCCCTTGCGCAGCAGGCCGTGGTTCACGTGTACGCACACCAGGTTCTTGCCGATGGCGCGGATAAGCAGCGCGGCGACGACGGAGGAATCCACCCCGCCGGACAGCGCCAGCAGCACCTTCTTGTCGCCCACCTGGGCCTTGATTGCGGCAATCTGTTCGGCGATGAAGGCCTGGGCCAGTGCCGGGGTGGTGATGCGTTCCATGGTTTCGGGGCGCTTGTTGTTCTGCATGGTTGCTTCCTCCTCATTTGATCGTTCGTGATCTCCGACAAGCCCGTCGGAGTGATGTTATTATCGCATGAATCGGAAAAGGAAGCAACTGAATTTTTCAAAAAAGGAGCAATTTTTCGCCGTATTTCCGAACGAATTTGCATACATCAGAAACATCGTTCGTCTTTATTGGCGGCGGATTTGCGATTTCCGACATAATTCAATACGGGATTCCTGATGCCTTCATTGTGTTCTGGAATCATGCGTGTTGAGAGATAATTTTGCAAATCAATATAAATGTATCGAAAAACGATAAAAATATATTGACAAGCATTCTTTACTATGCTATGATATGGGCAAGGAGGGAGAAGCATGAACCAAAAGAGAGTCGCTCGATGCCTGATGGTGGCGGGAGCCATGGCCGGGATGGGAATTGTGATCGTTTTCGGAATCTGCCTGCCGGTGATTGCGGGGGAAATGAAAGCCATGTACCCGGAATACGCGCTGCTGTACTGGCCGGGGCTGATCGGTTTATGGTGCGCGGCAGCGCTTTTTCTGCTGGGGCTGTGGGAGTATTTTTGGGTGTGCGCGCGCATTGGGCGGGGGCAATCCTTCTGCGGGGACAACGCGCGGAGCCTGACCCGGATTGCCCTGTATATGGCGCTGGACGGCGTGCTGTGCATTGCAGCCGTATTCGCGCCGGGGCTGGTGTTCCATCTGGATATCGGCCCGTTCTGGATCATCCTTTTCCTGTGTGCGATGGCTTGCTTCGCGCTGGGCATTCTGGCCTGGGGGCTGGGCAGGCTGGTGCAGAAGGCGGCAGCCATCCAGGAAGAAAACGATCTGACAGTGTGAAGGAGGCGGAGGCATGATTCGCGTGGATTTGGATGTGATGCTGGCCCGCCGCAAGATGAGCATGACGGAGCTGAGCCAGCGGGTGGGCGTCACGATGGCGAACCTGAGCATCCTCAAAAACGGCAAGGCAAAGGCCGTGCGCTTTTCCACCCTGGACGCCATCTGCAAGGCGCTTTCCTGCCAGCCGGGGGATATCCTGATTTACGAGGAGGAAACGCCATGAAAAAAGGCGAGGTCATCTTTATCATCGTGGCGCTGGTCGTGATCGGAAGCCTTCCTTATCTTTTCTTTCTGTACGCATTTACAGAAACGAGCAAGCCTTTTGCCCGGACAGACGTGTTCTCCGATTTCACCATCCTGTCCCGGACCGACATCCGGCAGGGCAGCCCGGAAGTGCTGTACAACTGGGACACCCACGGCGGATTCCACGGGGACGGGGATTGGCTCGCGATCCTGCGCTACCAGAACGATTCGCTGCTGCGGGCGATGGAAGAAAGCAGCGAATGGAAACCCCTGCCGCTGCCCAAAACGCTGAGAAATGCGCCCGGCTGCCTGCCGATGTTTCCCGATGACGCGGAACTGGATGCTGCGGATAAACAAACGCTGCTGTCAGCCGAGCACGGATACTGGTTTTTCCTGGATCGGCATCGCAGCAAGGACAACACAACCCCCCATGATCCAAGCAAGTTCCGGGACCGCTATTCCGAGAATTTTACCCTGGCGGTTTACGACGCGGACAGCAGGCTTCTGTACATCATGGAAATGGATACATGATTCTTTGTGAAAACAAAAAACGAACCGGCGAGGGAAAGGCCGGTTCGTTTTGATTCGGGCAGAGATGCTTATTCTTTCACCGTTCCGTCGGCATTGAACAGGGGCAGCTTTTCCAGGTAGATGATGTCGTCCCGTTCGGTGGCGTCGCCCTCGGCCAGGATGGCCATGCGGCCCACGATATTGCCACCCGCCTGCTTGACCAGTTCTTCCACGGCCCGCAGGGATTCGCCGGTGGAGATCACGTCGTCCACGATCAGCACGCGCTTGCCCCGCATGAAGTCCACGTCGTCCTGGTCGATGCAGAGAATTTGTTCCTTGGCGGTGGTGATGGAGTTGACCTTCACGGTGAACACGTTTTTCATGTACAGCTTGGGAGACTTGCGGGCCAGCAGGTAGCGGTTGGTGCCCGCCTGCCGCGCCATTTCATAGGCCAGCGGAATGCCCTTGGATTCGGCGGTGATCAGCACGTCGTATTCCGGGGCTTTTTTCAGCAGTTCCCGGGCGCAGGCCACGGTCAGCTCCACGTCGCCGAAGATCACGAATGCGCCGATGTACAGGTCGTCGGTCACTTTGCACAGCGGCAGGTCGCGAGTCAGCCCGGCCACGTGCATCGGATAAGTCATGTCCATATAAAAAGCCTTCTCTCAATTTTATTCGTAACAGATGGTTACTGCTTATTTTAGCAAGATACGGCATCGTTTGTCAATCGTTTTCGTATCTGTTCAGCCGATGTTTTTTCGTGGCTAATAAATATGCTGCAAGGGGTTACGCTGGGCGCTCCGCGCGCCCAGACCCGCGGCAAGGGATTTCATCCCTTGCATCCCAATAAGCGATATTACTCCTTTGGGAAAACCCAAATGCTTCCGCTTGCTGCGCTGGGGATGACGAAAGTGAGAGGGCTTCTGGCCAAAGAAAGCCGGGAAAATCCCAGAGGGAAAAGCTCGCTTTTCCCTGGGGATTATTCCCAGGCTTTCCCCGGATGCGAAGCATCCGGGCTGGCGGCTTCGCCGCCGGGCCAGAAGCACAACGGCGTTAAGTCAATCGTCCGCGTTGCTTCCAGCAACAGCGGGAACCAAGTCCGCGCAACAATGCAAGCAGTATCCGTTGTTGCGGGTCCAGGGTGGTCACCACCCTGGTGGGGTGCGGGGCAACGCCCCGCCGGTCTTTGTCCTTCGCAGCATAATTGTTCATGTTTTAGATGTCAAATAGTATTGGGTTGCGTTTTATCCCCGCGATTTGATATAATAAAGCGGCAGCCGGTACAAGCGCCGACTGCCGCGGAGGGGCGGATTATTTCTTTCCGAGATTGGCAAGAACGTCCAGCGCTCCGCCCAGCAAGCCTTCCATCAGCGGATTGCCGCCCTCTTCCTGCACCTGCTTATCGCCTTTCAGCACGGCTTCCGCGTCCTTGCGCACGGCGGCGCTGGCGGCGCGGTAAAGCGCCAGGAACCGCTTTTCGGCGGCGGTCAGCTTGATTTCGTCGGCCTTGGCTGCGGGCTTCTTCGCAGTGGTGGACGCGGGCTTTTTGGCAGCGGCGGCGGGCTTTTTCGCGGTGGACGCCGCGGGCTTCTTGGCGGCGGAAGAAATATATCCGGCGGCTTCCAGCAGGGATTTCTGGGTCACGCCCGTCGCTTTGGCGATGGCTTTCAGTTCGGCCTGGGTCAGGTCTTTTTCCCCGCGCTCCGCCTTGCTGACTTCGCCGGCGGACAGGCCTTCGATCATGGAAGCCAGCTTTTCCTGGCTCAATCCGGCTTTTGTCCGGGCTTCCTTGATCAGGTCACCCACTTTCTTTTGTGCCATGGCGTTGTTCCTCCTGGCTTTTTTCTGTATGATACCACAAAAAGCCTGTGTCCGCAAGAAAAAATCTGACCTGTTTTTCCATTTTCAAACACTGTGATCGGGAGGAAAAGCATGCAGCCGACATTGCTTTGCATGGGCATGAACCCAAATCAACTGATGCGCGTTTCTTTCGGCGCGGCTGCCCTGGGCGTCCGGGTGAAAGCCGTGAGGGAAAGCGACTGGGGCCAGACCGTCGGCGCGCTCTGCGGCCTGGAGCCGATGAACCCGTCGCCGCAAAAGGCTTCCGTGGATGAGGCGATGATCGTGATGGCTTTCTTCGACGATGCCTTGACGGACAGGATGCTGCGGACGCTCCGGGAAAGCGGGCAGGGCGTGCGGCTGAAAGCCGTGCTGACGCCCACGAACCGGCATTGGACGTGCGGCCAGCTGTACCGGCAGCTTTCCCAGGAAGCCGCCCGGATGGGGCGATAAAGAAGCGCATCAAAAAAGACCGGCATCGCTGTGTCCAGCAAAACCGGCCGCATGGGGAAAGGAGCTCATTCCTTTCCTTCTTCTTCTTTGTCGCTGACCAGGGCTTTCAATTCCTGCATAAAGGTGGGAATATCGGTGAAGGAGCGGTACACCGACGCAAAGCGGATATAGGCCACCTCGTCCAGCTTGCGCAGGGATTCCATCACCATTTCGCCGATCTGGCGGGTGGTGATTTCTTCCTGCATGTTGTTGTAGGCCAACTGCTCGATGGAATTGACGATCTTCTCGATTTCCGCCGCGCTGACGGGCCGCTTGTGGCAGGCCGCGATGATGCCGCTGCGCACCTTCTTGGGGTCGAACAATTCGCGGGAATTGTCCTTCTTGATCACCAGCAGCTGCTGCACCTCGACCTTTTCATAGGTGGTGAACCGCCTGCCGCAGCTGATGCATTCACGGCGGCGGCGGATGGAATTGCCGTCGTCGGTGGGCCGGGAGTCCACCACGCGGCTATCGGCACAATTACAGAACTGGCACTTCACAGCGCATCCTCCTTCAATCGGGCTTTTCTTTCGCGCAGAACGCCTGCGGAAACAGACGCATGATCATTTCAGTATAACAACACCGCGGAGCATTCCTGCTTCGCGGCTTAATTATAACGTATTTTTTTCATTTTGTCCATCATTTTTTACAAAATTATTTCAAAATTATTTCGTTTTTTCTCAATCCTCCACGAGATCGCCGGGCTCCAGTTCCACGAGGATCACGTTTTCCCCGATCTTGCAAATGCGCTGCCAGGGGATGACGATGCCGCATTTTTCGCCGCGGATCATGTTGCCCACCTTGAATTCCCCGGGCACCACCAGCGCGTCCACGTGGCCGTCGCGCTCGTCAAACTCGATGTCCATCACCTTGCCCAGCCGCCGTCCGTCCAGGGTGTTCACCACGTCTTTCGTGCGCAGCTCCGACAGGCTCATGCCCTCACCCCCGATAGCAGGATATGCGGAAGCAAATTGAAATATGATAAGGCGAGAGATAAAAGGTAGGAGGTAGGAAGTAGGAGGTGAAAGAATGATTGTGCTTTCATCCGTAGAAGCAGGGTTTTCGTTTCATCGCCCGACTATATAAAATCTCCTATCTCCTACCTGAATAAACCTCCTACCTCCTACTTCCTACCTCCTACCTTATTTATGGTTTCCCCACGCTCTCGATCCCGCGGAGGATCTCCGGCTCGCGGACGTCGCGGACGGTGGTAAACACCTTGCGGGTCAGCAGTGCCCCGGCGCGGTACCACATGCAGATGAAGGGGCAGTCCTGGCAGAACTGATCCTGAATATCCCAAAGCAGTTGTCTGTACTGGCTGAATTCCCGTTCCTCGCGCATTTTCTTGCACAGCTTATCCATGGCGGAGGAGCGGTAGCCGGTGTAGTTGCCGGTGTTGCCGGGCATGAGCAGGAACCCGGGATCGGGCACCACATCCATCTGGAAGGCGGCGATGGCCATGTCGTAGTTCCTGGCCTGCAATCTGGCGGCGGCGGTGGGGAAACTGACGGCTTCGATGTGTACGCTGATGCCCACGGCGGCCAGATAATCCTTGATCATGCCCGCCACCTGGTTCCTCACGGAGTTTTCCTGCTCCTCGTACACATACAGGCCCAGCACCAGCTTTCTTTCTTCCTGCTTGCCCTTCACCATGACCATGGTGTAGCGGGTGCCGTTATCGCGGTTCGGGTTGGACTTCCATCCCTGCTCGTCCAGAATCTGGCGGGCCTTGTCCGGGTTGTAGGAATAGGCCTCCTCGTTGTCTTTGTACATCCAGGTGCCCGCGGGCAGGGGTGTGTCGGTTCGCTTGGCCATGCCCATGTACACGGTGTTGGCGATGGTGTCAAAGTCGATGGCATAGCGGATGGCTTTGCGGATCTCCACGTTGTCCAGTGGGAAGGAATTGGCGCTGTCGTTGAGCAGCAGGGTTTCCAGCTGGCGGGTGCGGTAGGCGATGTTCAGGTTGGTCAGGCCGGTCTGGTACTGGCCCGCGGAGGCGCTGCGGGTGATGGCGGCGTCCACGCGGTTGTACTCGTAGTCCATGATCAGTTCCCGGTTGGTGGACTTGAAATCCACGTTGATGCCCTTGACCGTGGGCGCGCCTTTCCAGTAGTTTTCGTTGGCGGAAAGATGCAGCAGATTCGCCGGGATAAACTGATCCACCTTGAAGGGGCCGGTGCCCGCGGGCTGGGCGGCCTGCACCTGGTCCCGGGGCAGCACCGGGAACGTGAGGGCGAAGCGCACGGCATAGTAGGGGCGGTTGACGGTGATTTGCAGGGATTCCGCGCTGTTCACGGACACCTTGCTGATGATGTAGCGAAGCTGGTTGTACTGCCCCAATCCGGTTTCCGCCAGGCGCAGGATCTCGTTGATCGTGGCTTCCACGTCGTAGGCGGTGCACTGCTGGCCGTCGTGGAAATACACGTCGGGCCGGATGCGCACCGTCCAATGTTTGCCGTCGGTGGTGGAGTCGCAGGAGGCGGCGATGCACAACTGGGGCATGTAGTCGTCGTCCAAGGAGAAAAGGCCTTCGTAAATCAGCGCGGTAAGCGATTGAAACTCCCGCTCTTCCGCCTGCAGAGGGTTCAAATACTGCGTCTTCACCGAGATCATGCCCAGGGACAGGATGTCGTCCATGGTGGTGGCGAGAGCGGGACAGGCGAACGACACGGCGAGCACAAGCGCTATGAGCAGAGCCAGCGGCCGGGCAAGCGATGAGAGCGCAGAGTACAGAGTACAGAGTACAGTTTTTCTTGTTTGCTTGTTTGGAGAATTGGAATTTGTTTGGCTATATAAATCTGTACTCTGCACTCTGTACTCTGTACTCTCTAAACGCCTCTCAGTAGTAGTGCTGCAAATAGATCGCATAGCTGTTCACCACCCTTCCCGCGTAGGTCTGCGTATCGGATTTGGGAATTTCGGACACCTTCAGCGTCCTGCCGTCGGAGGAATACTTCTGTATCCACGTGGGCACGGTGCCCCAGCCCGCGTGGTAGGCGCAGGCCACCAGGATCGGATCGTCGGTGCCGATCTGCCGGATGATGTAGCGCAGCAGGTAGCAGCCCATGTTGATGGCGTTTTCCGGCTCGTACACCGCGCTCGTGTTGGTTTTGCTGATGCCGCAGTTGGGCGCCACCCAGTCGAAGGTGTTCGGCATGAACTGCATCAGGCCCATGGCGCCTTTGCTGCTGACCGCCTTGGGGTTGTAGTTGCTTTCCTGCTTGATGATGGCCGACACATAGGCGGGATTCAGATTGTATTCCGCGGCGTAGCGCTCGATCAGGTCCCGGTACTTGGGCTTGTGGCCCTGCACGGCTCTCTCATAGCGCTCCTGTTCCTCCTGCCGGGCCTGATACAGGGCGTCCAATCGCACCGTGGCCCGGTTCAGCTGCGCCGCCTGGTACACGATCACGCCCACCAGCGCGATCAGAATCAGCGCCTGCCACCAGGTGATCAGCCCCGGCTGTTTCGCTTTCGCATGGCGGCCCTGCACGCGGCCCGAGCGCCGGTTGCGCTGCACGGGCGGCTGGGTGTAAGGCGCGGGGGAGGTGGGGTATTCGTTCATCATGAAACTCCTGTTGTTACTTGGCATTGAGCCTGTCCAGAGCGTCCCGCCACAGCCCCAGCGCGATGGCGGCGCTTTCCGCCTTGGGGCCTTCCGTGCGAATGACATGATCGGCACGCTTGCGCTTTTCCATCACCGGCATCTGGGAATGAATGCGGCGCAGGGCTTCCTTCCAGGTGATGGCTCCCCGCCTGCGCACCCGGCGCACCTGCTCCTTCTGCGGCACATAGGCGCACCAGATTTCCTGGCACCAGGAATCCATGCCCACCTCGTACAGCAGCGGCACGTCCATTACCGCCGGGCCGTCGGTTTCGTCCAGCTGGCGGCGGATCTCGGACAGCACCATGGGATGCAGAATGGCGTTCAGGGCGTCCCGCGCCGCGGGGTCGCTGAACACAATGTCGGATAGCGCCCGGCGGTTGAGCTCGTCCCCGTCGAACACTTTATCCCCGAACCGTTCCCGGATACAAGGCAGCGCCGCCCCGCCCTTAGCGGTCAGGGCATGGGAAATCTCGTCCGCGTCCACCACCGGCACGCCGTGCTCCTTCAAGGCTTTGGATAAATTGCTCTTCCCGCAGGCAATGCCCCCGGTCAGGCCGATCACGTAGTTGCTCATGTTTCCACCTTTATGGATTACTTGGTCTCAAACCAGCTCTGCCCGGTCTTGACCTCCGCCACCAGCGGGACGGACAGGGTATACACCTGCTCCATGCACTCCCGCAAAATACGGCAGACGGTTTCTTCCTCTTCCTTCGGCGCTTCGATCAGCAGTTCGTCGTGCACCTGCAAAATCAGCCGGGCCTGCAAGCCCTCCCGTTTCAGCGCGTCGTGCACCCGCACCATGGCCAGCTTGATGATGTCCGCCGCCGTCCCCTGCACCGGCGTGTTCATGGCGGCGCGCTCGCCGAAGCTGCGGGTGTTGGCGTTGGAGGCTTTGAGCTCGGGCAGCTGCCGCCTGCGGCCCATCATGGTGACGGCGTAGCCCTGGTCGTAGCCCGCCTTCACCGCCTCGTCCATGAAGCGCTTCACCCCGGGATAGCGGTCGAAATACCGGGCGATGAACTCCCCGGCCCGCTTGCGGCTGACGCCGATGTTCCGGGCAAGGCCGAATTCGCTGATGCCGTACACCAGGCCGAAGTTCACCGCCTTGGCGCTGGAGCGCATCTCCTTCGTCACCTGCTCCATGGGCACGCCGTAGACCTCCGCCGCCGTGCGGGTGTGCACGTCCTGGCCCTTCCGGAAGGCGTCCACCATGGCAGGGTCGCCGGAGAAGTGGGCCATCACCCGCAGCTCGATCTGGCTGTAGTCCGCGTCGGCCAACACGCAGCCGGGCTTCGTCACGAACGCCTTGCGGATCTCCCGGCCCATTTCCGTGCGCACGGGGATGTTCTGCAGGTTCGGTTCGCTGGAAGATATGCGGCCCGTGGCGGTGCCGGTCTGGTCGAAGGAGGTATGCACCCGACCGGTTGCGTCCATCTTGCGAAGCAGCGCGTCGATGTAGGTGCTGTTCAACTTCACCACCTGGCGGTACTTTAATATGGAAGGAATGCAGGGGTGCAAGTCCGCCAGCTTTTCCAGCGTTTCCGCGTCGGTGGAGTAGCCCCGCTGGTTCTTTTTACCGTGGGGCAGGCCCAGGGTTTCAAACAACACCTTGCCCAATTGCTGGGTGCTGTTCAGGTTGAAGCCGGACACCCCGGTGAGCCTGTACACTTCTTCCTTGAGCTCCTCCGCCTGCTGAGTAAATTCTTTTCCCAGCTCCCGCAGCACGTCCCCGTCCACCTGGAAGCCCGCCTGCTCCATGTCAAAGAGCACGTACAAAAGCGGCATTTCAATATCCCGCATCAGCGCGGCCATGCCCTCCTGCGCCAATTGCTTCTGCTGCTTTTCCGCCAGGGTCAGCACGCCCGCGGCGTCCTCCCGGGCGAACTGGGAAAGCGCGTAGGACTTTTCCTGCGGGTTGTGCAGGTACGCCCCCAGCATGGTGTCCCAGGCGAAGGACGGCAGGGGCAGGCCCCGATCCGCCAGTGTATGCAGCAGAGCTTTCCCGTCGTGCACGTACAGTTTTTCGGCAAGCAGCGGCGTCAGCGCCTGCCAGGCTTCGTCGGGCAGCAGTCCTTCCGACAGCATGTCCTGCTGCAATTGAATTTCGCCCAGCTTCCCCGGCCCGGCGACGGTCATGCGGGTGGGCGTCACGTGGAGCGCCGCTTTCTGTCCCTGAATGGAACGCAGGAACCCGGCGATTTCATCCGCCGTGCGCAGGGTTTCCAAGGCAAATTCCGCTGCTTCCTCCGCTTCCTCGGCGGCGGGTTCCGCGGTTCCGGGAGCCAATTTGCCCAGCCGTTCCGCGATGCCGTTCAGCTTGTACTTCCGAAGCGTCGGCAGGCCGTCCGCCATGCGGGACACGTCGAAGGCGCGCAGGTCAAAATCAATCGGCGCGGTGGGGCGGATGGTGGCCAAATCCTTGCTGAACTTCGCCAAATCCGCGTTGTCCCGCACCTTTTCGCCCAGCTTGCCCTTGATCTCGCCGCCGTGGGCCAGCACGTTTTCCAGGGTGCCGTATTCGTTCAGCAGCTTGAGCGCGGTCTTTTCACCCACGCCGGGGATGCCGGGGATGTTGTCACTGGCGTCGCCCATGAGGCCCTTCCAGTCCGTCACCTGCTCGGGCGTCACGCCGAAATATTCCTTCACGCCCGCGGCGTCGAACAGGGTGCTTTCCGTGATGCCCTTGCGGGTGAACAGCACCTTCGTCCCGCCGCCGATCAATTGCAGCGCGTCCCGGTCGCCGGTGAGCAGCACGCAGTCCAGGCCGTTTTCCCGGCACTTGACGGACAGCGTACCCAAAATATCGTCGGCCTCGTAGCCCTCGGAGGTCAGCACCCCCAGCTTCATATCGGAAAGGATTTCCTTGATCAGCGGGAACTGGGGGCGCAGCTCCTCCGGCATGGCCCGGCGGCCCGCCTTGTAATCCGCGTAAGCGGTGTGGCGGAAGGTGGGGGAGGGCAGGTCAAAGGCCACGGCGATATACCGCGGCGACACCTCCTGCACGGCTTTCAGCAGCATGGATAAAAAACCGTGCGCCGCATTGGTGTATATCCCGTCCACATCCAGCAGCGGCAGGGCGTGGAACGCCCGATGCATCAAGCTGTTGCCGTCCACGGCCAGCAGGGTTTCCCGCATACAATCACCTCGTCAGCCGGACCGCCCGGCAGAAATATTCAATTCAGTATACCACAGTCAAGCCAAAATGAAAAGAAATTGTTGCGCAGCCTGCGGGGCTTGCTTTCATACTCCTCACTCCTCACTCACTTCCATCTGTGCGCGCAGCAATTTCAGGGCGTGCTTCTCGATGCGGGACACATAGCTTCGGGAAATCCCCAAGGCGGCGGCGGCCTCGTGCTGGGGATGCATCACGCCGTCCAGCAGGCCGTAGCGCATTTCGATGATCATGCGTTCCTTTTTGGGCAGCGCCTTCACCGCTTTCAGCGCCCGCTGCATCATCACGCGGCGGACGGCTTCGTCCTCCACAAAGCCCGCGTCGGTGCCCAGAATGTCCATAAAGGAAATGTCGTTGCCCTCGCCGTCGGTGCCTACGGGCTCGGACAGGCTCACGTCGCCCCGTCGCTTCTTGGAGGCCCGGAGCAGCATGAGCACTTCGTTCTCGATGCACCGGGCCGCGTAGGACGAAAGCGCGGCGCCGGACTCGGGCCTGTAAGTGTCCACGGCCTTGACCAGGCCGAGGGCGCCCACGGACACCAGGTCTTCCGAGGTGAAGCCGGGAACGGTGTATTTGCGGGCGATATGCGAAACCAGGCGCAGGTTATGCTCGATCAGCTTCTGGCGGGCTTCCGGGTTTCCCGCCCGCATGGCGGCAATGGCTTTCTGCTCCTCCTCCCGCGTGAGGGGACGGGGAAAGCTGTTTCGCCCGCTGACGATGCCGAAGAAGAACAGCGCGTCCTTGAGCAGCCAAAACAAAAAAGACAGCATATCCTTTCACCTCCGTGAAGCGTCTTTTACGGATAAGATATGCTGTCTTTATTTTATTATGATTACAGCTTGCTCACCAGCCGGGTCAGCAGGACGGCGAACTCTCCGCGCATCTGGCGGCCCATTTCCATCACTTCTTCGTGGTTGATGGGCTGCATGAGCACGCCCGCGGCCATGTTGGTGATGCAGCTGATGCCCAGCACCTTGATGCCCGCATGCACGGCGGCGATGGTTTCCGGCACGGTGGACATGCCCACGGCGTCCGCGCCCAGGGTGCGGGCCATGCGCACCTCGGCGGGGGTCTCGTAGGCGGGGCCGTTCATCCAGCAGTACACGCCCCGGCGCAGGTCGATGTCCAGTTCCCGGGCGGCATGCATGCACAGCTCCCGCAGTGAACGGTCAAAGGCCTCGGTCATGTCGGGGAAGCGGGGGCCGAAGGCGTCCAGGTTGGGGCCGATGAGGGGATTCTTGCCGGTCATATTGATAAAATCGGAAATGAGCATGAGCACGCCGGCGCGGTAATCGTAGTTCACACCGCCCGCCGCGTTGGTGAGGATCAGGGCCTTGACGCCTAAGCGCGCCATCACCCGCACGGGCATCACCACGTCCTGCATGGGATGGCCCTCATAGCTGTGGAAGCGGCCACTCATGAGCAGCACCCGCTTGCCCGCCAGGTTCCCCATAATGAACTTGCCCGCGTGGCCCGGCACGGTGGCCTTGGGGAAGCCGGGAATCTCAGCGTAAGAAAGCTCCTTCGTGTCGGTCAGGTCGTTGCCGAAATCGCCCAGGCCGCTGCCCAGCACGATGGCGATGTCCGCCCGGCCAAGCTCCGTTTCCACTTTGTCCGCGGCCCGCTGGATGCGGCGCATTTCCTCCTCGCAGCCCGCTTCGATCTCGTGCAGGTAAGATTTCGCCCCGAAGCGCTCCGGCAGGCTGAAGAAATCGCAGACGGTGGCGGCGGTGTCGGCGAAGGTCTCGCGCGTGCCGATGGGATGCTGGCCCACCATGCCCTTCTTCCAGAGCAGCAGCGGCGCGTATTCCCGGGTGTGGTCGGTGCCCTTATAGGTGGGGTCGCAGCCGTGGTCGGCGGTGATGATGAGCAGGTCGTTTTCGCCCATCAATTCCTGAATTTCCGGCAGCCGGGCGTCAAAGTATTCCAGCGCCTTGGCGTAGCCTTCCACGTCGCGGCGGTGGCCGTAGATGGAATCGGTGTCCACCAAGTTGGTGAACAGCAGGCCGTCAAAGTCCCGCTTCATGTATTCGATGGTGGCGTCCACGCAGGCGGGGTTGCCCGCGGCGTGGTTGCTGCCGGTCAGACCCTGGTGGGCGAAGATGTCCTCGATCTTGCCCACGCCTAAGGTTTCATAGCCCGCTTCCTTGAGCACGTCCAGCACGGAAGGCGCAATGGGTTTCAGGGAAAAGTCCCTGCGCCGCCCGGTGCGCTGGAAGTGGCCCTTGCCAGTGCCGATAAAGGGGCGGGCGATGACCCGGCCCACGCCGTGCTGGCCCTGCAATTGCTTCCGGGCGATCTCGCACATTTCGTACAGCTTTTCGATGGGGTAAATGTCCTCGTGGCAGGCGATCTGGAACACGCTGTCCCCGGAGGTGTACACGATGGGATAGCCCGTTTTCATGTGCTCCTCGCCCAGCTCGTCCAGGATTTCCGTGCCGGAGGCGGGCTTGTTGCCCAGGGTCTTTGTGCCGATGGCGGCTTCAAAGGCGTCCATCACGTCCTGGGGGAAGCCATCGGGGTACAGGGGGAAGGGCTGCTTCACGGTCACGCCCGCCATCTCCCAGTGGCCGGTGGTGGTGTCCTTGCCCGCGGATTTTTCCAGCGCCCGGCCATAGGCACCCGCGCCGTAAACGTGGGGCAGGTTCAGCCCCGGCAATTGCCCCAGGCCCATGGAGAGCATGTTGGGAATGTTCAGTTTCATCCGCTCGGCAATGTGGCCGATGGTGTTGGCCCCCTCGTCCCCGAAGGCCGCCGCGTCCGGCAAAGCCCCGGCCCCTGCGCTGTCCAGCACGATCCAGATCACTCGTTTCATGGTGAGTTCCTCCTTGCTGTATTCGATATGCTTCACGCTTTATAAAATTCGCCTTCTTTGGTTCTTTCTTGGGCTCCAAGAAAGAACACGTCCCTTCCCCGTCCTAAGGCACCAACGGGTCGGTTTCGTCGGCCTCGGCGTTTTCCTCCTCCGGGGGCTTGGGCAGATCGTCCAGGGAGTGGAGACCGAAATGGGAAAGAAATTTGTCGGTCGTGCCATAGAGGATGGGGCGGCCCAGGGCTTCCTTGCGGCCCACTTCCTCGATGAGGCCCTTGTTCACCAGGGACTGCACGGAATAATCGCACTTGACGCCGCGCACCGCCTCCATTTCCAGCTTCGTCACCGGCTGGCGGTAGGCCACGATGGCCAGGGTTTCCAGGGCGGACTGGCTTAAACTCTGCTTCTGGATGGGCTGCAAAAGCCGCTCCACATAGGGCGCGTACTCGGCGCGGGTGGAAAGCTGGATATGCTCTCCAAAGCGTTTCAGGGTGATGCCCCGGCGGTGGAAGGAATAGTCGCTGTCCAGGGCGTCGATGGCCTGGCGGGTTTCGTCCTCGGTCACTTCCAGCGCCCGCTGCAGGTCTTTCAGGTTCACCGGCTCCCCGGCCACAAACAGAATGGCCTCGATCACGTGGGCCAGCTCATTCGTATCCATCGATTTGCAAATCTCCCTCCGCCGGTTCCCCCTGCCGGGCTTCCAGCACCATGTCCCCGAAAACCCCGTCCTGCGCCGCGGATACCCTGCCCAGGCGCAGCAATTCCAGCAGCGCCAGGAACAGCGTCACCACCTCGTCCCGGCTGGGCGCGGGGGAAAACAGTTCGTCAAACTTGACCGGCCCTTTTTTCAGCCGCCGCAGAATGTGGGCGCTGCACCGGGGCACAGTGAACTCGTCCCGCACGATGCGCCGGGCGGTCTGGATGGGTTCCTCGCCCTCCTCCTTCACCCGCGCCATCACCCGGGCGAAGGCGGCCAGCAGCCCTTCCATGGTCAGGTTTTTTAATTCCAGCGTGGGCGGGGGCAGGGGATATTCCTCCGGCAGCTTTTCAAACATCAGCGCCGCCGCCTTCTCAAACCCCTGCATGTTCTGGGCGATTTCCTTGAAGCGCTGGTATTCCTCCAATTGGCGGATCAGCGCCGCTTCCGGGTCTTCCTCGCCCTCCTCCAGCTTGGGCTTGGGCAGCAGCGAACGGCTCTTGATTTCCAGCAGCGTCGCCGCCATGTTGATAAACGCGCTGGCGTCGTCCATGTCCAGGTCCGGGGCGCTTTGCACCGACTGGATGTACTGGTCCGTCACCTCGGACACGAAGATGTCCTTGATGTCGATTTTCGCCTTGGTAATCAGAAAGAGCAGCATGTCCAGCGGCCCTTCAAACTGGCTCAGATGGAGCGTGAGAGGCATGGTATCACCCTTAATAATTCATAGGTGGGTAGTAGAAAGTGAATGATATTTGCGTACGTCATTCTGTCATCCTGAGCGCATCTGAACGCGTTCGCTTGCGCCCAGGATGACATGGTTACTATCCAAGTCCAAACACCGCAAGTATCCCATTCACCACCGCGCCTTGCACCGTATAGACCGCGGTGCTGATGGCGGTGGAAATGAAGCTGGTGAAGTACAGCAGGATCATCATACCGATCATGATGATATTGATCACCTTGGCGGGAATGTGCAGCCGGCCCCGGAGGAAAATGTCGTTCACCACATGGTAGCCGTCCAGGGGCGGGATGGGCAGCAGGTTGAACACCGCCAGGCTCAGGTTGATGCGGGCGAAAAACATCAGGAAGCGCTGCACGTACAAAAGCCAGGGCGTGCGCAGGAAATAGGAAAAAGCGTCGCTGCCGGTGCCCAGCACGTAAACGCCCTGATTCCCGGCGACAGAGGTGAAAATCATGTTTTTTCCAGCGAGGACGGAAAGAAAATTGTAGCCGTCAAAGCGCAGAAAATCCCGCCGGGTCAGCAGCGGAGAATTCGTGGACAATTGTCCCAGCTCCCATAATTCGGGCTTCCACAACAATTCATTCACGCCGGTCATTAGCAGCATGGCCAGCAGGAACAGGCACAGATTCATCACGATGCCCGCCAGGGACACCAGGATGTCGTCCCGGCGGAAGTTCTTATAGTTCCTCGGATTCACCGGCACCGGCTTGGCCCAGCCGAAGCCGAACAGGAACATGAACAGCGTACCGATGGGATCCAGGTGCTTGAGCGGGTTAAAGCTCAGCCGCCCCATCATCTGGGCCGTCGGGTCCCCGCAGCGCAGGGCCACGTAGCCGTGGGCCAGCTCGTGCAGCGTCAGGGCAATCAGTACCGCCGGGATGTTGTACAGCAGGATGATCAGCGTCCCGCGAGGGTCGCTTTGCAGGCTGGAAAGGATGCCCAATTGTTTTTCTCCCTTCAAACAGTTTACCATCCTGTATTATAACTGAAACGGCGGGAAAACACAAGCCTTTGCGTGACGGCAGTTCCTCGGCTGGGCGCAAAAGAGCGGGCGGGGGAAGATTGCGTTTCTTCCCTCGCCCGTTGGGATGGCGCTTTCCGAGGCGTTATTCGGACAGTTGCAGCGTTCCGGCCACGTCGCCGTCCAGGGCCAGGTCGGCCTGCCCGGCGTCCGTGCGCAGGGTGTAATTGCCCTTGAAGCCCGTGAAGGAGAGGCTGCCCTCCGCATCGGCGGTCACGGTTTCGTGGGTTTCCCAGGCCCCGTGAATCAACTCCTTCAGCGCGTGGAAGGCGGGCTTCTCGCTGCCGTCCGCCCGCACGATGCCCGACGGCGCTTTCAGCCAGCCGCCGTCGATGAAGTCCCAGGAGGTGATGGCCTCCACCAGCGGATGGGCGAACAGGGTGGCATACATTTCCGTGATTTCCCGGGCCTGGCGTTCCTCGCCTTGCGGCGTGCTGGGCCAGGCATCCACCTGCCAGTCGTTGAGATCCTCGATATAGGCGGGCATGAGCTCGCCGGAAATCAGCGTGTTTTCCGTAAAGTGGAGGGGCAGGCCGAAGCGGGAGAAGCGTTCCAGCACGTCGTTAAGCTTGTCCAGGCCCCAATAGCCCTGGTGCTGGTGGCTCTGGATGCCGATGGCGCTGATGGGCACGCCCGCTTCCAGCAGCCCTTCCAATAGAATTTCATAGGACACGCTGGTGTTGAAATCGTTGATGAGCAGCACGGCGTCCGGGTTGCTCTCCTTCGCCGCGGCGAACACTTCCCTGACCAGTTTGATGCGGCCCACATCCTTGCAGATGCGGGTGATCGCGTTGTCGTACTTATCGAACACCGGCATGATCACCACTTCGTTGATCACGTCCCACATATCCACCACGCCTTTGTAGGCGCTCACGTCCCGGTGGATGCGCTCGATTTGACGGCGCAGGATTTCTTCGTTGCTGTACTGCATCAGCCAGGGCGCGCAGACCGTGTGCCAGCACAGGGGATGGCCCTTCACCTGTACGCCCTTTTCCCGCAGCCATTTCGCCGCTGCCATGGTTTCGGCGTAGGCGGTTTTCCCTTCCACGGGCTCATACCGGCCCCAGTAGAAGGGAAGGGTGCCGTAGTTGAACAGGCCCAGCCATTTTTCCATGCGCCGGGCCAGCGCCGCTTTCTTGTCCGCTTCCTTCACGAAGTTCATCGCGATGGCGTCGAACGCGCCGCAGCCGAACAAAAACCGGTGGGATACCTGGTCGACGCGCACCGCGCGGTGCGCCGCGGGCGTGCCGTCCGGGTTCAGGATGCGCAGGCTTGCCGTGCCGCGGCGGTGTTCCAGTTCACTCATCATCTGTTCCTCCCTTGATCGTAAAATACCGGTTGACAGGGGATTTCTTTTTTTGTATAATCATTGTAAACCTTAAAGTTTACTCTAAGTCAATAGTCGACAGGAGGAAAATTTGATGTATTCCATTCAGGACGTGAGCGGCAGAACCGGCCTGTCCACCCACACGCTGCGGTACTATGAAAAGGAAGGCCTGCTTTCGCCCGTGAGCCGCACCCCCGGCGGCTTCCGCCAGTATACGGATGAGGACCTGGAAGCCCTGGGACTGATTTGCTGCCTGAAAAACACGGGCATGTCGCTCCAGGAGATCACCCGCTTCGTGCGGCTGACCCGCCAGGGCGACGAAACTCTCAGGGAGCGGGTGGAACTTTTGCGGGAGCACCGGGAGAGCGTGATCCAGCGGATGAACGAAATGCAGAAATACTTAGAGAAGGTCACCTGGAAGCTGAACTTCTTTTCCGAAAAGCTGCGGGCCTATGAAGATTTGAAAGCAAGACAGGAGCAGTAGCCCCCTTTTTCTGCCCGCAGGCAGGAATTTCGGCCGGCCTGGAAGAATACAATGAAACCACACTTTTTGGAGGGGAATTTTTTTGAAGCTGTCTTTGATCGGAGCGCGGTTAAAAAACGAGCGATTGGTGGCATATCTTGAAATCGCGCTGGGCTGCGTGATTGGCGGCGCGGCGTACCCGCTGTTCCTGGTGCCCAACAACATCGCCCCGGGCGGGCTGACGGGCATTGCCACGATTTTTAATTATCTCTGGGGCTGGCCCGTGGGCGTGACCAGCATGGCGCTGAACCTGCCTTTGTTCGTGATCGGATATAAGGCCATGGGCCGGGTGTTCGCGTTCCGTTCCTTAGTGGCGACGCTGCTCTTCTCCGCCTGCATCGACCTGATCCAGCTGCCGCCGCTGACCGACGACATCCTGCTGGGCACCGTGTACGGCGCGCTGGTGCTGGGCGTGGGCCTGGGCCTGATCATGCGCGGCGGGGCCACCACCGGCGGGTCGGACATGGCGGCCCGGATGGTGCACAAGAAATTCCCCGTTGTGACGGTGGGCGCTTTCCTGTTTATGATCGACTGCGCGGTGATCCTCTGCGCCGCGTTCACCATGAGCGCCCGGGCCGCCCTGTACGCGCTGATCTGCATTTTCGTCAACGCGAAAGCCGTGGACCTGGTGCTGGCGGGCTTCGGATCGGCCAAGGCGTGCTTCATCATCACCAACCGGGCGGTGGATATTGCCCGGCGCATCATGGCGGAACTGGACCGCGGCGCCACCGTCGTCAACGGCACCGGCGCGTACAGCGGCCGGGAGCGCACCCTGCTCATCAGCGTCGTGTCCCAGCGGGAGGTCATTCCGCTGAAAAAGATCGTGCGGCAGGAGGACGAAAAGGCGTTCATGTTCATCACCGACACCCACGAAACCCTGGGCGAAGGCTTCAGCGCGCTGGCGGGAGAATGACCTCTTGCATCTGGCAATGTTTGGTAGTATAATAGACGGGCCGCTGGCGCGGCAAACGGAAAGCGAGGAAGAAAACCGGATGAAAAAGAAACTGGCGTTATCCGCTCTGTGCTTTATGCTTTTTATCGCGCTGATCGTCGTGGTCAGCACTGTGGACGTGGCGGCCATCGGGCCGGAGGGAACCAAGATCGGCTTGTCCCATCTGAACCAGGCCGTGCATAATGCGGTGGGCGTGAACATGGGGCTGTACAAAATTACAAAATATTTGGGATATTTGACGCTGCTGCTGGCGGCGGGCTTCGGCCTGTTCGGCCTTGTGCAGCTGATTCAGCGCAGGAGCCTGAAAAAGGTGGATAAAGCCATCTTGCTGCTGGCCGGGCTGTACGCGGCGGTGGCGGTGCTGTATGTGCTGTTTGAAACATTCATCGTGAACTACCGGCCCATCATCCTGCCCGACAAAACCGGGCCGGAGGCTTCGTTCCCCTCCACCCATACCCTGCTGTTCTTTACCATCCTGGGCAGCGCGGCAATGATGGCCGGGCGGTATATCAAGAATCCCCAGCGGGCGCTGCTGGTTCGCGTGGTGTGCGCGGTGCTCATCATCCTGGGTACGGCGTTCCGCCTGGGCTCCGGCGTGCATTGGCTGACGGACATCTGCGGCGGCGTGCTCCTCAGCTCCGCCCTGCTGCTGGCCTTCTCCGCGATGCTGGAGAAGTGCGACAGCAAGTAATCCATGACATGCAAAAACGGCTGTCCCGCTTTGGGGCAGCCGCTTTTTTATGAAATTATAAATCTTTGTGTGTATAAGTAATCGTGCCGTTGACGGTTTCCGCCACGGTCTGGCCGGAGCCGATGAGCTGATACTTATAGGTGCACAGCCCTTCCACGCCCACCGGGCCGCGGGCGTGGAGCTTGCCGGTGGCGATGCCCACCTCGGCCCCGAAGCCGTAGCGGAAGCCGTCGGCAAAGCGGGTGGAGCAGTTCACGTACACCCCGGCGCTGTCCACGCCGGAGAGAAAGCGCCGCTGCGCCTGTTCGTCCTGGGCTAAAATCGCGTCGGTGTGGTGGGAGCCGTGGCGGTTGATGTGGGCGATGGCTTCTTCGATAGAATCCACAATCTTGATGGACAGAATGGCATCCAGGTATTCGGTGTCCCAGTCCGCGTCGGTGGCGGGCTGGCAGGGAATGATGGCCCGCGTCCGTTCGTCGCCGCGCAGCTCCACGCCCCTGGCCTTGAGCGCCTCGGCGCATGGGGGCAGGAAGGCTGCGGCAATGTCCTGATGCACCAGCAGGGTTTCCGTGGCGTTGCAGACGGCCAGGGCCTGGGTCTTGGCGTCCACGGCCACCTTCACCGCCATGTCCACGTCGGCGGAGGCGTCCACGTAGGTGTGGCACAGGCCTTCCGCGTGGCCCATCACGGGGATGGCGGTGTGCTCCATGATGTACTTCACAAAGGCGTTGCTGCCCCGGGGAATGATCAGGTCGATGGATTCGTCCTGGGACAGCATGTCGTTTACGTCGTCCCGGGTCTCCAGCAGCGCGGCCCAGCCGGGCGGCAGGATGTCCTTCGCGCCCTCCTGCATGGCTGCCATCAAAGCCCGGTTGGTGCGCAGGGCTTCCCGCCCGCCCTTGAGCAGCGCGGCGTTGCCGCTTTTCAGGCACAGCCCGGCGATCTGCACCAGCGCGTCGGGCCGGGACTCGAACACCACGCCGATGACCCCGATGGGGCAGGCGACGCGGTACAGGTTCAGCCCCGGCGTCAGCTCCCGGGCCAGGGTGATTCTGCCCAGCGGGTCCGGCAGGGCGATCAAAGAATCTAAGCCGGAGAGCACGTCCGCCAGCTTCGCTTCGTCAAATTTCAGGCGCTTGAGCAGCGGCATAGCCAGGTGTTCTTCTTCCGCCTGGGCCATGTCCAGAGCGTTCTGGGCGAAGATGGTTTCCCTGTGCTTTTTCAGGGCGTCCTTTATTCCCCGCAGCGCCGCGTTCCTCTCTTCCGGGGATAAGACCGCTAACTGATATGACGCCTGCCGCGCGTCCAAAGCCCACTTTTTTTGATCCATTTCGTACCTCCGCTCACTGCTTCTTCAGCCATTCCACATATTCTTCCAGGCAGTAGTCCAGATCCCGCATCTTCCGGCTGTGCTCCACGCCCACGTAGCGCACGTGCCATTCCTCGCCGGTAATGCCGGTGATGTCGGACTTTTCATCGGTATAGCGCATGATGAACCCGTAGTCCCAGCAGTGCTGCTTGAGCCAGAGGTATTGCGCGGTATCGCCGAAGGCTTCCCCGGGCACGTTCAGGTCGAAGGCCAGGCCGGTGTGGTGCTCGCTGCAGCCGGGGTCGGCCACGGACTGGCGGGCGCGGGCGGTGGCCTGGGCGCGGGTGAGATTGCTTTCGTCCATGTATTTGTTCACCCGGTTGTTGAAAATGCGCTTCTGGTCGGCGATGGTGCGGTAGGCTTCCCGCAGCTTCCAGGGCTTATAGCCGTCGTTGACCGCGGCCTGGATCATGGCCTTCAGCGCTTCGGCGGCTTCCCGCACAGCCTGGGCGCTGTTGCTTTCGTAGGTCATCAGGCTGCCGACAACGTCCTTGACCTTCACCAGGTCGGCGGGCTCAAAGCCGTCGGGCAGGGCGTTGGCGCTGTTGACCAGCAGCGGGATGTCCCCTTCCAGCACGTCCACCGGCCCGGGCGCGGGCAGCGCCTGGTCGGAGAACAGCAGGGTCTGGGTCAATTGCCCGGCGATGCCGTCGGCATCCAGGCCGTTGATTTTCTGAAAGGTCTGCACGGCGGTCTTGGTGCCGGTGCCGTAATCCCCGTCAATGCTGCCGTGATAGTAGCCCAGGTCCTGCAAGCGCACTTGCAGCCGCCGCACCTCGTCTCCCTTGGAGCCGCTGTTCAGCAGCCCCGGCGTGGGGGAGGGCGCGGGCGTAGGCGGGGACGTGGGCGCGGGCGTTACGCGGAAGGGGTCGGGCGTCACGCTGATAGGCGCCACGGTGGCGGTGGGGACAGGGGTCACGGCGGCTTCCGCCTCATACACCTTCCAGGCGTTCATGGCCCGTGCGCCGAGGATCAGCGCCGCGGTGAGCAATATCAGCAGCAACGCGATGAATACGTATGGAGAGCGGCGGTTCCGCCGACTGTAAGTTCGGTTCTGCGGCATGGCAGCCTCCCTGGGATCAATGATTCACAGGGAAATTATATCGGCTTTTTCCGCTCCTGTCAATGCTCCCGCAGCCAGGCTTCCGCGTCCTGTTCGGTGTCAAAGCCCACGCCCAGCAGAAGCGCTTCGCGGGCTTCCGGGGCAAAGCCGTCCAGGGAGCGCCCCAGATCCTTCACCACGGCCATGCCGTCGCCGTACATGTTGCGCAGCAGCACCACGTCTCCCGCTTCGTTCACGCCCGCCACCGTATGGATGGGGCAGAAAAGCGGGATTTCCCGGCGCATATCGATGCGCTCCGGGGCGAAGCTTTCGATCTGCCACAGGCTGTAGTAATCCTGCACCGCCGCAAAGTCCGCCCCGGCCAGGGCTTCCGGGGCTTGGACGCGGCGGGTCACGCTGTGGCCGCAGCGGGTAAAGGCCATGGTCTGGATGATTTCGCAGGCCGCGGCGACTTTCGCGCCCTGCTCCGCCGCGCCGACAGCGGGCGGCTGTGTGGCGCTCAGTGTCGGCGCTTCCAGCTCCGGCGCTTTCGCGGTTTCCGTCATCAGGCCCACCGCCAGCGCCACGGCGCAGACGGTGAGCAGAAAGCCGTGCAGGGAACCGGTTTTTTTCAGTCTTTTCATGTTCATTCCTCCCCTGCCTATCATGCCCGCCTTGCGCAAAAAGCATTCCTGTGCTACAATTCAGGGGAAGAGGAAGGAGCAATGAACATGAAAAGATGCGTCATCTTTGATCTGGACGGTACGCTGATTCATTCCTTGCCGGACATTGCCGCGGCCATGAACCGTTCGCTGAAAAAGTTCGGCCTGCCGACGTTTGAGGAAAGCGCGTATAAATACAAGGTCGGAAACGGCGTATTGAAGCTGACCGAGCGCTGCGTCGGAGAACATACGGAGCTTTATCAGCAGGTGCTGGAAGCGTACAAGGCTGATTATTCCGTGAACAACCAGGTGAACAGCAGGGTGTTCCGGGGCGTGCCGGAAATGCTGAAAACCCTGTGCGAAAACGGCGTGGACGTGTGCGTGCTCACCAACAAGGACCAGGCCGACGCCGAACGGGTGCTGGGGCATTATTTCCCGGACGTGCGTTTTTCCGTCATCCGCGGGCGCACAGAGGGCGTGCCCCTCAAGCCCGACCCAGCTGCGGCCTTGCTGATTGCGGCGCAGCTGGGCATGGAGCCCGGCGGCTGCTGGTACGTGGGCGATACCAGCACGGATATGAAGTGCGGCAACGCCGCCGGGATGGAAACCATCGGCGTGCTCTGGGGCTACCGCCCGCGGGAAGAACTGATCGCCAACGGAGCGAGGCGCCTGGTCATTGAGCCGGATGAAATTGTGGAATTGGTTCTGGCGTAACAGAAAGGAAGGGACGCTATGAAGCTGTTTATTTCCGCCGACATCGAAGGCACGACGGGCATCACCCTGTGGGACGAAACGGAGAACGGGCATTCCCGGTATCCTTACTTTGCCGAGCAGATGACCAAAGAAGTGAAGGCTGCCTGCGAAGGGGCCATGGCCGCGGGGGCTGACGACATCCTGATCAAAGACGCGCACGACAGCGCCTGCAACCTGATTCCCTCCCTGCTGCCGGAGGAAACGCGCCTGTTCCGGGGCTGGGGCAGCGACGTGTTCAGCATGATGAGCGGGCTGGAGCCGGGGTATGACGGCGTGTTCTTCACCGGCTACCACTCCGCCGCCGGCATGGACACCAATCCGCTTTCCCACACGATGAATTTAAACAACAATTTTGTGCGCATCAATGGCGTGATTGCGCCCGAGCTGATGATCAACAGCCTGACCGCCGCGTACATGGGCGTGCCTGTGCGCCTGGTGACAGGGGACAAGGGGCTGTGCGACTGGATGAAAGGGATGAATCCCAACATCGAAACCGTGGCCGTCAGCGAAGGCCGGGGGAGAGGCTCCATTTCCATCCATCCCAACAAAGCCCTGCGCCTCATCCGCGAAGCCGCCGAACGCGCCATGCGCAAGGACGCCAAGGACTGCATGTTCCCCCTGCCCGACCATTTCCGGGTGGAGATCAGCTTCAAAAAGCATCCCTCCGCCCGCCTCGCCGCCGCCTATCCCGGCGTAAAGCAGACGGGGCCTTACGAGATCGCGTATGAGGCGGACGACTATATGGACGTGCTGAACATGCTGGCGTTTGTGCTGTAACGCCGGGACGCTTTCGGGAATCAGCTTCTTTCTTCCTGCCCGCCGGAGAGCGTTTCCAGCAGCCTGCCCACGTGCCGGGTTTCAAAGAACAGATCCTTGTTGGCCAGCACGATGACCGCGGCAGCCACGGTCACGACGATGGTTTCCACGCACTTCGTTTCCGGCGTCATGGCGATTTTCTCCTGCATGAAGTTGACGAACAGATGGAAGATCATGCAGGCCAGGATGGAACGGTCGCTGACCAGGTACACCCAGGTGATAATGAAGCCCAGGGGAATGCCGCTGATAAAGAAGTTGACCACGTACAGGGAATTCACCATCAGCCCGGCTTGGTAGGTGCCTTTGATGAAAATCAGCGGGAAATGCCAGAACGACCACAGCGTGCCGAACACCATGGACTCCCAGAACCAGTTCATGTAGTTGCCGATGGAGTCCTCGCAGTAGCCCTTCCAGCCGACTTCCTCAATGATGGAGGCCAGCGTGATGGTGATCAGCGCGCTGCCGACGCCCACGCCGGTGAAGGAGAAATCCTCGGCAAAGGAAAACTGATCCAGCGACTGGCCGAAGGCGAGGGACAGCAGGATGGAGCAGACAACAATCCCCGCGAAGATGATCACAGCCCAGAAAACGTTCCGCCATTTGACCTTGTAGAACCCGATGAGCTTGTTTTTCAGATCCTGTTTTAAAACATCCGACCCGGACACCAGCACAAACACCGTGGACACGACGGCCGGGGCGA
The DNA here is from genome assembly GCA_902795275.1 of uncultured Eubacteriales bacterium. Classification (GTDB taxonomy): domain Bacteria; phylum Bacillota; class Clostridia; order Christensenellales; family Aristaeellaceae; genus RUG563. The sequence continues at coordinate 125,593 of CADBKQ010000003.1, read as the reverse complement.
TGAGCCCGATGACCATGAGTCCCGCGCCCACATCCTCCGATACGAAGATCGCCGGGACCCAGAAGATCCAGGTGAACAGATACGCCAGGGCAAAGAACAGCACCGGCCTGTATTTGTAGGTTTCTTTTGCCTTGCTCGTTTTTTCACGCCTCCTGATTGTATTCCAATGCTTTGATGCTCTTTGAAACCAGTATCAGCAGCGCCGTCGCCGAAAGGCACAGGCCCGCGATGATGACCACCAGGGCCGCGCCCCGCCCGACGCCGCGTCCGCTGATTTTGCCCAGCGCGTCCGCCGCCGCGCCGGAAACGGCGTAGGCTACTACGTATCCACTCTGGGACAGGAAGCCGATGAGGCCCCAGACCCGGCCCTGGGCCTCATCGGGGATGTTGGTGCGGATCAGGTAATCCAGGCAGTTGTTGGCGAAGGGCAGCGCCGCGAAGAACAGCAGCCCGAACACGCAGATGGGCACGATGTTTTCAAACAGCCCGAAGCCCGCCATGAACAGCCCGGCCCCGATCAGCGCCGCGCCCATGATGTCCACGTAATGCCCTTTCAGACCTTTGACGCCCAGAATGAGGCCGCTCACCAGCATCCCGCAGGCGCAGACCGTTTCCGTGACGCCTAAGGTTTTCGCGTCCGCGAAGGAGAGTACCAGCGGTTCCGCCAGGATTTGGAACATGCCCAGAAACAGCGTGATGCCGGAGGACACCGCCACGAGCATCAGCACGCCCTTCTTTGCGCAAAGCACCTTCCAGCCTTCCTTCATGCTCTGCAGGAAGGCTTCTTTCTTTTCCGCCGCTTTCGCCCCGATGCCCCTGCGAACGACGGCGGCGCTGATGACGGTCAGGAAGAAAGTGCAGATGTCGATGAGGAGTAGCAGCTTTACATCGCTGACCGTGAGCAGGAAGCCCGCGATGATGGGGGAGAATAGGTACCGGGCGCTGCCCGCCAGGGACACCAGGCCACTGGCCTTGGAGTATTCCTCCTTGGTCAGCAAATCGGTGATGGTGGCGCGGAAGGAAGGCTCCAGCAGCGCCGAGAACACCGCGCTGACGAACACGCCGACGCAGATCTGCGCCAGGGACGCGCCGCCGTTCATCATGCAGATGAGGATGTAGATGATGCCTAAGGCCGAGCAGCCGTCCCCGATCATCATGAGCAGCCGCCGGTCGTAGCGGTCGGCTAACACCCCGGCGGGCACTGACAGCAGCAGCGTCGGCAGGAAGCCCAGCAGCGTCACCAGCGCCATGCTGGCCGCGCTGCCCGTCTGCTGGAAGATGTACACGCCCAGCCCGAAGCTGGTCAGCCCGCCGCCGATGGAGGAAATCAGTTCCCCCGTCCACAGGAGCAGGAATTTTTTAAAGTTGCTTTTCATCGTTCCTTTCCTTTCAGCGAATCAGTTCCCGGATAAAGCCCATGGTACCCGGCTTCGCGCCCAGCAGCTTTTCGGTCATGTCGATGAACACCGCCACGTCCCGCTGGGAAAAGCGCCCCTCGTCGAAGGTTTCGCTGCTGACGGTCATCAGCATCCTGACCCGCTCCGGGATGCAGTCGCAGGAAAAAATGCCCTGCGCGATGCCCTGTTCCACCGCTTCCGACAAAAGCGGCACCACAGTCTCTATCAGCCTGCGCTTGATTTTGCTGTGCATGATGAGATTCTCGGGCCGCATCAGCGCGCCTTCGATGGGCTGCTCCTCCTGCCGGGGGCGGAGGGACGCGATGATGCCAACGATCTTCTGGGGCACCGGGATGTCCGCCTGCAAGACCTGCTTTGCCGCTTCGGTTTCCTGCTCGATCATCATGCCGATCACTTCCTCCAGCGTCTGTTCCTTGCTCTCAAAGTGATAGTAATACGTGCCCTTGGCGATGCCCGCTTCCGCGATAATGTCGTCCACGCTGGTGTTTTCGTATCCCCGGGCAATGAACATCCTGTACGCGATTTCCAGCAGCTCCCGCTTTCTTCGCTCGCCTTTTTTCATCCTCGGCCTCCTTTTTTCGACCATCGGTCGGTTATTATCCTATCACAGCGGCGAAGGGCTGTCAAGAGTTTTTCGACCGAAAGTCGAAAAAATAAATTGCGGGGGGCGGACAAATGGGCTGATCTCTTACTTGCCATGAGCGTAAAAAAATGGTATAATCATCATGGACACAAAATAAGCGTACGGAAAACTTTTTGCTGGACATCTGCTGGACAGGCTGTGGTATAATCATTTGTACATGGTTGACATGCGCTTTTGCGCTTGAATAAACACAATGATGACAGGAGGAAACGATCATGACGATCAGCAAAACCGTGAATGGAACGGAACTGACCCTGGCCCTGGAAGGGCGGCTGGACACCGTGACGGCGCCCGAACTTGAAAAAGAACTGAAGGAATCCCTGGACGGCGCGGAGCGCCTGATCCTGGATTTCAGCAAGCTGGACTACATTTCTTCCGCCGGGCTGCGGGTGCTTCTGTCCGCGCACAAGATGATGGTCGCCAAGGGCGGCATGAAGGTGACGAACGTCAACGAAATTGTGGCGGAAGTGTTTGAAGTGACGGGCTTCGCCGATATCCTTGATATTGCGTGAGGGACAGCATGAAAACAGACGTGATTGTGGTGTCAAGCAACGGAAACCAGATTGAAACGGCGCTGGCACAGGCGGAGAAGGTGGCGGCTTACAAGGGCCTGACCGGAAAGAACGCGCTGCATCTGCGCCTGCTGACGGAAGAAATGATGGGCATGATGCGCTCCATCACCGGGGAAAAGGAAGGTAAATTCTGGATTGAGGACGACGGCGGCGTGTTTCAGCTGCATCTGCGCGTCAGCACGCGGATGAACGTGGACAAGCGGGAACACCTGCTGGCGGCGTCTACCTCCGGCAAGAATGAAGCGGCCCGGGGCCTGATGGGCCGGCTGCGGGACTTCTTCGACCAGGGCGCGGACGTGCCCGGGCTTCCGCTGTACCACAGCGAAATGATGGCCGAAACCACCGGCACCACCCTGAACTGGGATTGGTCCATGGCGTCGTACCAGGATGAACTGCGCGTCCAGGCCGTCAGAGACGAGAAGGCCCGGGAAATGTGGGATGAGCTGGAAAAATCCGTCGTCACCCACGTGGCGGACGATGTGAAGGTCGCCATCCGCGGAACGCAGGCGGAGCTGATTATCGTCAAAAAGATGGAACCTCAAAAATAAGGCCCGTCCCTGAAACAAAAACAACGGCTGTAACGGAGGGAAAAATATGAAGAGATTTCTTGCGGCGGCGCTGATTCTCCTGCTGCTGACGGCTTCCGTTTGCGAAGCGTTTGCTGATGGAAGCAGCGTGATGTATGTCAAAACCAGCAACGGCAAATCGCTCAACGTGCGCAGTTCGCCCGAAAAGGCCGACAACATCATCGGCTCGCTGGCCTACGGGGACAGCGTCGTGGTGGACTGGTCCTATGCGGGAAATGACGGATGGTCCAGGATTTTCTGGGGAAGCTGGGGCAGCGCCTACGTCATGAGCAACTTCCTGGTGGACTACAAGCCCGGCCCCGCGCCGACGCCCCACAAAGAGGAAAAGAAGGAAGGAGAAACGGCAGAGAAGGCAAAGCTGGACAAAGAGCTGAAAAGCGAAAAGGCTGTGGCGGAGCCCTATTACATCGCCGTCCGCCCCACCCGCGTTTCCGGCTGGGTGAATTTCCGCACCGGCCCTTCAGCATCCACTGAACGGATCACCTCTTTCCCGGACGGAAAAGAACTGGTCGTGCTGGGCGAAACCACCAGCTGGTACAAGGCCCGGGATCCGGAAACGAACAAGGTGGGCTATCTCAGCAAGTCCTATGCGGCGAAGATGAAGAAAAAGTATGTTGTCGAGAAGGAAACGAACGGCGGCGTGCTGAAGCTAGGAACACTGAACGTGAACGGGGAATTCGACCTGACTTGCAAGCTGCCTGAGGGCTACAATCTCCAGACGGTGAATATGCGCGGGGAAAAGATCATCGCCTCCGTCCTGTCCGACGATGTGAACAAGCCGCAGCTCTATCTGAGCATCGCCTATGACGATACGTACAGCAGCGTGGAACGGATGAACGATTTGTCGAATGAAGAACTGGCGCTGCTGGAAAATACCTTTACGGATATGAACGAAGTCGAGATTTCCTACCGGGAGACCGGTTACGGCACCAAGCTGCTCGTTGCCAAAGAAACCGGTTCGGATACCGATTTCGTGGATATTCTGGGAATCTATAAAGGGTATTTCGTCGAGTTCAACATGACGCCCAATCCCAAAGCGAAGAACCAGACCCTTTCCGAAGCCCAGATTCAGATGTGCGTCGACTTCCTGACGGACGTTGATTTTGTGCCTGTGAAAAAGTGATCCTGTTCCAAAGGGAAAAGCAAAGCCCGTAAGGCCCTTCTTCGGCCTTGCGGGCTTTTTGTGATGTGATGCTATTTTTTTGAAGAAAAACACGATCATCGAAAGATTTGAAAAAACTGTTTCTTCAAAGCTGATTCTATGCTATAATGGGACACGGACGTCCAAGGACGGCTGGAAAAATCGGAAATGAAGCCGCCGAGCGTACCGCAATCCCTGAACCATGATTTACTTGGAGAAAGAAAAATGACATTGAGGATCGGTCAATTTACAGATACATTTCTGCCCATTGTGGACGGCGTGGGCCGGGTGGCGCTGGCTTACTCGGAAACCTTATGCAAGCTGGGCCACCAGGTGACGGTGGTCGCGCCCATGTACGACACGGGGTATCGGGGCGGGTATCCCTTTGAGCTGGTGGATTTTTCCGCCCGGAAGGTGCCGGGCATGGGGCAGTACAAGACCGGCGAAGCCCCCTGGGATCCCCATTATCGCAAGCGGATGCGCATGATTCCACTGGACATCGTTCACGCCCACAGCCCCTTCACCGCGGGCAGCGAAGCGCTGCGCCTGGCGGTGCTGCGGAAGATTCCGCTGGTAGCCACGTTCCATTCCAAGTATTACGACGACTTCCTGAAAGTCACCAAGTCCGAAACCCTGGCGAAAGCGGGGGTCAAGTTTGTGGTGGATTTCTACAACCGCTGCGACGAAGTGTGGGCGGTGGGGAAAAACACCGCTGACGTGCTGCATGAGTACGGCTACGACGGGGATATTCAGGTGATGCCCAACGGGGTGTCCCTGCGGGATGTGGACCCCAAAGCGGTGGAGGAGGCCAACCGCCGCTGGGGGCTGAAAAAGGACCCGGTACTGCTGTTCGTCGGGCAGATGAACTGGAAAAAGAATATCCTCACCGTGCTGGAGGCCTGCGCCGCCCTGAAAGCGCAAGGCCGGAAATTCCAATTGGTGCTGGCGGGCCAGGGGCCGGACATGCGGGAAATCGAAATGAAGATCAACGGGCTGAACCTGCATGACCGCACGCATCTGGCGGGCCACATCACGGACATGAGCCTGCTGGACGCCCTGTACAGCCGGGCGACGCTGTTCTGCTTCCCGTCCCTGTACGACGCCGCGCCCATGGTGGTGCGGGAGGCCGCCGTGATGGGCACGCCGTCCGTGATGGTGCGGGGCAGCACCGCCGCCGAAATCATCCGCGACGGGCAGAACGGATTCCTGTGCGAAAATGAAGCGCTGGATCTGGCGCGGGTCATTGCCGCCGCGCTTGATCAGCCGGAACGGTTGAAGGCTGTGGGCGACAGCGCCAGGGAAACCATTCCCATCCCCTGGGACGGCATCATGGAAAAGGCCGTGGAGCGCTATGCCCGCCTCATCGCCCTGGGAAAAGAAGGACGCCTGAACCGGAAGTATCTGCGAGTGATTTGATTGGGCGAGGACGGCTTGGAGGGGCGATTTATGTAACGAAGGAGGGATTAGGGAATAGGGATTAGTCATTTTGTTTTACTCTTTCGTTTACTTCCAATCGTATTGTACACTATCTTCCCTAATCCCTATTCCCTAATCCCTAATCCCTCCTGTTACCCGAAAGGGCTGGAAAAAGAAATGAACATCAAAATCGTGGTTGCCACCCACAAACCCTATCCCATGCCCGGGGGCTCCATGTACCTGCCCGTGCAGGCGGGGGCCGCGTGCCATGAGCGCATGGCCTGCCAGGGGGACGACGCGGGCGAAAACATCAGCGAAAAGAACGGCGTTTACTGCGAGATGACGGCGCTGTACTGGGTCTGGAAAAACCTGGACGCGGACGCCCTGGGCCTGTGCCACTACCGCCGTTATTTCCGGGAGCCGGGCAAAAACGAACCGGCGCGGGAAGAAACGCTGCAAAGGCTGCTGAACGAAACGCCGGTCATCCTGCCGGAAAAGCGGAACTATTATATCGAAACGGGAGAAAGCCAGTTTGTCCACGCCCACGGGCGGGAAAGCCTGGACGCCCTGCGCGGCGCGCTGAACGATCTGTATCCCGCGTATCTGCCCGCCTTTGACCGCAGCATGGGAAGAACCGCCGGGCACCGCTTCAACATGATGATCATGCGGCGGAAGGAGCTGGACGCTTACTGCGCCTGGCTGTTCAGCATCCTGTTTGAAACGGAAAAGCGCCTGAACCCTCCCGCGCCGCGGATGATGGGGTATCTGGCGGAGCGGCTGCTGGACGCCTGGATCGAGACGGAAAACATGCCGTACAAGGAGCTCAAGGTGTACCGCACGGAAAAGGAAAACTGGCTCGTCAAGGGCGGCGGCTTTCTCCTTCGGAAAATACGAGGGTCGAAAACGTGAGGAAACAGATTTCCATCAAGAAAAATTTCATCATGAATGTCCTCGTGTCGCTGTCCAACGCGCTGTTCCCGGTGGTCACGTATCTGTACGCCGCGCGCATCCTGCTGCCGAAGGGCATGGGAAAGTTTACCTTCGCCGCGTCGCTGATCGCCTGGTTTTCCATGTTCGCGCAATTGGGCATTCCGGAGTACGGCGTGCGGGCCGCGGCCAAGGCGCGGGACAGCCGGGAGGAACTGACGCGGACGGCCCATGAATTGCTCATGATCAACCTGATCATGAACGCCGCCGTTTACCTGGTTTTCTTCCTGGCGCTGTCGGCGGTGCCGCGGCTGCAAGGGGAAAAGAAGCTCTACATCCTCATGAGCGTTTCCATCCTGCTCACCTCCCTGGGCATGGAATGGCTGTACAAGGGCCTGGAGCAGTACGCCTATATCGCCGTTCGGACACTGATCTGCAAGGTCATTGCCCTGGCGCTGGTGTTCCTGCTGGTGAAGGAAGAATCGGATTACGTGGTTTACGGCGCGCTGTCCGTCGCGGCGGCCTCCGCGTCCAGCGTGGTCAACCTGGTTTTTGCCCGGAAATACATCGGCTTCCGTCCCGTGGGCGGGTACAGCCTGCTTCGCCATATGAAGCCGGTGCTGGTCTTTTTTGCCATGGCCTGCGCCACCACGGTGTATACCAACCTGGATGTGCTGATGCTGGGCTTCATGCGCAGCGAAGCGGATGTGGGCATCTACAACGCCTCGGTGCGGGTCAAGTCCCTGCTGGTGGGCGTGATCACGTCCCTGGGCACGGTGATGCTGCCCCGGGCGTCTTATTACGTCCATTACGGGCGGATGGACGATTTCCTGCGCATGAGCCGCAAGGCGCTGCGCTTTGTGTTCCTGGCCGCCCTGCCCTGCATGGCGTTCTTCCTGATATTTGCCGGGCCGACTATCCTGCTGCTCTCCGGCCCGGAATTTTTGCCTGCCGTCGCGCCCATGCGCATGCTGATGCCCACGCTGCTGCTGATCGGCTGCACCAACATCCTGGGCATTGAAATCATGGTGCCCACCGACCGGGAGCGCTGCGTGCTGTATTCCGTGGCGGCGGGAGCGCTGGTGGACCTCATTCTCAACGCCCTGCTGATCCCGGCGTATTCGGCGGTGGGCGCCGCCGTCGGCACCCTGGCGGCGGAAGCCGCCGTGCTGCTGATGCAATTGTGGTTTCTGCGAAAGGAGGCGCAGCAGGTGTTTTCCGGCATTCCGTATGGGAAAATGCTGCTTGCCCTGCTCCCCGCGGCGCTTTGCTCTTTTTGGCTCACCCTGCTTCGCTGGCATGCGGTCGTTATCCTGGCGCTGGCGGCGGCGCTGTTCTTCGGCGCTTACGGCGGCGCGCTGCTGCTGATGCGGGAACCGCTGGCGCTGGAGGTGGCCGCATGGATGAAGAACATGCTGAGAAAATGGAAAAAGAATTGACGCAGGAAAAGAAGCCCCTGATTTCCGTGATCGTGCCGGTCTACCGGGTGGAAGCGTACCTGAAAAAGTGCGTGCATTCCATCCTGGCGCAGGACATGGAGGATTATGAATTGATCCTGGTGGACGACGGCTCCCCGGACGGCTGCGGCGCGATTTGCCAACAGTATGCGGAAGCGGACAGCCGCGTTCGGTACATCCGCAAGGAAAACGGCGGCCTGTCCGACGCGCGCAACGCGGGCATCGGCGCGGCGCGGGGCGAGTACCTTTCCTTCATTGACGCGGACGATTACGTGGAGCCGGCTTATCTCAGTTATCTTTTGTTCCTCCTGCAAAGCGCGCCGGGCTGCAAGGTGAGCCAGGCGAACCACTTTGTGGAGCGAAACGGGAAAAGCCGCCCGGAATACCCGGAAGAAACCCGGGCGTTTTCCACCCGTGAAGCCTTTGAAGCGGCGCTGTACCATGACCGGGTGGACGTGAGCGGGTGGGGCAAGCTCTGCCATCGCTCCGTGTTCGATACGCTGCGGTATCCCAAAGGCAGGCTGTACGAGGATACCTGGATTTTCGGGGACGTGCTGCTGTCCACGCCTGTGTACGTGTACGGCGGACAGCCCCAATACCATTATGTGCAGCGGGAAGGCTCCCTTGTGAACCGGGGCTTTTCCGACCAGACCACGCAATTTATTGAAGCCGTGGAACGGCTGGCGGATACCGCCCTTCGGGCGTATCCTGATCTGAAGCCCGCCTGCGAACGCCGCCTGACCCACGCGCGGCTGAGCGTGCTGCGATATATGGAGCATTGCCCGTCGGCATACCGGGGCCTGAGGGACGAACTACGCACAGCCGTGCTGAACAGCGGCCCGGCGGTCTGCGCCGACCCGCGCGCGCCGAAGCGCGACAAGCTGGCCATCCGGCTGCTGGGGCTGGGATATTTCGCGTTTTATCAGAGCTGGGCTTTGTACAATAAGATTCGCTGAGCGGAAAGCGGGGGAGACAGTGACCGGCAAGCTTTTGACGATCTCGATCGCCGCGTACAATGTGGAAGCGTTCATTGAACAGGCGCTTTCTTCCGTGTGCGTTCCGGAAATCATTGACCGGCTGGAAATCTTCGTGGTGGACGACGGCGGCACGGATGGCACGCTGGACATCGCGCGACGGTTCGCGGAGCGCTATCCGGCCTCCGTGTTTCCCGTGCACAAGGAAAACGGCGGCTACGGCTCTACGGTCAATTACAGCCTGGCCCACGCCACCGGCGCTTTTTTCAAGCTGCTGGACGGGGATGACTGGTTCGATTCCGACGGACTGGTCAAGCTGGTTGAAGTCCTGGAAAAGACCGGCGCGGACATCGTGATGACCAACTACCAGACCGGCCCCGACCCGGAACACCTGACCCTCCGCGACTATTACGCCGAGGAAGGCGGCGATGTGAAAGACCTGTCCCGCTTCACCGCGAAGAGCGATTTCGGCATGTGGGCCATGACCTTCCGCACGGAAGTGCTGCGGGCCTGCCGCCTGAACCTGCCTGAGCATACTTTGTACACGGACGCGCTGGTGGTTTCCTATCCCCTGTCCGCGGCGAAAACCATGCAGTATTTTGATTTTTCCGTGTACTGCTACCGCATGGGCCGCGACGGGCAGAGCATGTCCAGACAGTCCATCGCGAAGCACTGCCCGGAGATGGTCCGCCTGGACGTGCGCCTGGCGGAATACTGCGCGGGCCAGATCAACAATCCCAATTATCCCATCATCCGGAAGCGCGTCAGCGAATACCACGCCGGCACTGTTCATTTCATGCTGCTCCTGCCCGTCTGCCGGAAAAGCCTGCGGCAAATCAAAGACCTGGACAAAACGATCCGCGCCCTTTCCGGGGATGTCTACCGCTTCTCCGAAAACGCGGGACATACCGGAACGCTTCTCCGCCTCATGCGCCGCACCGCGTACCTGCCCTATTGGGGCATGGTCTTTTTCCAAAGCAGGCTGAAGTTTTAGGCTGCATCCGGTTCCGCTGAATTTTGCTATGTTCGTTATTTCCAGAATTGAATCGCTTCGCCAGGCAATCCGCAAAAGAATCCGTCATCCAGGAAAGAATCACAGAACCCGAAGCCGCGATTGATCGCGCAGCCTTGCATATCACTCTTTTTGATTCCTAAACAAAAAAACCGAAACCATTGCCGCACAACGGTTTCGGGAAAGTGGGATTAGTAGGGCTCGAACCTATGACCTCCACGATGTCAACGTGGCGCTCTAACCAACTGAGCTATAATCCCTCACAGGGAACAGGATAATTATAGCATAAGCGCCCGAAAAATGCAAGCCTTATTTTTCATCAATCGGGCAATGGGAGAAAATCTTTTGCGCTTCGCTGCGGAAAGAAGGAGCTCCCTTTTTCTGACGAGGTCATTGACAAAGCGGGGGCAGATGCATTATAATGAGAAAAAAGCGAATCGTTTCGCTTTACTTCACAGAAAGAAGGAAATGTATATGCCGTTTGTGACCACGAAGGAGATGTTCAGGAAGGCCCAGGAGGGCGTGTACGCCATCGGCGCGTTCAACGCCGAAAACATGGAAATGGCCCAGGCAATCGTGGCCGCGGCGGAAGCGGAAAACGCGCCGGTCATTATCCAGACCACGCCCGGAACGCTGAAATACGCCGGGCCGGAGTGCTTCGCCGGACTGGTGAGCCGCCTGGCCCGGGACGCGAAGGTGCCGGTGGCGCTGCACCTGGATCACGGCAACAGCTTCGATCTGGCGGCAAAGTGCAAGCGGGAGGGCTATACCTCCCTGATGATCGACGGCTCCCTGCTGCCTTTTGGCGGAAACGTTACGCTTACCAAGCAGGTGGTGGACATGGCGGGCGATCTGCCGGTGGAAGCCGAGCTGGGCACGGTGGGCGGCAAAGAGGACACCCACGAAGCCCAGGCCCAGTACACCGACCCCGACGAGGCGGCGGAATTCGTGCGGCTGACGGGCATTTCCAGCTTCGCCGTCGCCATCGGTACGGCCCACGGCGTGTACAAGGGCGAACCCAAGCTGGACTTGAACCGCCTGAGCGGAGTCCGGGCGCGGGTGGATATTCCCCTGGTGCTGCACGGCACCTCCGGCGTACCGGTGGAGCAGGTGAAGGAGTGCATCCGCCGGGGCATCTGCAAGGTGAACTACGCCACCGACCTGCGCATCACCTTCACCAACGCGGTGAAGCAGGCCATCGCCGACCAGCCCGGCGCCTATGACCCCAAGAAATTCCTGGCTCCCGCCCGGGCGGCGGTGACGGAACGGGTGCGGGAGCTCATCCGCCTGTGCGGCAGCGACGGAAAGGCGTAAGCCATGAAGACCTGTTTGCTTGGGGTGGACATCGGCACGTCCTCCTGCAAGACGGCGCTGTTCGATGCGGGCGGCAAAGCACTGGCCCGGGGCGGGAGCGATTATCCCGTCGCTTATCCCCGGCGCGGCTGGGCCGAGCAGGCGCCGGATCAGTGGTGGAGCGGCGTGTGCAGGGCCATCCGGGACATGATGGGGGAGAGCGGCGTCAGCCCGGCGGACATTGCGGGCATCGGCGTGGACGGCCAGAGCTGGTCCGCCATCACCCTGGACGGGCAGGGAAACGTCCTCTGCCCCACGCCCATCTGGACGGACACCCGCTGCGGGGACATTTGCCGGGACGTAAAAGATCATCTTCCCGAAGAAGAACTGTTTGCCGTTTGCGGCAACCCGGTGCAGCCTGGCTACACCTGGCCGAAAATATTGTGGTATCAGAAACACCGGCCTGAGGTATTCGCAAAGACCGAAAAAATCCTGCAATCCAACAGCTTCATCGTGTACCGCATGACAGGGGAAATCACCCAGGATCTGTCCCAGGGTTACGGCCTGGCCTGCTTCGATATGCGACGGGGCCAGTGGGACAAGGAAATATGTGAACGCCTGGGCATCCCCTTCAAGCTGCTGCCGCCCCTCGTTCCCTGCCATCAGGTGGTGGGGAAGCTGACCCGGGAAGCGGCGGAACAGTGCGGCCTGATTCCCGGCATTCCCGTGGTCGCGGGCGGCCTGGACGCGGCCTGCGGCACCTTAGGCGCGGGCGTGGTATCCCCGGGCCAGACCCAGGAGCAGGGCGGACAGGCGGGCGGCATGAGCATCTGCGTTGACCAATACGCCGCCGATCCGCGGCTGATTTTGGGCTTCCATGTGGTGCCGGGCCGGTGGCTTTTGCAGGGCGGCACCACCGGCGGCGGCGGCGCGCTGAAATGGCTGCGGGAAACGATTTGCCCGGAACTCAGCTTTGCGGACATGAGCGCCCTGGCCGACACCGTGCCCGCGGGCAGCGGCGGCGTGGCTTTCCTGCCCTACATGGCCGGGGAGCGCAGCCCCATCTGGAACCCCAACGCCTGTGGCGTGTTCTTCGGCATGCGGTTCGGCGTGAGTCGGGCGCAGATGATTCGCGCCTGCATGGAGGGCGTGGCCTACGCCCTGCGGCACAATCTGGAAGTGGCGGAAGCTGCCGGAGCCAAAGCCGGAACCCTCCGCGCCATGGGCGGCAGCGCCAACAGTCCGGTCTGGACGCAGATCAAGGCCGACGTGACGGGCTGCGGCATCGAAGTCCCCGCCAGCGACACGGCCACGACCTTAGGCGCGGCCATCCTGGCAGGGGTCGGCGCGGGCGTCTATCCCTCCTTTGAGGACGCGGCAAAGCAGACCGTCAGCGTGAAGCGGACGTATGAACCGGATATTGCTAAGAAAGAAATTTACGATCAGGGTTATCGAACCTATCGCCAGTTATATGAACATCTGAAAGACCTGATGTGAAAGGAAGGAACCGATCATGAAAGCGGCTGTGTTATACGGCAATGAGGACATCCGCTACGCGGACTGGGAAACGCCCGCGGTGAAGCCCGGCACGGTGAAGGTGCGGGTGCGGGCCACCGGCATCTGCGGCAGCGACGTGCCGCGGGTGCTGCACAACGGGGCGCACTTCTATCCCATCGTGCTGGGCCATGAGTTCAGCGGCGACGTGGTGGAAGTGGGCGAGGGCGTGGAAAATGTCAAGGTCGGCGACACCGTCAGCGGCGCGCCGCTGGTGCCCTGCATGAAGTGCGACGACTGCCAGCTGGGCAACTTCTCCCTCTGCCGCCATTACAGCTTTATCGGCAGCCGGGAGCAGGGCAGCTTCGCCCAGTACGTGGTCATCCCCGCACAGAACGCTATTCAATACGACCCTTCCATTCCCTACGAGCAGGCTGCCATGTTCGAGCCATCCACCGTGGCGGTGCACGGCTTATTACAGGCGGGCTACAGGGGCGGCGAGACCGTGGCCATCCTGGGCTGCGGCACCATCGGCATCTTCACCCTGCAATGGGCGAAAATCTTCGGGGCGAAGAAGATCGTGGCCTTCGACATCGACGACGGACGCCTGGCCCTGGCCCGCAGGCTGGGCGCGGACGAAACGGTGAACACCCTGAAAGAGGATTTCATGCGGGACGCCAAGGCGCTGACGGGCGGCAAGGGATACGAGAACGTGTTTGAAACCGCGGGCAATCCCGTCACCATGCGCATGGCCTTTGACCTGGCCGCCAACAAGGCGCGGGTGTGCTTCATCGGCACGCCGCACACCGATCTCACCTTTACCCCCGCCCAGTGGGAAAACATGAACCGCAAGGAGTTTTATTTGACCGGCTCCTGGATGAGCTATTCCGCGCCCTTCCCCGGCAAAGAATGGCAGCTGACCGCCCACTGCTTCGCCACCGGCCAGCTGAAATTCGACCCCTCCATGATCTTCCGCAAATTCCCCCTCAGCCGGGCCGCCGAAGCCTTTGCGCTCTATAAGCATCCCCGGGACGTGCATGGGAAGATTATGCTGATCAATGAGGAATAATACGCTTTTCCATTTCAAACAAAAGGAGGCAGGAACATGGCATTCATTGACCCGAAGCTGGTGCCGAAGCGGAAGCTGGCGAACGGGCAGGAGATCCCGTGCATCGGCATGGGCACCTTCGGCAGCGACCATTTCAGCCCCGAGCAGGTGAGCCGGGCGGTGGCCGGGGCCATCCGGTGCGGCTACCGGCTGTTCGACTGCGCGTCGGTGTACGGCAACGAAGACCTGATCGGCGAAGTGTTTGAGCAGGCGATGAAGGAAGGCGTGGTCAAGCGGGAAGAGCTGTTCGTCACGTCCAAGGTGTGGAACGACATGCACGGCGAAGGCGACGTGCTGCTCTCCTGCGCCAGGACGCTGAAAGACCTGCGGCTTTCCTACCTGGACTTCTACTTCGTCCACTGGCCCTTCCCAAACTACCACGCCCCGGGCTGCGACGGCGACAGCCGCAACCCCGACAGCAAGCCCTTCTCCGTGGACGAGTTCATGGCCACCTGGCGGCAGATGGAACGGCTGCACGACATGGGCCTGGTAAGGAATTTGGGCATGAGCAACATGACCATCCCGAAGCTGGAAGCCGTGCTGCCCCTGTGCCGCATTCAGCCCGCCGTGCTGGAAATCGAACTGCATCCCTGCTTCCAGCAGCCGGAACTGTATGACTACGCGGTGGCCCACGGCATCCTGCCCATTGGCTACTGTCCCGTGGGCAGCCCCAACCGGCCCGAGCGCGACACCACCCCCGAGGACATCGCGGACACTCAGGTGCCGGAGGTGATGGAAATCGCCCGGGCTCACGGCGTGCATCCCGCGGTGGTCTGCATCAAGTGGGCCGTGCAGCGGGGCCAGGTGCCGATTCCCTTCTCCATCCACAATTACGCGGCGAACCTGGAATGCACGGTGAAAGACCCGCTAACCCCGGAAGAAATGGCGATCTTAAAAGGCGTGGACAAGAACTGCCGCCTCATCAAGGGCCAGGTGTTCCTGTGGCCGGGGGCCGCTTCCTGGCATGACCTGTGGGACGAGGACGGCGTGATCGTGAAGGGAGGAAACAAAACATGCTGAAAGGGATTCCCGCTGTTCTGTCGCCCGAACTGCTGAAAATCCTGATGGAAATGGGCCACGGGGACGAGTTGCTTCTCTGCGACGGCAACTATCCCAAATTCGGCTGCCCGGAGCGCTGCGTGCGCCTGGACGGCCACGGCATCCCGGAAATCCTTGACGCCATCCTGCAATTCTTCCCCCTGGACCCTTATGTGGAGCATCCCACCATCCTGATGGCCGTGCTGCCGGACGATCCCTACAAGCCGGAAATCTGGGACACCTACCGGGAGATCGGGCAAAAGCACGAAAAAAACGGCCTGCGGGAAATGGCCGTGCAAAAGACGGAATTCTATCCCCGCGGCGCGAAATGCTACGCCTGCGTCGCCACCGGCGAAAAGGCGCTGTATGCCAATGTGATCATCAAGAAAGGCGTCGTATAAAAGCAGCGGGCGCGCTTGTCACACCGTCGCCTGCTCCGTGAAAGCGCGGACGGATTTCCCTTCCGTCAGCTCGGTGCTCAGGGTCACGATGCGGTGGCTGGCGCTGTCCCGGTTGTTCAATAGATCCAGCATCAGGTTGGCGCTCTCCCGGCCGATGCTCAATTGCGGCTGGCGGATGAGGGTCAGGTCGGGAAAGATGGCGCCGAACAGCTCCAGCTTGTCAAAGCCGATGACCGACAAATCCTCCGGCACCCGGACGCCGCCCTGGTTCAGGGCCAGCATGGCGCCCAGGGTCATTTCAAAGTTGGTCACGAACAGGGCCGTGGGCCGATCCTCCATGGCCATCAGGCTTTGAACGGCCTGGTAGCCCCCGTCCAGGGTGTAGTCCCCGTAGCGGATAAAGCCTTCGGAGGGCACGATGCCCGCTTCCTTCAGCGCGTCCAGGTACCCGGTCAGGCGGCAGTTCGTGGTATACAAATGCGGGCTGCCCAGCACCAGGCCGATTTTCCGGTGGCCCAGGCCGGTCAGCTTCCGGACCGCCTGGCCCGCGGCGTGGGCGTTGTCGATCACCACGGCGCTGGTTCTGCCCCGCAGGGAGTCGATCAGCCTGTCCACCAGCAGGATGGGGATGTCGGCGTCCAGGGCGGCTTTCAGGTGCCTGCCCGTGGGGTCGGTGGCCATGTTGATCAGGCCGTCCACCCGCCGGTGCAGCAGAAATTCCACCGCTTCCTTTTCGTGCCTGGGGTCGCTGCGGCAGTCGCAGACCACGATGGCGTAGTCCTTCTTGCGAAGAATGTCCTCCATGGCGGAAATGATGGACGTGATAAAGGCGTTGCTCAGCTCCGGGATCACCACGCCGATCACGCGGGATTGCTTGGTTTTCAGGCTGCGGGCCATTTCGTTGGGCACGTAATGCAGCTTCTTCACCGCCGCCTCGATCAGCAGGCGGTTGTTTTCTTTCACCGTGCCGCCGTTAAAATATTTGGAAATGGTCGCCAATCCCAGCCCCGTTTCCCGGGCAATGTCTTTCATCGTGGCTGCCATGCCATCGCCTCCTCCACTGTATATTACCAGATGTATGAAAGAAAAACAATTCTTTTTTTCATGATTGCAAATCAAGCATTACGCGAGGTTGAACCGGGTGAAACGTTTCAGTGATTTTTACAGATTTCAGCTTGATTTCGGGCGTGCGGAAGCATTTCCTACTTGCCCCCCGTGCCTTTTTTTGATATAATGGATAAGAATTGAAATGCATCCTCCACAGTCGTGATTTGCTGAACAGAAAGATGGGAACGGCGTGAAGCAATTTCTTGCATTCTTACATCAAAAGACACCTGCGTCCGGCACGGAAATGCCTGCGTATTACCGCAATGCGCTGGCTTTCAATGAAATGCTGCTGAGCTTTTATTTTGTTGTGTGCTTTGCGCTGATCGGCATTTCGGCCCATCAGTGGGATTGGGAGCCGGTCGCCTTTTTCGTGGTCACGATTGTTGTCCTGCTGAACGGGCACAAGATGAACGCCCGGATCAACAGCGTCGCTTACGCCGCAATCAGCATTGCCTGGTGCTGGTGGCACAATGAGTTTTTGGGCTGGCATTACAGCGGCCATCTGCTGCTGCTGCCGGTTGTGCTGCTGGTGTTCTTCAATATCTTTAATCCGCCCTGGTTCAAAATCGCCATGTGCGCCGCGCTCTTCGCGTTCCGGATGGTGCTGTTCTCGCGCTCGATGAACGCCGTGCCGGTTTATACTCTGGGGCATACGGCGGGCATTGTGGCCCAGACGGTCAACAGCATCACCCTGTTCGGTATCCTGGCGGCAGACGCCATCCTGTTCAGCTCCAGCATTCAGGATACGGAACGCAAGCTGCGCCTGGATAATCAGGAACTGCATAAGGAAGCGGGCACCGATCCGCTGACCCAGCTGCCGAACCGCCGCGCCATGATCAACACGATAGAACAGTTTCGGAAAACCAATCCGGAGGAGCCTTTCTGCGTTGCCATCGCGGACATTGACTTCTTCAAGAAAGTCAATGATACCTACGGCCACAACTGCGGCGACTATACGCTGAAAACCCTGGCCGAGCTGTTCCGCAAAAACGCGGGCCAGGATTACATCGTGTGCCGCTGGGGCGGCGAGGAGTTTTGCTTCTTCCTGCCGGGGAAAAATATCGACCAGGCCTGGAACGTCATGTTTGACCTGAACAGCGCCGTGAAAAAAATGCCCCTCAAATATGAAGAAAATGAGTTTTCCATTACGATTACCATCGGGATCGAGGAAAACGATTTCCGTTCCCCGATGGAGGATATCCTCGCTCTTGCCGATAAAAAGCTGTATATGGGCAAGATCACCGGCCGGGACAAGGTTGTGATGTAGTCCTGTGAAGGGTAAAGGGACCGGCGGGGCTTTGCCCCGCACCCCACCAGGGTACTGAGTACCCTGGACCCGCACCTGGCGATATTGCGCCGTTGGAAGAAACCGACAGCCTCCGCCTGCCGCGCTGGGGTTTACGAAAGTTTGAGGGCTTCTGGCCCAAGAAAGCCGGGAAAATCCCATGGGGAAAAGCTCGCTTTTCCCCGGGGATTATTCCCAGGCTTTCCCGGATGCTGCACAGCGGACATTGCTCGTTTCGCCTGATCTCACCGCCGATGAGATTCCCGCCACTGGCGGTCATCGGCGGTTCGTCCGCCGGGCCAGAAGCACAACGCGACCAATCCAATCTTCCTCGTTCCTCCGCGCAGCAGCGGGAACCATGCTCAGTCAGCAATGCAAGCAACATCCGCAAATGTGGGTCCAGGGCGGTCACCGTCCTGGCGCGGGTTTGGGGCCGCGGAGGCCCCAACGTAACCCTTTGTAAAATATTAAACGCTTACAAAATGCCTGTAAACACATCCAGACAACAACAAGCCCGCCGGGTCAGCCGGCGGGCTTGCTACTGTACAATCTATTATTTAGCGGCTTCGCGTTTATTGAAGATCACGTTGATGAGGATGCCCAGGATGAGGCCGGTGGCGATGGAGGAGATGGTGATGTGGGAGAAGTTCAGCGTCAGGCCGCCGATGCCGGGCACCAGGATGGCCGCCACGACGAACAGGTTGCGGTTGTCGTTCAGGTCAACGGGCTGGAGCATCTTGAGGCCGCTCACGGCGATGAAGCCGTACAGGGCGATGCACACGCCGCCCACGATGCAGGAGGGAATGGAGTTCACGAAGCACACGAAGGGATCGAAGAAGCTGAGGATGATGCAGTACACCGCGGCGATGGCGATGGTGCTGATGGAGGCGTTGCCGGTGATGGCCACGCAGCCGACGGATTCGCCGTAGGTGGTGTTGGGGCAGCCGCCGAAGAAGGAGCCCACGATGGAGCCCACGCCGTCGCCGATGAGGGTCTTGTCCAGGCCCGGGTCGGTGATCAGGTCGCGGTTGATGATGGTGCTCAGGTTCTTATGGTCGGCGATGTGTTCGGCCAGGGTGACGAAGGCCACGGGGGCGAACAGCACCAGGATGCTGATCACGTCGGCGAAGGAGCCGATGGCGTTGGTGGCTTCGGGATACGCGCCGAAGATGCCAAGGAACGTGAAGCGCGGCACCTTGAAGATCTGCATGTTGTCAAAGGCAGCCAGGTTCACCAGCTTCAGGGCGTCGATGTTGGCGGCGTTGCCGATGAAGGTGAAGGTCAGGGCCACGATGTAAGCGCCCAGGATACCGATGATGAAGGGGATCATCTTCATGCCCTTGCCGCCCTTGGTGGAGGCGAACACGGTGATGATGAAGGCGATCACGCCCACCAGGATGGCCACCAGGTTGTAGCTGCCGGCGGCGGTGTTGTTGATGTTGTTCACCGCGCTACCGCACAGGGACAATCCGATCAGGGCCACGGTGGGGCCGATGACCACGGGGGGCAGCAGCTTGTTGACCCATTCGGAGCCGGTCTTTTTAATGATCAGCGCGATGATCACGTACACCAGGCCCGCGAACACGGCGCCCAGGAAGATGCCCAGGAAGCCGAAGGCCACGGCGCCCGCCAGCGGGCTGATGAAGGCGAAGGAAGAACCCAGGAACACGGGGCTCTTTTTCTTGGTGGCGATAAAGAGATAGAACAGCGTGCCGAAACCCGCGCCGCACAGGGCGGCAGGCTGGCTCATGTATGTCCCGGTGCCGTCCACCAGGATGGGCACCAGCAGGGTGGCGGCCATGATCGCCAGCAGCTGCTGGAAGGCGTAGATCAGGTTTTTTCTGATGGGCGGTTTGTCGGCAATGTCGTACACCAGTTTCATTGGTTTATATCCCCCTATCAAGAATTTATATCAACGCTGTGCGCGTTAATATGCAGCCCTTGTCCATCTCCGGGATAAAAGAAAAGCCTGCCCGGCACAGGCAGACCATGAACGCGCGTTTCTCCGCGCAAGCAAAAGCGTTCCATCGTCTCTTGCCGGTCTCTCTGTACCGCCTTAAAGATGAACCGTGGAGAGTATAACCGTTTTTTCGTTCGTTGTCAATGCGGTTTCTGTCTGATTTTTTGACGTTTTATCAAAAAGAAAAAAAGCAGCCCGGTTCAGGCTGCTTTTCATCTGATTATTTCAGGGTAATGACCACGTGCCGGTTGGGTTCTTCGCCCTCGGAGTGGGTGGTGACGGCGGGATGATCCTGGAGGGCGCTGTGCAGAATGCGGCGCTCGTAGGGGTTCATGGGCTCCAGGCTCACCTTGCGGCCCGTCTTCTGGGCGCGGTTCGCCATGCGGTTGGCCAGGCGCACCAGCGCTTCTTCCCGCTTGGCGCGGTAGCCCTCGGTGTCCAGGGTGACGCGGGTGTAATCCTCCTGGCCCTTGTTGACCTGCAGGCTGGTGAGGTATTGCAGGGCGTCCAGGGTTTCGCCCCGGCGTCCGATGAGGATGCCCAGGGTGTCGCCTTCCATGTTCACGCGCACGTTGCCTTCTTCGTCGTTGGCCACGGCCACGGACACGTTCACGCCCATCAGCTTGGTCACTTCCTGGAGGAATTCCTGGGCGCGGCCGGCGGCGGTGGCGCGGTCGGCCTGCTCAGCGGGAACGATCACTTTGGGTTCTTTGGGTTCCTTGGGCGCTTTGGGCGCGCGGGGAGCCCGGGGCTTGCTTTCCTTCTTGGGCGCCTCTTCCTTGTCGGCTTCAGGCTTGGCGTCCTCTTTGGGCGTCCGGGGCTTGCGGGGCTTGGGCGCGGGCTTTTCTGCCTTTTCTTCTTTTACCGTCTGTTCCGCCGCGGTTTTTTCAGCCTTGGGCGCGGCGGCCTTTTCCTGCTTGCGGGGCTTGGATTCCTTGACGTCCGCGGGTTTCATGGCGTCCGCCAGGATAGAGCGGGCCACGTCGCCGGAGGCCTCATCCTCTTTCATGGTGAGGCGGACTTTGGCGGGGCGGGAGCCGAACAGCCCGAACAGGCCCTTGCTGCCTTCTTCCAGCACGTCCACAGTGACGTCGCTGATCGCTACGCCCAGCTCCTCCAGTCCCTGGTCGATGGCTTCCTGGATGGTGCGGGCGGAGTATTCATATACTTTCATTATTTGATGGACCCCTCTCCGGATGCAATCTGCGCTTTCTGCGCGTCTTTTTTCTCAAGGATTTTGGTGATGATCACGCTCTGAATCCACATGGCGATGGTGGAGGTGACCCAGTACACGGCGAAGCCCGCGTTGGAGGTGAGGCACCAGAACACGGACAGGACGGGGAAGAAGTACTTCATGAAGGTGTTCATCCCGTTTGCCTGGCTGCTGCCGTTCGCCTGGGCCTGCTGGTTCTCGTTCATGGCCGGGTTGAACTTGTACTGGAGCACCTGGCTCACGCCCGCCAGCACGGGCAGGATCAGCAGACCGTTGTACTGCTTGAACAGGGTGATGGAGAACAGGAAGAAATTGATGTTGGCCCAGCCGGGTACGGTGGCCACGGCTTCCACGTAGCCGGGCATCTGGCCCAGGGCGGTGAGGATGGTGGCCACGCTGGTCTTCACGGCGTCGTTGGTGCTGAAATCCAGGGCGGTTTCACTCACGGCGGCGATGCTCTGGGTGACGGCCGCCAGCTGGCCTTCGGACAGGGTTTCAAGCGCGCGCTGCCACATGTTGGCGGGAATCATGTTCAGCGCCTGGGCGTTGGGGGCGATGGAAGCGAACAGAGAGTCCGGCATCCAGATGTTTTTCACCCACAGGAACCGATCGGCGGCGGCGATGATGTTGGTCTCTCCCGCCAGGTAGCGGAAGGCCTGCAGGGCCATCTGTTCGTTGGCGATGCCGCGCATAGCGGCGAACATGGCGAACATAATGGGCCAGGTGAGCAGCAGCGGCAGGCAGCCGGACAGGGGATTGTACCCTTCCTTCTTCATCAGCTCGGCCTGCTTCTGCTGCAGCTTCTGCTGGTCGTTGGCGTACTTCTTCTGCAGTTCGTTGATCTTGGGCTGGATCAGCGCCATTTTGCGCATCCCCTTGCGGCTCTTGTAGTCGAAGGGCATGATCAGGATACGCATCAGCATCGTGAAGATGATGATGGATACGCCATAATTTCCCACCAGGCTGTTGATGCCCGCCAGGACGTCGTACAGGAATTGCTCAATCGCGTTCAAGGATTTTCGTCCCTCCTAATGATAGCACTGGGCGCCTCGGGCACGGGGTCATACCCGCCTCTGGCGAAAGGATGGCAGCGAAGGATCCGCCTTGCGGCCAGCTGTCCGCCCCGGACCGCGCCGAAGCGCCGGATCGCTTCCTCGGCGTATTCGGAACAGGTGGGATAGAACCGGCAGGCGCGGGGAAGCCCGGGACTCACCCTGCGCCGGTAAAAACGGATGACGGAAAGCAAGACACGTTTCATTTGATGCCATCCCGATACAGGCCCTGCTTGCGCAGCAAATAGCGAAGCGACTGGGAAATGCGGGCAAAATCAGCCTCCGCGGCCGGCTCCCGCGCCGTGACCACGTACAGGCCCGTCCGAAGAGAAGGCAATTCCGCCCGGAACGCTTCCCGCAGCCGCCGCCTGACCTTGTTGCGGGTCACGGCGTTGCCGATCTTTTTGCTCACGGAAAAGCCGACCAGCAGCTTTGATCCCTTCGCAAATCCCACCGACATTTCGCGGCACGCCCCGCCCTTGCCTTTTTTATAGACGTAGCGAAACTGCCCGTTCTTCCTCAGACGATACTGCTTTTCCATATCTGCCCAGCCGAATCGAATCAATAATCGTTTGCCGCCGCGCCGCGGAGATTTCCGGGCATAACAGCAAACCCGCCCCACGAATCCATGCTCTCTGGCAAGCGCGGGGCGGGCCAAGCCATGCAAGAAAGAGGGGAGCGGCGGATCAGACCGTCAGCTCCTTGCGGCCACGATTGCGGCGGCGGGCCAGCACCTTGCGGCCGTTTTTGGTGCTCATGCGGGCACGGAAACCATGCACCTTATTGCGCTGGCGTTTCTTGGGCTGATAGGTACGTTTCATGACAACAACAACTCCTTTTAAAATCCGAAATGCCAGATGGCATTATTCTGCGCGTAATGAGGCAATACACCACAAAACAGCCATTATAGTATATCCATCAGGCCGCCGGATGTCAAGGGATTTTCACAAAAAAATCAATCATCAGCGCCTATGGCGGAGAGAAGAGTACAGAGTACAGAGTGCAGAGTTCATACAGCAAATACGAGGGAACAGTTCTGTCATCCGCGCTTCGCTGTCATCCTGAGCGGAGCGAAGCGGAGTCGAAGGACCTCCCCTGCTTCTGGGGTCATAAACGAGGGAGGTCCTTCGCGGCCGAGCGCGCTCAGGATGACAAGAATGACAACGTTACCTGAATGATTCTGATTAGCTTGTTTGATTTGAGAATAGTATCAGATGATAGAGTGAACATGCTGCGGAATCCAGAATTGATCGACCATATAACTCTGTACTCTATAACAAATCCCTAATCCCTAATCCCTAATCCCTATTGTCTTGTCTCACTGCGGGTTGGCGTACTGCTGCCGCAGGGCGCGGACGGCCTCGGCCTGCTGGTTCACGCTGATGTCCAGCTGCTCCATGAGCTGGTTGATGGAGTCGTGCACCCGGGCGGTGTAGGCTTCGCAGTCCCGGTGGGCGCTTTCCAGCATTTCCTGGGCCTGGGCCTGGGCGCGGGCCACAATTTCGCTGTCGGCCACCATCTGGGCGGCGCGGGCCTGGGCGTCAGCCACCAGCGCGTTGGCGCGGGTCTGAGCGTCGGCGACCATGGCGTTGGCCTGGTCGGTGGAGGTGCGCAGGGTTTCGGCGGCGCGGGCCTGGGCGTCGTTCACCATGGCGTTGGCTTCCTGCTTGGCGTTGTCCACCGTCGCCTGCGCTTCGGCGCTGGCGGTGCGGGTGGTTTCCTCGGCGATGCGGTTGCTTTCGTTGATGATGTTTTCTTCCTGGTCGATGATGGTCTTGGCGTTCTGCACGTCCACGGGAATGCTTTCTTCCAGGCGGCGCATCAGGCTGGAGAATTCTTCCTTGTCCAGCATGAATTTCTTGGTCAGGGGAACGGCCCAGGCTTCCGAAAGGAGCTGCTCCATACGGTCCAGCAGTTCAAAGGTCATCAGGCGATTGGTAGACATGGTTAAATCCTCCTTTTTTATGGTTCATGATTTTGAAAAGGCTGCCAGAATATCCGGCAAAACCTGAGAGGGAACGAAGGATGAAATGTCCGCACCGAAGGAGGCTAATTGGCGCACCATGCTGGCGCTCACGTCCGCGCGCTCGGGCGACGCGGGCAGGAACAGGGTTTCCAGGCCGGGGTCAAGCCGGCCGTTGATGTGGGCCATGGTGCTTTCGCTGTCCAGGTCGGCGGCATTCCGCACGCCCCGCACCACCGCGCGGATGCCGGTTTCCCGGGTGAGGTCGGCCAGCAGGCCGGGCCAGGCGATGATCTTCACGTTGGGAATCTCCGCGCAGGCTCTTTCCAGCATGTCCACCCGCTGCCCCACGGAGAAAAGGCCCTGCTTGTCCGGGTTGTGCAGCACGCCCACCACCACGGTGTCAAAGATCGCGGCGGCCCGGCGGATGATGTCCAGGTGGCCCAGGGTCACGGGGTCGAAGCTGCCGGGATAGAGGCAGCAATGGTCGCCGTATTTACAGCTCATGGCTCTCCTCCCCGTTCTGCAACTGGTAAAAGCTCAGGCCCGCCGCGCCATACTCCCGATGATCGGTCATGGCCAGCGGCGGCAGGATGTCCGGCGGCGTATTGCGGTCATGCTCGACGACGATCATGCCTTCCGGTTTCAGCAAGCCGCTTTCCACAATAGCCTGGCAAATGGGTATGGTGGACAAGCGGTAGGGCGGGTCAAGGAAAATCAGGTCGAATTTGTCGCCCTTCTTTTGCAGGGCGCTGAGGGCCGCCGTGTCCTTCATGCGAAGGAGCTTCGCCCTGTCGCCGCAGTTCAAGGTGTCAATGTTCTCCTGAATCACCGCGCAGGCCTTGGCGCTCAGGTCGCAGATCACGGCGCTGTCCGCGCCGCGGCTCAGAGCTTCCAGGGCCAGCGCGCCGCTGCCGCCGTACAAGTCCAGCACCCGCGCGCCGTATACCCGGCTGCCCAGGATGGAAAACAGCGCTTCCTTCACCCGGTCGGCGGTGGGGCGGGTGTCCATGCCCTCGGGCGCTTTCAGCTTCCGGGAGCGCATCTCTCCTGCAATGATCCGCATGGCTTAAATGATCTGATTGTTTTTGGCTGTCCGCGCCTGGCGGGCCTTGAGGGCCTTCTTCCTTTTCCGCTGGGCGCGCTTGTTGCTGCTGGAGATGCCGCCGTGAATCATGGCGCGGCTGCGGGGGCCGGTCAGATAGCCGATGGGGAAGCCCAGCAGCGGCAGGGCGGCCAGCAGGGGACTGAGCCGGTCAAAGAGCAGCAGCATGTCGGGCCGGTCGGTGGTGGCGATGTTGGCGAAGGGGAAAATTAGCACGCGGGACACCATGCGCAGCACGTCCATCGCGCCCAGGCCCGCATCCCGGGTATAATAGGACAGCGGCGCGGTGATCTCCTCCTGGCTGCTGTAGCCGCTCACCCAGCGGGGCAGGGATTGCAGGATGTACACCTGCTTCGTGGCGGTCAGGGCGTGGGGAAGGGTGATCAGGATCACGGGGATGGCGCCGATCAGGGCGATCATCCAGCCCTTGCCGGGATGGAAGCAGCGCTGCCGGTCTTTTTCGTCCACGGGCTTTCCCGTTTCCTGCCGGGAATAGGCGATTTCGCCGAAGGCCACTTCGTTTTCGCCCAGCCGGGAACCGTCCATGTACACGATCAAAGCGCAGATGAGCACGATCAGCAGATTCATGATCGTACGCACCGCGAAGTTACCGAACTGCAAGGCACTGCCCAGGATGAGATAGAGAAACACGAACATGAGGTAATACGCCATCAGGCGCACGCCCCGCTTCACCGCCGCGCCGTCGATCAGGTTGCCCTTCAGATAGGGCTTGTAAACCAGCTTCGTTTTGTTCTTCGCGTTTTTGGATTGAGTCTGCATAAACGAAACCCTTTCGTCAGAGTACAGAGTACAGAGTGCAGAGTCCAGATTGATATGGTCTGCTCATTCAAAGAATTCAAAGCGGTATTGCGATATGATCTGTACTCTGAACTCTGTGCTCTGAACTCTCGTTTCTGCGGTTTTCCTAAATATCTCCGTCATAGAGGATCGGCACTCTTGCCGTGGCGGCCAGGAGCATTTCATAGCTGATGGTGCCGGCCCAGGAGGCCAGCTCGTCGGCGGTGATTTCCTCGTTTTCCTGCCGCCCCAGCAGCACCGCGGGCGCGCCTAAGTATAGCTTTTCTTCCGGCACGTCGGTCACGTCGGCCATGATCTGGTCCATACACACCCGGCCGATGACCGGGCAGCGCTTCCCGCCGATGAGCACGAAGGCCTTGCCGGACAGGGCCCGGTGGTAGCCGTCGCCGTAGCCCACGGGCAGGGTCGCCACCCGCATGTCCTTTTCGGCTTTGTAGGTGCAGCCGTAGCTGACGCAGGCCCCGGCGGGCAGGTCTTTCACATACACGATTTCCGTGTGCCAGGAAAGGGCGGGTTTCAGCTCCGGCGCTTCCGGCACCGGCGCGCAGCCGTAGAGGGAAATGCCCTGCCGGGTCATGCCGTACCGGGCCTGGGGATACCGCAGGCTGGCGGCGCTGGCCGCAGCGTGAATGAGAAGGCCCTTGGGCAGCAGGGCGGTCAGGCGGTTGAAGGCGTCGATCTGCCGGAGGGAATAGGCGTCGCTGTCCCCGTCCGCGTCGGCGAAGTGGGTGAACGCGCCGGTGAGCCGCACGTGGGGCGCTGCTTTCAGCGCATCCAGCACTGCTTGCAATTCATGTTCCGTGCGCACGCCGATGCGGCCCATGCCGGTGTCGCATTTGAGGTGCATATCCGCAGTCATATTCAGCCGTGCCGCGGCTTCTTCCAGCATCCGCACGCGCGCGGGGTCGAACACCGCCTGGGTCAGCCGGTTCCGCACGCTGGCTTCCGCGCCGCGTTCCGTCACCGCGCCCAGCACCAGGATGGGCGCTTCCACGCCCGCTTCCCGCAGGCGCTCCCCTTCCTCGGGGATGGCCACGCCCAGCCAGTCCGCGCCGTTTTGCAGCGCGGTTTTCGCTACTTGTACCAGCCCGTGGCCGTAGGCGTTGGCCTTCACCACCGCCAGCATGTGGGGCGCGGGCAGGGTCGCTCGCCGGAGAACCGCCGTGTTCGCGGCGATTGCCCCCAAATCCACCCGGATGTTCGTTCCCCGATACTGCAAAACTGCCTCCATAAACATTATAACATATTATTACAAAAGAGGAAAGAAGTTTTTTCAGGTAGGAGAGAGGAACCAGCCAAAAGCCTTCCCCTCAAGTGGAAGGCTTTTGGCCCGTTTCCAAACTGGCTGCATTGAATCGTCTTTGTTTTGCCCTCACGCTTTTGCTCCAGCTCGGAACGCTTTCAAATTGATCTCCAGCGTCTTAGCCGGCACGCAGGCTTCGATGGCGGATTCCCATTTTTCCCGGGGCCAGTCCATGAAGCGGGAGAGCACGCCAAGCAGCACGATGTTGACGGCCCGGGCGCTGCCCGCGTCCTCGGCCAGCTTCAGGGCGTCCAGCAGCACGGCCTTTTCCTGCTTGGGGTCGATGTGCGGGTATTGGGTGTTGCCCATGATCACGGGCATGGGCAGGATCTCCTGCGTGTTGGAAATCAGCACCCCGTCCTTTTTCAGGAAATATTCCGCCCGCAGCGCTTCCAGCTTTTCAAAGCTCAGCACGAAGTCCGCTTCGCCCGGGTCCACCAGGGGGGAATGCACGTCCCGGCCGATGCGCACGTGGGTGATCACGCTGCCGCCCCGCTGGCTCATGCCGTGGACTTCGCTGACCTTCACGTTCTCGCCCATGTCCAGGGCCAGGTAGCCCAGGATTTTGCTGGTGAGCAGGATGCCCTGGCCGCCCACGCCCACGATGATGATATTGGTGTTCTTCATCATTCCTCGCCTCCTTGAATGGCGCCGAAGGGACACACCTGCTTGCACAGGCCGCAGCCCACGCACAGGGTATGGTCGATGACCACGCCTTTGTCGGTCTTGATGAGCGCCGGGCAGCCGATCTTCATGCAAGCCCCGCAGTTGCGGCAGTTCTCAATGTGGGAAGGCTCCTTCCTGCGCTTGTCCAGCAGGGCGCAGGGACGCCGGGCGATGACCACGGACACGTGGTCGGCTTCGGTTTCTTCTTTTAATATTTGCGTAAATTCCTTTAAATTATGCGGGTCGCACACGCGCACCGTGGCCCCGATGGCTTCGCACAGAGCTTCCAGGTTCAGCTGCGGCGCGGGGTCGCCTAAAATGTTCTTGCCGGAAGCGGCGTTCTGCTGGTGGCCGGTCATGCCGGTGATGCGGTTGTCCAGGATCACGGTGGTGGTGGAAGCGCCGCCGTACACCGCGTCCACCAGGGGCGTGATGCCGCTGTGGATGAAGGTGGAATCGCCCAGCACCGCCACAGCTTTCTTAGAGAATTCCTTGCCCCGGGCCTTTTCAGCACCGTGGGCCATGCCGACGGACGCGCCCATGCAGAGGGTGGAATCCATCAGGTTGATGGGCGGCAGGGCGCAGAGGGTGTAGCAGCCGATGTCGCCGAACACGGTCAGGCCCAGCTTCTTCATAGCGAAGAAGGTGGCCCGGTGGGGACAGCCGGGACACAGCACCGGGGGCCGTCCAGGCAGCGCGGCTTCCTGGGGCGCTTCCGCGCCGTCGCCGAACAATTGGCGAATCTTCGCGGCGGACAGCTCGCCCTGCAGGCCGGTCTTGTCCTTGCCGGAAACCTCGATGCCCAGGTTGCGGATGTCCCGCTCGAACACGGGTTCAAGCTCCTCGATGACAACCAGCTTTTCCACCTTCGCGGCGAAGTCCCGGATCATGTTTTCGGGCAGGGGATAGGTCATGCCGAGTTTCAGCACGCTGGCGTCGGGCAGCGCTTCCCGCACGTACTGGTACACCACGCCGCCGCAGACCACGCCCAGCTTCGTATCCCGCATTTCCACGCGGTTAATGGGCAGGCTGTCGGCGTCCTTCGTCAGCTTCTTTTCCCGTTTTTCCACCACCAGATGGCGCTTCCGGGCCATGCCGGGCATCATTACGTATTTGCCGGGGTTCTTTTCGTAATCTTTCAGCGGCACGTCGGCCCGCTCGCCCGTTTCCACCGGCGACCGGGAATGGGCCAAACGGGTGGTGAGGCGCAGGAACACCGGGGTGTCGTACTGCTCGGAAATCTCATAGGCCAGCTTGGTATAGTCCAGGCATTCCTGGCTGTCCGCCGGCTCCAGGGTGGGGATGTGGCTGCTGCGGGCGATCATGCGGGTGTCCTGCTCGTTCTGGCTGGAGTGCATGAAGGGGTCGTCCGCCGCCGCGATCACCAGGCCGCCGTTGACGCCGGTGTAGGCCGCGGTGAACAGCGGATCCGCCGCCACGTTCACGCCCACGTGCTTCATACAGGAAAGCGCCCTTGCGCCCACCATGCACGCGCCGAAGCTGGTTTCCACGGCCACCTTTTCGTTGGGAGCCCACTGGCAGTTCATTTCGGGATACTTGGCGCAGAATTCGGTGATCTCCGTGCTGGGCGTGCCGGGATAGCTGCACACCACGCGCACCCCGGCCTCGTAGGCCCCGCGGGCCACCGCTTCGTTGCCGATCATCAGTTTCTTCATGAAAGGTTCCCTCGCTTATCCTTGTTCTGTATGTCGGGGAAATATTTCCCTGTCATCGTTTTTTCCGGCAGACGCCTGCGCCGGTTCAAAATAAAAGTATAGCAAATAACCGTCCAAAAGAAAAGTACTAAATTTGTTCCGTTCAATACAGGGTCAGGCCGCTGACCGATGAAACGGGCACCCAGGCGCGGCGGTATTGCGACAGGCCGCTGTCGTAGCATTCGATCTGCACATAGTCGCCGTTTCCGCCGTCCGCATAAGCAAACACCTTGCAGGCGGCGTAGCCGGGCAGGCTGCGCCCGATCGCCGCATAGGCGTTGCCGGGGCCATAACGACCGATCACACTGCCTCTCAGGGTGCACGTACCGATCTGGTATTCTTCCGGAATGGCGTTCAGGTTCAGGTTGCTAAAGCGTTTCACGCCCGTATACACCCGGTACGCCGCGCCGCCGTAGAAAAACTCCACCTGCACCCACCAGATATTGTTCCGGTTGTCATAAGCGCGGGAAAGCACATTCACGGTGGTTCCCGCAGAAAAGAAGCTGCCGGGCTCGTCGTAAGTGGTGCTGGGGCCGGTGCGGGAAGCCAGGCGGCTGTTGAGCGTGGCAGGCACGTAAGCGTAGTCAGTGTAGTATCCGCTCCATCCGCTGGATTGGGGAGCGGTGTAGACGGGCTTCGCCGTGCCGCATTGGGGACAGAAATTGTAGAAATTCTTGTTGCCGCACTGGGGACAGTACCAGGTCTCCGCCTGCGCCCAGGGAAGCGCCGCGCACAGAAGGACCGCCGCCAGCAGGATGGAAAGACTCTTTTTCATGAGCTTTGCTCCTTTCCGCGTTTGTATTCACCGGTTGATTTCTTTCCTATCATATCATACGCCGCCCGAAAAGTAAAGCATGGCGGGAAATCCCCGGCAGAAATGCGATGCACGGCCGGACGGTACTTTTTCTGTATCCGCTCTTGCCGTTCTTTTCCTGTGCTGGTATACTGTGAACGATACTACTTCATGGAGGACACGCCAGATGGAATTGGAACTGATCCGCTCAGCGGACCCCGAAGTCGCGGAAGCGATAGAACTGGAACTGAACCGCCAGCGCACGCACATTGAGCTGATTGCCAGCGAGAACTTTGTTTCCCCCGCGGTGATGGCGGCGATGGGCACGTGCCTGACGAACAAATATGCCGAGGGCTATCCGGGCAAGCGGTATTACGGCGGCTGCGAATATGTGGACATCGTGGAAGAATTGGCCCGCAAGCGCGCCTGCGAGCTCTTCGGCGCCGACCATGCCAACGTGCAGCCCCACAGCGGCGCCCAGGCCAACATGGCCGTGTATTTCGCGCTGCTCAAGCCCGGCGACACGGTGATGGGCATGAGCCTGAGCAACGGCGGCCACCTGACCCACGGCAGCCCGGTAAACATGAGCGGGGCGTATTTCAATTTTGTGCCTTACGGCGTGAACAAGGAAACCGAGACCATCGACTACGACGAGGTGCGGCATCTGGCCCTCAAACACGAGCCCAAGCTGATCGTGGCGGGCGCGTCGGCCTATCCCCGGGTGATCGACTTTGAAAAGCTGCGGGAGATCGCCGACGAAGTGGGCTCCCTGCTGATGGTGGACATGGCGCACATCGCGGGCCTGGTGGCCGCGGGCGAGCATCCCAGCCCCGTGCCTTACGCCGATATCGTGACCACCACCACCCACAAGACCCTGCGCGGGCCCCGGGGCGGCATGATCCTGTGCCGCGAGCAGTACGCCAAGGCCATCGACAAGGCCATCTTCCCCGGCACCCAGGGCGGCCCGCTGGAGCATATCATCGCGGGCAAGGCGGTGTGCTTCGGCGAAGCGATGAAGGACGAATTCAAGGCCTACCAGAAGCAGATCGTGAAAAACGCCAAGGCGCTGGAGAACGCTTTCCGGGCGGAGGGCGTGCGCATGGTGTCCGGCGGCACGGACAACCACCTGCTGCTCCTGGACTTTACCGGCACCGAGATGACCGGCAAGCTGATGGAAGCGCTGCTGGAGGACGCCAATATCACGGTCAACAAAAACACCGTGCCCAACGAGACCCGCAGCCCCTTCGTGACCAGCGGCATCCGCGTCGGCACGCCCGCCGCCACCACCCGCGGCCTGAAAGAGCCGGAGATGGTGAAGATCGCCGGATGGATCGCCAAGGTGCTCCGCGAAGGCGAAGCCGCCGTGCCGCAGGTGCGCGCCCAGGTGGAAGAACTGATGAAGCATTATCCGCTGTATCAGCAATAAATAAATGAAAAAAACACGGGCGCTGCGGTACATGCTGCAGCGCCCGTGTTTTTTGGGAGGATTACAGTTCCCGCTTCGCGCATTGCAGGGCGGAGGCGATCACCTGGTCCATATCGTAATACTTGTATTCGCCCAGGCGGCCGCCGAAAACGACGCGCTCCTCTTTGCCCGCCAGGGCTTTGTAGGCGGCGTACAGGCTGCCGTTCTTTTCGTCGTTGACGGGATAATAGGGCTCGTCGCCGGGCTTCCATTCCGAGGAATACTCCCGGGAAATCACGGTCTTGGGCAGGTCGCGGCCTTCCGCGTCCTTGCCGAATTCAAACCATTTGTGCTCGATGATGCGCGTCCAGGGCGTTTCCCGGTCGGTGTAGTTGACGGCGGCGTTGCCCTGGAAGTTGGGCATGTCCAGCAGCTCAGTTTCAAACCGCACGGAACGGTAGGCCAGCGTACCCAGCGAATAATGGAAATAGGCGTCGATGGGGCCGGTGTAAATGACCCGGCGGGCCATGGCATCCCATTTCTCTTTGTTTTCCAAATAATCCTCGCCCAGCCGCACGTCCGCGCCCGCAAGCATATTCTCCACCATCCTGGTATAGCCGCCCACGGGAATGCCCTGGTAGAGCGCGTTGAAATAATTGTTATCAAAGGTCAGGCGCACCGGCAGGCGCTTGATGATGAAGGCGGGCAGGTCGCGGCAGTCGCGGCCCCACTGCTTTTCGGTGTAGCCCTTGATGAGCTTTTCGTAAATATCCCGGCCCACCAGGGAAATGGCTTGTTCCTCCAAGTTGCGGGGTTCGCCGGTGATTTCCTTCCGCTGCGCCGCGATCTTCGCCGCGGCCTGCTCCGGCGTCACCACGCCCCACATTTTGTTGAAGGTGTACATGTTGAAGGGCAGGCTGAACAGCTCGCCCCTGTAATTCGCCACGGGGGCGTTGGTGAAGCGGTTGAATTCCGCGAAGCGCTGCACATAGTCCCAGACGGTTTTATTGTTCGTGTGGAAGATATGCGCGCCGTATTCGTGCACGTTGATGCCTTCCACGTTCCGGGTATACACATTGCCCGCCACGTGGGGCCGCTTGTCGATGACCAGCGCGGTTTTACCCGCGGCCTTCGCTTCGTGGGCGAACACGGCCCCGAACAGCCCCGCCCCGACAATCAGATAATCAAACATATTTTTGCCCTCTCTCTTCCTCTGAACGGGGGATTATTCGCAGGCTTTCAGCCATTCTTTCCCGGCCTTGACCGCCGCCAGCACCCGTTCCGGGGCCGGGCCGCCGATGAGGCTCCGGGCGGCGACGCAAGATTGGAGGGAAATGGCGCCGTACACATCTTCAGCGAAAGCAGGGGAGAAGGCGCGCAGCTCGTCCAGGCTCAGGTCGTCCAGGGCGCAGCCCTTTTCCAGGCAGTGGGCCACCAAACGGCCCGCCACGGCGTGGGCGTCCCGGAAGGGTACGCCGCGCTTCACCAGATAGTCCGCGCAGTCGGTGGCATTGGCAAAGCCCGCGCTGGCGCTCTTTTCCATGCGCTCCACCCGGAACGTGGCGGTGCGCAGCATTTCGGTGAATACATGCATGCACTTGAGCCAGGTATCCCGGGCGTCGAAATAGTTTTCCTTGTCCTCCTGCATGTCCTTGTTGTAGGCCAGGGGCAGGCCCTTCATCACCGTCAGCAGCGCCGTCAGGTCGCCGTAGACCCGGCCCGTCTTGCCACGGATGAGTTCGGCCACGTCGGGGTTTTTCTTCTGCGGCATCATGGAGGAGCCGGTGGCGAAGCCGTCGTCCAGGGTCAGGAAACCGAATTCCAGGCTGCTCCACAGCACCAGTTCCTCGCAGAAACGGGAAAGGTGCATCATGCCGATGGAGGCGGCGGAGAGGTAGTCCAGCAGGAAATCCCGGTCGGATACCCCGTCCAGGCTGTTCTGACTCACGGCGGAGAAGCCCAGCTCCTTCGCGGTGAATTCCCGGTCCAGGGGATAAGTCGTTCCCGCCAGCGCGCCGCAGCCCAGGGGGCAGCAGTCGGCGGACTGTTTGGCGTTCATTACCCGGCGGTAATCGCGCTTGAACATCTCAAAGTACGCCATCAAATGGTGGCCCAGGGTGATGGGCTGCGCCCGCTGCAAATGGGTGTAGCCCGGCATCACGTCGCTGGCGTGCTGTTCCGCCAGGTCAAGAATCACCTTTTCCAGATCCAGCAGCATGGCCATTGTCTGGCCGCAGGTATCCATGGCGTACAGGTGCATGTCGGTGGCCACCTGGTCGTTGCGGCTGCGCCCGGTGTGCAATCTCTTGCCCGCGTCGCCGATGCGCGCCGTCAAGATCTGCTCCACCAGCATGTGGATGTCCTCGCTCTCGGCGGGGAAATCCACCTTACCCGCCTGCATGTCGGCCAATATGCCCGCCAGGCCCTGCTGGATGGCGGCCTCGTCCTCCTGGCTGATGATGCCCTGCTTGCAGAGCATTTTCGCGTGGGCCATGCTGCCCCGGATGTCCTGGGGATACAGCCGCTTGTCAAAGGAAATGGAGGAATGGAAATCGTCCACCATCTGATTGGTTTCTTTCTCGAATCGTCCGCCCCACAGCTTCATGGTTCGTTCACCTCGTTCGTTTTATATCGTCCAAAGTACCAGCCGGAAATGCTGTCCTTCTTCACAAAGCAGCCGTAATTCAGTTTCAGGATCAGGGAAAGCCGGTCGCCGGGCGACACGGGCAGCACATAATCCGTGGTGTCAATGCAGCTCAGCACTCCGTTATGGGTAAAGATGTAATTCGTCGGCACGGTCATGGGCCTGCCGTGGTACAGCACGCTGCTCACTTCTTCGCCCCGTTCGATCAGTTCCACCGCATGGTCGTTCCAGGGGATGTAGCGGGCGTCCTCTTTGGGCGAACCTTCCTGGCTGTCCAGGGCGGTGATGAGCGGCAGATCGTCCCAGGTGAGCAGGGAATAATCATCGCTTCTCCAATCGGGCAGGATCAGCAGGTTCAGCTGGCCCTCCGTCTTGACCCCGCAGGCCCCGTCCAGGCAGATGATGTGCCGCGCCCGGTCGATGATCGGTTCATAGACGGGATAGGTTCTGCTGTACAGCACGGTGGGCCAGTGGCCGGTCACCACATACTTTTGGAAGGACAGCCCCGCGCTGTAGAAGTCGTCATACTTCAGGATCGGAAAGGCGTCCGTCCCTTCCAGTTCGTCCAGCCGTTCGTGGGGGATGCCGCCGTGGACGAAGATCATCCGCTGGGTTTCCAGGATGGTGGGCAGGGTTCCCAGAAAGCTGATTTCCGCCTGGAAGCGTTCCCGGATTCTGGGTAGCAGTTGGTCGATATTGGTTTCCCTTGTCAGCGGTTCGCCCATCTCGTCGCACATTTCGTGGAGCAGGCTGCTGCCCCACCAGCCCTTGGCGTTGAAGGCGTAGTTCGCCATCCGGGGCCAGTCGGCGCTGCGCTGTTCGGTGAAGAACTCCCAGCGCCACAGATCCACGTTGCCCATCAGCGGATAGACTGTGTGCGTCTCGCACAGGCGCATCACCAGGCGAACGGTGTCCAGGCTTTGGGGGCCTTTCTCAATCAGGTCGCCCAGGATGATCAGCACGTCGTCCTGGGTGAACCGGGCTTTGTCCAGGATGACCCGCAGTCCGTCCGCATGGCCGTGAATGTCGCTGATCATCAGAATGCGCCGGTGGTCTGGCAGCGAAACGCGCCGGATGGTGGTGTTCATTCGTTGTGCTCCCTGTGGTTTGGTATCCCCGCGGTACGAAAAGCATTATACCAGACAAAACCCGATGGAACAAGGGGAAAATGCGCCCGCCGCCGGAAAGAACAAAAAAACAACTCGAGGGCTGCATGCTTTTACCCATTTCTGGGAATAACAACAGCGAGAAACCGCAAGGAGGAAAAAGCATGAATCCGTTTCAATTGAAACCCGAAAAGACAGCCGACCAGTTCATGGACTGGCAGCGCCTCTATCCCGCCCCTTATGACAAGATGGAAACAGACCCTTACACCCGGGTGCGCGTCATCCTGATGAACGGCACGGAGTTTGAGTCCGCCGGGTATTCCCACCAGTTCCACCGCCACGAAAGCAACAACGACCTGCGCCGGGAGCTGGCCATGATGCGCCGCCAGGAACAGCAGCAGCAAAAGAAAATCGCGTGCTTAAAGCCTATGGACGAAACCGTGCTGGAGCACACCATCGGCTATGAGCAATTGGCTGTCGATCTGACCGCCGGGCTGGCGAAGCGCGTCACCTGCGCCAACGTGAAATCCGCCCTGGACTTTGCGCTGCTGGAGGACTTCGACCACCTGTACCGCTACGCCGACCTGATGGAAATGGAGCATGGCCAGTACGCGGAAAAGTTCGTGGGCGAATACACGGAAATCATGCCGGGCCGCCCCACCATCTCCGAGCACCGCTGCCCCATGGACGCCCTGTGCATGCCCGGCAAGCCCGACGCCGCGCTGTTTGACAAGATGGCGGTGCAGATCATTACCGCCGCCGAGCAGCAGACCATGAACTATTACATGAACGTGTGCGGCTTCTACACCTCTGACCTGGGCCGCAAGCTGTACCAGGAAATCGGCATGATCGAGGAGCAGCACGTGACCCAGTACGGAAGCCTCCTGGACCCCAACTGCTCCTGGCTGGAAGGGCTGCTGATGCACCAGTATGTGGAGGCGTATCTCTATTACTCCTGCATGGAGGACGAGACCGACCAGAACGTGCGGAAAGTATGGGAGGACTTCTTCCAGATGGAAGTCAGCCACCTGCACAAGGCCGCCGACCTGCTCAGGCAGTACGAAAAGAAGGACTGGCAGCAGGTGATTCCCGGCGGGGAATTCCCCGAGCCCTTCCATTTTGAATCCAACATCGACTATATCCGCGCCGCGCTGAACATGGTGGATTTCACGGCGGAAAAGGAAATCTTCAAGCCCGTGAACATGCTGCCCAAGGACTATGATTTCTTTGTGTATCAGAAGGCGGTGAACGCCAACGTGGACACGGTGCCCAGCCATCAGGTGATCGATCGGGCCATCCGCCGCCGCGGGAAGGACTACCGCGCCGAGGTCGCCCCCAGCCCCATTCCCGGATTGCAGAACCGCACGCTGGACAATACCACGCTGGGGAGGATTTACCAGTAAGACGGGGAATGATTTGTTGCTGAGAGGAACCTTTAAGTTAAAAAGGGATTAGGGATTAGGGAATAGGGATTTGTAAAGATCGTGTGCAACACGATTGGAAACTAACGAAATAGCAAAACAAAATAACTAATCCCTAATCCCTATTCCCTAATCCCTCCGTTACTGATAGTGTCCAATCCAGGAGTATCATGATGCTAAAACGTCTTCGCCGCGGCTTTGAGGGCTGGGGACATTATTTGCTGGCGCTGCTGTGCGCGGGGGTGATTCTGCTGTCGGCGGCCTGGACGCGGGAGCAGCGGGCCGGGGAAATCAGCGGGCGTCAGGCGCTGTCCGACCAGAGCCAGAGGCTTTCCCAGGTTACGCCGCCGCCGGAGGAGAAAGACTATGGCAGACCGGCGGAAGGCAAGCTGCTTCGCGGGTACAGTGATGCGCCCGTGTTCTTTCCCGCCTCCCGCATGTGGCGCGTTCATCCTGCCGCAGACTTTGAGGCGGTGGCGGGAGACAGGGTGTACGCCATGCTGGCGGGAATGGTGGTGTCCTGCGAAGAAGGCTGCGTGCGCCTCGATCACGGGGATGGGCTGGAAACCCTGTACCGGGGCTTGAAACAAATCGATGTGTCGCCCGACCAGACGGTGCGCAAAGGCGCTGTGCTGGGAAGGGCCGGAGGGCGCGTACCCTATGAAGGCGCCGGGCACATCTGCGTGACCCTGCTGGAAAACGGCGTTCCCCGCCCGATGGATTGGCCTGAATCCACAATAAAATGACCGCCCTTTTCAGGGACGGTCATTTTCGTATAAACCATGATCAATGCAATCAGTTTTTCCGCGCCTTCCGCTTGCTTTTCTGCTCGTACATCAGCACGTCGGCGGCCTGCACGTATTCCTCCAGCGAACGGTTTTCGCGGATGTCGGCGCGGATGATGCCCACGCTGAGGCTGAGGGTGAAGGGGTTCTCGTTGTTCGTCGCGTTATAAGCGCCCACAGCCTGCTGGATGCCGGCCTCCAGGCTGCTTTCCCGCACCGAGGCGATCACCAGGAATTCGTCGCCGCCGTAGCGCATCATGAAATCGCGGTCGTCGCACGCCGCCTGAATCGTTTTTGCCGCGCCGCGGATGGCCTCGTCGCCGATCTCGTGGCCGAACCGGTCGTTGATCTGCTTGAGGTAGTCCAGGTCGATGAACAGAATCTGCGCGCCGCCGTCCTGCAAAAGAAAGGTGTCGAAGGTGTGCTGGCCGTAGCGCTCGTAGCCGAAGCGGTTGTACAGCCCGGTCAGCGCGTCGTGGACGTAGAGGTTATCCAGGAAATCGTTGAACTGCCGCAGCAGGCACTTCTTGCGCACGTTTTCAATGGCGATTTCCAGGAAGCTGAAAATGCTCATATGCAGGTTCAGCTTGGCTGCCTCGCTGATGCCGTCCAGCGCCAGGTAGCCGATGGAATAGGTGTTGTAGTGCAGCGGATAGAAAATGAGAAAGCGCTCCCGCTCCATCAGATCCTTGGGCAGCAGGTCTTTCCGGGGAAAGCGGGCGTAGGCCTGCCCGTTGGAGATCCAGCTGCGTCCGCAGGAGGCCAGCACCATATTTTCGCCGAAGGATTTGGAATCCCGGTGCCAGTTCTTTTTATCGTAGTTGTCAAAGTAGTAATCGTTGATGCACATATAGGCGTTGTCGCAGCCGAAGATTTCCTTGTTGTCCTCCACGATCTCCATCAGATCCATCAGGTCGTTGGCTTCAAACAGTTCTTCCGCCAGCTCGTCCTGTAAGATGTAGAAGTTTTTCAGGAAGCGCACCTGCTTGAAGTATTTTTTCCGGAGGAAGGAATGCACGCCGGTTTCTTCGCAGCCGCAGGATTCGGTGAAGGACAGGCCGAAGGGGAAGACCATGGAATCCGCGTGTTCCGTCCCTTTGATCTTGCGGATCAGAAAATCCAGGGCGCGGTAATTCAGCATTTTGTTGTCCCGGAACACGGTGGACAGGCTGGGGCTGGACAGCTCGGCGCTGGTCAGCCCGTCAAAGCCGGTGACCATCACTTCCTGGGGAACGTGGAAGCCTTTCTCCTCCAGCGCTTCCATCAATCCCAGGGCCATATCGTCGTTGGCGCAGACGAAAGCGTCGGGCAGGGGCTTTCCGCTTTCCACCCATTGGGTGGCCACTGTGATGCCGTCGGCGGTGCGCCAGGTGCATTCGATGACTTCCGTGTTTTCCGGAGGGATGTTGTTTTCCCGGCAGGCCTGCCGGAAGCCCTCCAGGCGCTGCTGGGCCTCCGGACAGCCGTTGTCCAGCAGGCCCGTCAGGTACACCATGCGCCGCGCGCCGTGGCGGAGGATCAGGTGCTCCGTGACGTCGTGCTGCGCTTTCTTGTTGTCGACGCCCGCCAGGGAGCATCCCGGCAGGGGACAGTCGATGGCCACCACGGGCATACCGGCGTTCTTGAGCCGCTCGCCAAGCTCCTGCCGCACGCGCTTGAGCACGATTTGGTTGCCCTGGATGAGCAGGCCGTCGAACTGGCTGAGGTCGGCCAGCTGATAAATGGCGTACTCGCTTTTGTCTTTTTCGTTGTCCAGGTCTTTCCCGAAGCAGTCAAACACACACAGCTGAATGTCCTCATGCTCGTCCACGTACTGCTTCAGCCCGTGCAGCGTGCTTTCCACCAGCTCAAAATTCCAGTCCGCCGTAAAGAATGCGATGCGATACTTGATCATCGTTCTACTCCTGCAACCGCATGGTAAAATCACAGAAAAACAAATAGAATCATACGCTTTCTCAATGGACACATATCGTTCCTATTATACCACAAAAGGCGCGAAAATAAAGCCTTTTCAAACAAAAACCGCAAAATTTCCAACAATCTTAATATTTGGAAGCGCGCCCTGCTTGACAAGCGCTTCACTTGCCCTATAATGGAAATGAAGATTTCTGAATTCAACGAGGTGAAACCCGGATGGCTTCCATGCTTGCCAAGGCCAAGCGCACCCTGATCGGCGACCGCGCTTTTTACCGCGCGGTGCTGGCGATCATTATTCCCGTGATCATCCAAAGCAGTATTTCCAATTTCGTCAACTTTCTGGACAACCTGATGGTCGGCGCGCTGGGCGACGCGCAGATGAGCGGCGTGTCCATTGCCAACCAATTGAATTTTGTGTTCAGCCTGGCCATCTTCGGCGGCCTGGCGGGGCCGGGCATTTTCGGCGCGCAGTATTTCGGCGCCGGGAATATTGAGGGCGTGCGGCACACCTTCCGCATCAAGCTGCTGGAATCGCTGGCGCTGCTGGCGGTGGCGTTTGTGGCGTTCATCGGGTTCAACCGGCCGCTGATTTCCCTGTTCTTGCAGGGCGACGGCGACCCGGCGCTGGCGGAGCAGATGCTGAAGAACGGGCGGGATTACCTGCTGGTGATGCTGTTCGGCCTGCCCGCCTTCGCCCTCAGCCAGTGCTACGCCGGCACGCTCAGGGAAATGGGGGAGACCCGGCTGCCCATGTTGGCCAGCGTGGCGGCGGTCTGCACCAACGCGGTGTTCAACTACCTGCTGATTTTCGGCAAATTCGGCTTTCCGCGCCTGGAAGTGGTGGGCGCGGCGATGGCCACGGTGATCAGCCGCTATGTGGAGCTGGGCATCGTGATGGGCTTCACGCATAAGCATCACAAGCGCTTCGTCTTTATCGAAGGAGCGTACCGCACGCTGAAGGTGCCCGCCGCGCTGTTCAGGAAGGTGCTGCGCATGGGCTCGCCGCTGCTGCTGAACGAAGTGCTCTGGTCCGTGGGCATGAGTGCGCTGACCGCCGTGTATTCGCTCTGCGGGCTGGTGGTGGTGTCGGCGCTCAGCATCACGTTCACCATCTCCAACCTGTTCAATTCCGTGTACATGTCCATGGGCACGGCGGTGGCGGTCATGGTGGGCCAGGCCCTGGGCGCGGGGGACTTTGAGAAGGCCAGGGGCGACGTATGGAAGCTGATTGCCTTCGGCGTGGCGGGCGCCATCGCCATGGGCATTCCGCTGATCCTCTTCGCGCCCCTGATTCCCAACGCTTACAGCGGCGTCACCCAGGACGTACGCGACATGGCGTCCCGGCTGCTCATCGTCACCGCCTGCGCCATGCCGCTCTACGCCTTCGCCCACTGCTCTTATTTCACCCTGCGCTCCGGCGGCAAGACCATCATCACCTTCCTGTTTGACAGCGGCTACACCTGGGCGATTTCCGTGCCTCTGGCGCTGCTGATGGTCAAGGTGGTTCAGGCGGATATCGTGGTCACCTTTGCCGTTGTGGAGGCGGCCAACCTGATCAAATGCGTAATCGGCTATTTCTTCGTCAGATCCGGCAGGTGGATTCAGAACCTGACGCATGTGACGGAGCCAAAGGAAAATGAAGGCGTGTGCTAAACCAAGAAATCGCCGGCAGACAGGCGTTTGAAAATTCAAAACGCCTGTCTGCCGGCGTGCCCTTATATTCTCCTGACCTTTTCCGCCGCGTCTTCCATGATGTCCACAAGGGCGTCGGAGAAGGCGTCAAAGTCCGGGTCTTCCGTTTGCATTTCGGGATGGGAGAGGAAGTAGGCAACGCTCTCCCTCGCGCACTGGTCAAAGGTGCGCCGCTGTTGGAACGTCGGCACCAGGCGATGCAGCAGGGAGTTGTCGAAAATTACGGTGTTGGATTTGTCGCCCAGCAGCGCGCCGGTGAAGTCGTATTTCTTGGTTTGCATGAGCACATCGGTGGGCACATAGCAGGGCCTGTATTCCCCGCCCGCGGCCCGGGCGATGCTTTCCATGATCTGGTTCCAGGTAAGCAGCTCTTCGCCGGTGATCTGCACCGCCTGGCCGATGGCGTGGATGTTGCCCATTAGGCCCACGAACGCCGGGGCAAAGTCTTCGCTGTTCATCACCGCCCACAGGCTGCTGCCGTCGCCGGGCATGAGCACTTTCTTGCCTTCCCGCATGCGCTTTACCACCTGCCAGGGGCCTTTGTCCCCGTGGATGGCAACCGGCAGCGAGCGCCAGGAGAAGGTGTGGCTGGGGCGCACGATGGTGATGGGGAAGCCGTTTTGCCGGTATTCCCGCATGAGCAGCTCTTCAATGGCGATTTTATTCCGGGAGTATTCCCAGTAGGGGTTGGAAAGCGGCGTGGATTCCCGGATGACGGGATGGGCCAAGGGCTTTTGGTAGGCGCTGGCCGAGCTGATGAAAATGTACTGGTCGGTCTTTCCTTTGAACAGCCGAATATCCCGCTCCGCCTGGGCGGGCACGAAGCAGATGAAGTCCGCTACCACGTCGAAATGTTCGTTTTCGATGGCCTTTGCCACCGCCGCTTCGTCGTTCACGTTCAGGATCAATTGCTTCGCGCCGGGTACGTCGCTTTGCCGATTGCCCCGGTTGAGCAGGGTCAGGTCCCAGCCC
Organism: uncultured Eubacteriales bacterium; assembly: GCA_902795275.1. Taxonomy (GTDB): domain Bacteria; phylum Bacillota; class Clostridia; order Christensenellales; family Aristaeellaceae; genus RUG563. The sequence continues at coordinate 83,189 of CADBKQ010000003.1, read as the reverse complement.
TGGGAGACCAGCAGCTGGGAAATGGACGTGCTGATTACGCCCGTCCCGCCGATGAATAATGCTTTCATGGTTTGCCTCCTTTATTGCTTTTCCATCTTTTCCAGCGCTGTTTTCAGCGCGATCTTTCCGTGGGCGTAGGTCAGCCCGCCCTGCAAATACACGGTGTACGGGGCGCGCATGGGCGCGTCGGCGGACAGCTCGATGCTGGCCCCCGCCACGAAGGTGCCCGCCGCCATGATCACCTGGTCGGTATAGCCGGGCATGTCCCAGGGCTCGGGCACGGCGCTGCCGTCGATGGGGGAGGCGGCCTGGATGCCCTGGACGAAGGCGATCAGCTTGTCCGGGTCGCCCATTTCGATGGCCTGGATGATGTCGGCCCGGGGCGCGTCAAAGGCCGGGGTGGTTTTCATGCCCAGCAGTTCAAAGGTTCTTGCCGCCAAGATCGACGTTTTCAGCGCCTGGGTCACGGTATGCGGGGCCATAAACAAGCCCTGGTAGAAGGGCTGGTAGCTGGCCGCGTAGCTGCCCACCTCCCGGCCCAAACCCGGCGCGGTGAGCCGGGCTTCGATGCGTTCAATCGCCCGGTTCGCGCCCACCAGATACGCCCCGGTGGGGGCCAGCCCGCCGCCGGGATTCTTGATCAGCGACCCCACGCACACGTCCGCGCCGAAGTGGGTCGGCTCCTTGTCGGTGATGAACTCGCCGTAGCAATTGTCCACCATGATGAAAATGTCGGGCCGGGCCGCGTGGACGGCTTCGATCACGTCCCGCATTTCCTCGGGCCGCAGGGACGCCCGCCAGGCATAGCCCCGGCTGCGCTGGATGAGCACCACCTTCGTGCTGGGCTGAATCGCTTTCAGGACGGCGGGCACGTCGATCTTTTTTTGATCGTCGCACATTTCCACCTGGGAATAGGTCACGCCCATTTCCTTCAGGTTCCCCGGAGCGCTGCCGCTCAGCCCGATCACCGTTTCCATGGTGTCGTAGGGCGCGCCGGTGGCGGACAGCAGATGGTCGCCGGGCAGCAGCAGCCCGAACAGGCACAGGGAAAGTGCGGCGGTGCCGCAGGCGACGGCGGGCCGTACGATGGCGCTTTCTGCCCCGAACAGCCGGGCAAAGACCCGTTCCAGGGCGTCCCGGCCAATATCGTCGTAGCCGTAGCCGGTGGTGGGGGAGAAGTGGCGGGTGGCGATGTCCTCCGCCTGGAACGCGGCCAGCACCCGCTGGGTGTTCACGATTTCGTTTTCTTCCAGCGCGGCGAATACGGGCCGGCAGTCCTTTTCGGCCTGGGCCATCAAAGCGTCGATGTTCATGGGAATCATTCCTTCCAATCGTTTTCACAAATCATATCAGCAATGGGTTCCAAACGCTGCCCCGGCAGGAACGGAATCCAGCGGATCCTGTCGTCCCGCTTGAACCAGGTAAGCTGGCGTTTGGCGTAGTGCCGGGTGCGGAGCTTGATGAGCGAAACCGCGTCGGCGAGCGGCATCGCTCCGTCCAGCACGGGCAGCAGTTCCTTGTACCCCAGGCCCTGCATGGACTGGGCATCGGCGGGAATCCCGCTGTCCTTTAGTCGCTTCACTTCCTCCAGCAGGCCCATTTTCATCATGTCATCCACCCGCTGATCGACCCGCTGATAGAGGATGTCCCTCGGCAGGTCCAGGGCGTACAGCCGGAAATTATAGGGCGAATCCTCCGGCCCTGGCATCTTCTGGGCGGATAGCGGCGCGCCGGTCAGGTCATACACCTCCAGCGCCCGCACCACCCGCCGTACGTCGTTGGGATGCAGCCGGGCGGCGGAAACCGGGTCGACCCGCTCTAAAATCGCATGCAGTTCGTCCACGCCCCGGGTGTTGGCGATTTCGTGATACTTGCGGCGGATTTCTTCATCCCCACCCACCGCGCCGTAATCCATCGGCAAGGACAGGGATTGCAGGTACATGCCCGTGCCGCCCACCAGGATGGGCGTGTTGACCTGCTCGATAAGGGCCCTCGCCTTCTCCGCGTACTGGGACACGGAAAAGCTCTCCGCCGGTTCCAGGAAGCTGTGCAGGTGATGGGGAACAAGCGCCTGCTCCTCCTTCGTGGGCTTGGCGGTGCCGATGTCCATGCCTTTGTAAATCTGCATGGAATCCATGCACAGAATGTCCCCGCCCAGCCTTTGCCCTGCCAGCAGCGACAGGGCGGTTTTCCCGCTGGCAGTCGGCCCGACGATGCCGATCACGCGCTTTTTCATACGCCCGCACCCCGTTCCCCTGCCTGCTTCATGGCCCTTCGCATCAGCCACAGGGCGAACATGGCCCCGCAGAACTCGCCCGCGATCAGGGCGCAGGCCAGGCCCGTTTCGCCGAACAGCCGATCCAGCAGAAACATGAAGGGAATGTAGAACACCAATTCCCGCACGAAGGCGTGCAGCATGGTGGCCTTGCCGTTGCCCATGGCCTGCATGGAGAAGGAGGTGTGGTAGTTGAGGAACTGGAAGGGCGACGCGCAGCAGCGGATGCGCAGGAACAGGGTGGCGTAGGCGATGGTGCGCAGGGCGTTGTCCAGGTCGCCCCGGCTGGTGCTCATGAACAGCCGCGTCACCTGCCCGGCGAAAAGCTGGAACAGGGCGATGGACGCGAAGGAAACGATCAGACCCCAGAGCCGCGCGGTGCGGATCGTCTTTTTCATGCGCTCATGGTTGCCGGAGGAATAGTTGTAGGAGATGATCGGCATGGCCCCCTGGCAGATGCCGATGTTGACGGCGTTGGGCACCCGCTCCACCTTCATGACGATGCCCATGCCCGCCAGCGCCATGTCGCTGTGGGCGGAGGCCAGCATGTTCACGCATACGTTCGCCAGGTCGAACAGCCCCGTCAGAATGGCGGAAGGCACGCCCACGGCGAACACCTTTTTTATACTGTCTTTCTTCACCTTCCGCGCCTGGTTCAGGCTCAGGCTGAGCGCCGCGGTTCGGGCGGCTTTGCGATAGGAAAACAGCAGATAGCCGCAGGAGACCATATTGGAAAGCAGCGTCGCCAGCGCCGCGCCGATCACTTCGCTGCCCCGGGGCAAAAGCACGAACATGAACAGCGGGTCCAGCGCCATGTTCAGCACGCCGCCCAGGCTCAGGCCCATGCTGGCCTGGGAAGAATATCCCGCGTTTCGCAGCAGGTGGGCAACCGTCATGCTCACCATGCTGAACCCGCCGCCCAGCACGATCACCAGGAAGGTATACTGCCGGGCGTAGGCAATGGTCGCTTCCGACGCGCCCAGGAAATACAGCAGCGGATTCATGAACAAGCCGATGAGCAGGGAATACGCCAGCGCCACGGCGATAGCTCCATACACGCTGAACGCGCTCACGCGCCGGGCTTCCTCGTCCTGGCTCACGCCCATCAGCCGGGCGGTCAGGCTGCCGCCGCCCACGCCGAACAGGTTGGACAGGGAGGTGAGCATGATCACCAGCGTCAGCGTCAGGGAGATCGCCGCCACCATGAAGGAATTGCCCGTCTGGCCGATAAAGAAGGCGTCCACCATGTTGTAGATCAGCGTGATCAATTGGCTGATGATTGTCGGCACCGCCATGGCCGCCAGCGCCTGGGGCACAGGCATGGTTTCAAACATTTCTTTCTTGTTTACCGCTGCTTTCGCCATGGGTCAACCTCACATCTTTTCTTTGCGTGGATACGGATACAGTATACCATCCCCGCAGCAAATGTTCAACAGCCAAAACCGCCTTCGTTTTTCCGCTGAAAACATGGACAAACGGCGGAAAGAATGATACAATATACATTGGTTCTATATGGATTGATTGTTGGGGGGACGACCTTTTGAACGACCTGGAAAACAGGAAGCTGGAAGAACTGCTGGAAACGGTGCAGCGGCCCGCCCGCTATACCGGCGGCGAAATGAACGCGGTGCGCAAGGACTGGAACAGCGTGAAGTGCACCTTCGGCTTCTGCTTCGCGGACACCTACGAAATCGGCATGAGCCACCTGGGCATGAAGATTCTGTATTATCTCATCAACGAACGCCCCGACGCCCTGTGCGAGCGGCTGTTCATGCCCGACGCCGACATGGCGGACAAGATGCGGGAGGCCGGCGTGCCGCTGTTCTCTCTGGAAAGCCGGGCGGCGCTGAATGAATTTGACATCATCGGCTTCACCCTGCAATACGAAATGAGCTATACCAACATCCTGGAAATGATGGATTTGGGCCGGGTACCGATTCGCAGGGAGGAGAGGGCCGAGGCCGACCCCATCGTGGTGGCGGGCGGGCCCTGCGCCTTTAACCCCGAACCCCTGGCCCCCTTCATCGACGCCTTTATGATCGGCGACGGCGAGGACGTGATGCACGAGCTGATCGACGTGATCCGGGACGGCAGGGTGGCAGGGCTGAAACGCATCGACATTCTGCGGAACCTGGCGAAGCTGGAAGGGGTTTATGTTCCGGCTTTCTACGACGTCAGCTACAACGGGGACGGCACCCTGAAATCCTTCAAGCCCAACGACCCGGCGGCCCCCGCGAAGGTGAAAAAGCGGGTGGTCAAGGACTTGTCCAACGCGATTTATCCCGAGTCCATCCCCGTCCCCTACACCGAAATCGTCCATGACCGCATGGTGCTGGAAATCATGCGGGGCTGCACCCGGGGCTGCCGCTTCTGCCAGGCGGGAATGCTGTACCGGCCCGTGCGGGAGCGCAGCATGGAACGGCTTTTGGAGCTGGCGGACAAATTGCAGCAGTCCACGGGCTATGAGGAAATGAGCCTGTCCTCCCTGTCCAGCGGGGATTACACCTGCCTGCCGCAATTGATTCAGGCATTGATGGACCGCTACCGGGACAAGCGGGTGAGCGTGTCCCTGCCCAGCATGCGCATCGACAACATCGTGAAGCAATCCCTGGAAGAAACTCAGCAGGTGAAAAAGTCCGGCCTCACCCTGGCGCCCGAAGCGGGGACACAGCGGCTGCGCGATGTCATCAACAAGGGCGTGACGGAGGAAGACTTGATCCGCTCCGTCACCGACGCCTTTGAGTGCGGGTGGAGCAGCGTGAAGCTGTACTTCATGATGGGCCTGCCCACCGAAACTGACGAGGATTTGCGGGGCATCGGCGATTTGGCCAAGAAGGTGGTGGACGCCTTCTACCGCGTGCCCAAGGAACAGCGGGCCAAGAGCGGCGTGCGGGTGACGGCCAGCGCGTCCGTGTTCGTGCCCAAGCCTTTCACGCCTTTCCAATGGGCTGCCCAGGACACCATCGACACCGTCCACGAAAAGCAGGCGGCCCTGCGGCAGTATCTGAAGCTGAAAAACGTGCATTTCAACTGGCACGAAAGCGAGCTGTCCATGCTGGAGGCCTGCATTTCCCGGGGCGACCGGCGCATCGGCGAGGTGATTTACGCCGCCTGGAAGCGGGGCTGCCGCTTAGACAGCTGGAACGAGCATTTCAAGTTCGACCAGTGGATGGGCGCCTTTGAAGACTGCGGCCTGGACCCCGCGTTCTACGCCCACCGGGAGAGGCCCTACGACGAGCTTTTGCCCTGGGAATTCATCGACGCGGGCGTGAGCATGGCCTATCTGAAACGCGAGAACGAAAAGGCCAAGCAGACCCAGACCACCCCCGACTGCCGCCACGGCTGCAACGGCTGCGGCCTGCACACCTGGGGCGTATGCGACTGGGTGAAAGACCCGCCGCTGAAAGGCAAGGCAAAGACCAGTGCGCCGCTGGCGGAGTAAATTTTTAGTGAGGAGTTAGGAGTGAGGAGTTAGGAGTTGGTTAGATGGATGCAAAAACGCAAGACCGAACGGTAATGGTAGAGCAAGATTTAACTCCTCACTCCTCACTCCTCACTCCTAACTCCTCACTCGACTGATTCCCGAAAGGATATATCTTCCCATGAAGCTGATCGTCGTCTTTGAAAAAACGTCGCGCCTGCGCCACATCGGGCATTTGGATTTGATGCGAGCCATGCAGCGGGCGCTGCGGCGGAGCGGGCTGCCGCTGAAATATTCCCAGGGCTTTAACCCCCATATCCTGTTGACCTTCGCCGCGCCGCTGTCGGTGGGGATGCCGGGCAAGCGGGAAATTATGGAGGTACCCATCGAGGGGGAAATGACGGGGGAAGCGTTTCTGGGAAAGCTTCGGCCCGCCCTGCCGCCGGAATTGCCGTGCATCAGCGCCCGGGCGGTGGACGACCGCCATCCCGCGCCCATGGCCCAGCTTGCCGCCGCCATGTACGAAGCGAAGCTGGACGAGGTGCCGGAGGGCTTGGCCGAGGCCATCCCCGCGTTCCTGGCCCAAAGCGAAATCCCCGCCATCCGCAAGACCAAAACCGGCATGAAGCCCTGCGACATCCGGCCCATGATCTATGACCTATCGCTGAATGGCGACGCCCTGCGCATGACCCTGGCCCTGTGCGAAAAGGCCACCTGCAAGCCGGAACTGCTGCTGTCCACCCTCTTTGACTTCGCCAAGCTGGAGCGTCCCCACATGATCGTGACCCGCACCCAGATGTTCGGAGAAAAGGACGGGGTGTTTTATCCGCTGGAGGAAATGTGAGCAAAACAGTTTTACTTCGACACACCGACGGCCAACGTGAAATTGCCCTGCTGGAAGGGAAGCGGCTGCTGGCTTTTGTCCGGGACGCGGGCGGGGGCATTGCCGCCGAACAGATTTATCTGGGCAAGGTGGATCGCATTGTCAAGGGCATGGAAGCGGCGTTTGTTCGCTTGGGCGGGGACGCCATGGGCTTCCTGCCGTTCAGCGAATGCAGGGAAAAACCGCGTTCCGGAGACCTGATGATCGTCCAGGTGAAGAAGCCGCCCATCGGGGAAAAGGCGGCGTACCTGACTGCGGATATTGCTTTAGCCGGGCGGTTCGCCTTGCTGACGCCCTTCACCCTGCGCTTCGCCGTGTCCAAGAAAATCCAGGACGAAGCAACGCGAAACAGGCTTTCCGATTTAGCTTCCCGCGTTGCCCCGGCGGACATGGGGCTGGTGATGCGCACGGAAAGCGCGGACGCGGAGGAAGAAGCCATTGCCTCCGACGTGGAAGCACTGCAAGCATCCTGGGAAGACGTGCTGGAAAAGCGTTCTCAGGTATCCGAACCCTGCCTGCTGAAAGGCCGGGAGGACGCGCTCGTTCGGCTTCTTCGGGATGAGCACGGGGAAATCGAAGAGATCCTCACCGACCGGCCGGAGGAAATCGCCGGGGTGAGCGTTTCCGTTCGCGCCTGCCCCGCGCCGTTTGATGTGTACAGCGTCCCCGCGAAGCTGGAAAAATCCCTGGCCCGCAAGGTCTGGCTGGACTGCGGCGGGTATCTCATCATCGACCCCACTGAGGCCATGACCGTCATCGACGTGAACAGCGGCAAATTCACCGGGAACAAAACCGGCGCCGAGAACACCTTCTTAAAGCTCAACCTGGAAGCGGCAAAGGAAATCGCCAGGCTGCTCCGGCTTCGCAATATCGGGGGCATCGTCATCATCGACTTTGTGGACATGCAGACCGAGGAAAGCCGCGCCGCCGTCCGGGAAGCCCTGGAAGCGGCCCTGAAAGACGATCCCGTCAAGGCTGTAGTGCATGGCTTCACGTCCCTGGGGCTGGTGGAAATGACGAGAAAAAAAGTACAATGAGGTATCATGAATGAACAAACGTGACCAAATCATTCACGTATCAGAAGAAGAACTGCTTTCCCAGCGGCGCTTCGCGGAGGAATTCAAAGCCCTGCCCGACCATCCGCAGACCTATTACATCGTCACTTATGGCTGCCAGATGAACGCCCACGATTCGGAGAAGCTGGCGGGGATGCTGGAGGGCATGGGCATGACGCCCGCCCCGGCGAAGGAAGAAGCGGACTTCGTGCTGCATAACACCTGCTGCATCCGGGACAACGCCGAACGCAAGGCCCTTGGTAATGTGACCTGGCTGAAAGAAATCAAGAAGGAACGGCCTAACCTGCTCATCGGCGTGTGCGGCTGCATGGTGCAGGAGCCCGGCATGGCGGACAAGCTGCTGCGGCAGTATCCCTTCGTGGACGTGGCCTTCGGCCCCGGGAACATCCACCAGCTGCCGGAGCTTTTGTATCGCGCCGCTCAAACCCGCCGCCGGGTGGTGGCGGTGCCGGAGGAGCAGAGCACCATCGCCGAGGGCCTGCCCATCCGCAGGGAAAGTCCCTTCCAGTCCTACGTCACCATCATGTACGGCTGCAACAACTTCTGTTCCTACTGCATCGTGCCCTACGTGCGGGGCCGGGAGCGCAGCCGGGCGGCGGATGATATTGTGCGCGAAGTGGAACAATTGCAGCAGCAGGGCGTCCAGGAAATCATGCTGCTGGGGCAGAATGTGAATTCCTACGGCAACGACGTGCCCGGCGGCGTCACTTTCCCGCAATTGCTGCGCCGCGTCACGGAAACGGGCATCCCGAGAGTCCGCTTCATGACCAGCCATCCCAAGGATTTGTCCGACGAGCTGATTGAGGAAATGGCGAATAACCCCAGCCTGTGCCGCCACTTGCACCTGCCCGTGCAAAGCGGCAGCAACCAGATTTTGCAGGCCATGAACCGGAAGTACACCCGGGAAAGCTATCTGGAGAAGGTCGAAAAAATCCGCAAGGCCGCCCCGGACGTGGGCCTGACCACGGACATCATCGTGGCCTTCCCCGGCGAAACAGACCGGGACTTTGAGGACACCATGGATCTGGTGCGGCAGGTGGGCTACGACAGCGCCTTCACCTTCATTTACTCTCCCCGCGTCGGCACCCGCGCCGCCGAAATGCCGGGCCGCATCGACCCCTCCCTGGCCACCGAGCGCATCGAACGCCTCATCGCCTTGCAGGAGGAAATGACCCAGAAGCGCTTCGCGGAAATGATCGGAAGAACCGAAAGCGTGCTGGTCACGGGCCAGAGCAAGCGGGACGAAAGCCAGTTCACCGGCAAAACATCCCGGAACATCAGCGTCAACTTCGCGGGCAATCCCGACATGATCGGTAAGATCGTGCCGGTCAGGATCACCGCGGCGAGCAAGACAACATTAAAGGGTGAAATCTGAGCCTAAAGCAAGTGTTTAGTTCTAAGTTCCAAGTTCTAAGTTCTAAGCCAAGACGGATGATGAAATACGTCAATTGCCGCGCAATGAACTTGGAAACAAAACAGCTTAGAACTTGTAACTAAGAACTTAGAACTTATTGAAGAAAAGGAGCAACCACCATGAGCCAAGCCGTGATCGACAAAGCCAAGGAATTGGCAAGCATCATCGCCCAGTCGCCGGAGTACATCACCATGCGGGCCACCGAGGACGCCGCGGGACAGGACGAAACATTGCAGGAGCTTTTGAAACAGTACGACAGCATCCACCGGGACGTGGAGGACGAGACCCTGAAAAAAGAACCCAACTTTGACCGCATCGGCACCCTCACCCGCGACCTGGATACGGTGCAGCAGCAGATCAAAGCCCAGCCCATGTACCAGGCCCTGCAGCAGGCGCGGAAGGGCTTTTCCGACATGATGGGCCAGGTGAACGCCGAACTGTCCGCCACCCTCAATCCCGGCGGCAGCCAGGGCGGATGCAGTGGCAACTGCGCCGCGTGCTCCGGGTGCGGCTGACGTGCAGAGCATAGAGAACAGAGTACAGAGGTCAGAGCGCAGATTTTTTTGCGTTTGCGGTGAAAGAAGCCATCATTTGTACACAATATAAATCTGTACTCTGCACTCTGTACGCTGATCTCTCGTCCTTCCTGCTTTTTTTCTCAAATCGATTCATAAAGGAGCAAGCGCGTTATGGCTACGCTGTCCCCGATGATGCAGCAGTATATGAAGCTGAAAGAACAGAACCCCGACACCCTGCTTTTTTTTCGGGTCGGGGATTTTTACGAGATGTTCTTTGACGACGCCATCACCGCCAGCCGGGAGCTGGAATTGACCCTCACCGGCAAGGACTGCGGCCTGGAGGAGCGCGCGCCCATGTGCGGCGTTCCTTACCACGCGGTGGACGCCTACGTGGCGCGGCTGGTGGAGCGGGGCTACCGGGTGGCCATCGGCGAGCAGATGCAGGACCCGGCGCTGGCCAAGGGGCTTGTGGAGCGGGACATTATCCGCATCGTTACCGCCGGCACGCTGACGGATTCCAGCGTCATCGGGGAAAAGCGGAACAACTTCCTCTGCTCTGTGTGCGTCAACGGCAGGCGGGCGGGCGTCGCCGCCTGCGACGTGAGCACCGGCGAGTTTTACGTGCAGCAGGTGGAGAATACACCTTCCGCCATCAAGAGCGCGCTGGACGCCCTGAACCCCGGCGAAATCATCACCAACAGCCCGGAGGCTGTGCAGCCCTGCACGCAGCTGAAATGCCGGGGCTATGCCGCCGCCGCGTACCAGAACGCGAACGCCAAGGAAACGCTGCTGTCCCATTTCCAGGTGCATTCCCTCACCGCCCTGGGCCTGGACGCTTCCCTTTCCGTGGCGGCCCAGGCCGCAGGCGCGCTGATGCGGTATCTGAGCGAAACCCAGAAAAACGCCTTGCAGCATATTTCCCGCGTCCGGGTGCTGGAAAAGAACGATATGATGCCCCTGGACGCCTCCACCCGCCGCAACCTGGAATTGACCGAAACCATCCGGGGCCGGACGGCGAAGGGGTCGCTGCTGTCCATCCTGGATCAGACCGTGACCGCCATGGGCGGGCGGCTGCTGCGCTCCTGGGTGGAAAAGCCGCTGGTGAATAAAGAAAAAATCGAAGCCCGGCTCTCCGCCGTGGAAGCGCTGTACAAGCAGCATGTGCTGTCGGAAAACCTTCGGGATCAATTGTCCCAGGTTTACGACATGGAGCGGCTGCTTTCCAAGGTGAGCTACCACACCCTGAACGCCCGGGACTGCCTGAGCCTGCTGCGCTCGCTGGAAAAGGCCCCGGAGGTGCTGAACCTGCTGTCGGGCGTGGAGGACGATGCGCTTTCTTTCCTGAAAGAATTGCTGGACCCGCTGCCCGAGCTGGCCGACCTATTGCGCCGGGGCATTTCGCCCGACGCGCCGCTGCTGCTGTCCGACGGCAATTTCATCCGCGCCGGGTACAGCCAGGAGCTGGACGAATACCGGGAAGCCGCCGCCGACGGCAAGGCGTGGATCGCCGAGCTGGAAGCCAAGGAGCGGGAAGAAACCGGCATCAAGAACCTGCGCATCAGCTATAACCGGGTGTTCGGCTATTATATCGAAGTCACCAAGTCCAATTGGGACAAGGTGCCCCTGCGCTATATCGCCCGGCAGACTTTGGCCAATTCCGAGCGCTTCACCACCGAAGAGCTGCAAAAGATCGAGCGCAAGGTGACCGGCGCCCAGGACAAGGCCGCCCGGCTGGAAATCGGCCTGTTCGACGGCATCCGGGAGGAAATCGGGCGGAACATGGCCCGCTTGCAGTCCACCGCCCTGGCCTACAAGACCCTGGACGCGCTGCTGAGCCTGGCCCGGGTGGCGCTGATCAACCACTATGTGCGGCCTCAAATTACCGACGACGGCGTGATCGACATCGAGGACGGGCGGCATCCGGTGGTGGAAGCCGCCATGCCGGATCAGGGCTTCATCCCCAACGACACCCACCTGGACGCCGATGAAAAGCGGGTGCAGATCATCACCGGCCCCAACATGGCGGGCAAGAGCACCTATATGCGCCAGGTGGCGCTGATCACGCTGATGGCGCACATGGGTTCCTTCGTCCCCGCCAAGTCCGCTTCCATTTCCCTGGTGGACGGGGTGTATACCCGCGTCGGCGCGTCGGACGATTTGGCCACGGGGCAGAGCACCTTCATGGTGGAAATGAGCGAAATGGCGTACATCCTGCGCAACGCCACCAGCAAGTCCCTGGTGATTCTGGACGAAATCGGGCGCGGCACCTCCACCTTCGACGGCCTGTCCATCGCCTGGGCGGCGGTGGAATACCTGGCCGACAAAAAGAAGTCCGGGGCCAAGACCCTGTTCGCCACCCACTACCACGAGCTGTCCGAGCTGGAAGGACATTTGGACGGCGTTTCCAATTTCTGTGTGTCCGTCAAGGAGCACGGGGAAGAGGTCATCTTCCTGCGCAAGATCGTCCCCGGCGGCGCGGACAAGAGCTTCGGCATTTACGTAGCGCATTTAGCGGGCGTCCCCCGGCCCGTGGTGGCAAGGGCGCAGGAGATCATGGCGCGCCTGGAAGTCAACGACATGACCAACAACAAGATCGGCCAGAACATCCTGGGCGCGGGCCACAAGAAGAAAAACGAGCAGGTCGATTTAATGGAATACCCCAAAACCGAATTCATCGAAGAAGTCCGCAAGCTGGATGTCATGGCCATGACGCCCATTGATGCGCTGAATCAGTTGTTTTTGCTGAAAGAAAAGGCGATGAAATTATAAGAGAGTGCAGAGTACAGAGTGCAGAGTTCAGATTCATTTACCTGAACAATAAACGGAATCCGGTACTTGACGACACTATATGATCTGTACTCTGCACTCTCACACTCACTTTGATACGACAGGAGCAAGATATGGAAACAAACCACATCCGCCAGCTTCCCCCGGAAGTGATCGGGCAGATCGCGGCGGGAGAGGTCGTGGAGCGGCCCGCGGCGGCGATCAAGGAATTGGTGGAAAACAGCATGGACGCGGGAGCGACCGCCATCACGGTGGACATCAAGGAAGGTGGCCTTTCCTCCTTCCGGGTGGTGGACAACGGCAGCGGCATCCAGCCCAGCGACATCCGCCTGGCTTTCGCCCGCCACGCCACCAGCAAGATCCGCACCGCCGAGGATTTATACGGCGTGCGGTCTTTGGGCTTCCGGGGCGAGGCGCTGGCCTCCATCGCGGCGGTATCGAAAGTCACCTGCCAGACCCGCGCCAGGGGCCAGGACATGGGCCTGACCGTGCGCAACGAGGGCGGCGACATCCTGGACATTCAGGACTCCGCCTGCCCCGAGGGCACCACCTTCACGGTGAAGGAGCTGTTTTACAACGCGCCGGTGCGCCGCAAGTTCCTGAAAAAGCCCGCCACGGAAACCGCCGCCGTCAGCGAGCTGATGGCCCGGCTGATCCTCAGTCACCCCACCGTCTCCTTCCGCTTCATGGCGGACGGCAAGCTGGTGTATTTCAGCGCGGGGGACGGGCGGCTGGAAAGCGCGGTCATGAGCGTGTACGGCACGGACACTTTAAAGCTGCTCACCAAAATCGAGGGTACTATGAACGGGGTCATGCTGTCCGGCTACGTGGGCGTGGGCGACGCGGGCCGGGGCAACCGCAGCCACGAGCATTTCTTCCTGAACGGGCGCGCCATGAAAAGCCCGCTGCTCTCCTCCGCCGTGGAAAACGCCTGCCGCCAGCGTGTGACCATCGGGCGCTTCCCCATGTGCGTGCTGCACCTGACCATGCCCTTTGAAAACGCCGACGTGAACGTGCACCCCAACAAATGGGAAGTGCGCTTCCAGGACGAGCGCGGCGTGCGGGAAGCGGTGGAGACCATCGTGTTTGAAACGCTGGAAAAAACCAACGAAGCGCCGCCGATTCCGCCCATGTTCGTGCAGCCCGAAAAAGCAGCGCCCGCGCCGGCAAAAATCCAGGTCAGCGAACCGGTACAGCCCCCGGAGGACGCGCCGAAAGCAGCGCTGGCAAAGGACAGCCGCCTGAGCGCTTTCACGGAGGACGGCCGGCTTCCTTCCTTCGCCCCCGCGCCGCCGCCCAAGGAGCGGGAACCCCTGCCGCCCCGCATGATGGAACGGTCCTTCGCTTCTTCCCTGCATGAATCCGGCGGCTCCCTGCTGCCGCCCCGGAAGCCGGAAACTAAGAAAACGGAAACCCCGCCGGAACCCGAAGCGCAGCAGGTGGAGCAGCCGATGGTGGAACAGCGATTCCAGCAGAAGCCCATCCGGGTGATCGGCGTGGCGTTCAACACCTACATCCTCATGGAATACGGCGACCTGCTGATTCTTTCCGACCAGCATGCGGTACACGAACGGCTGCTGTACGAAAAGTTCATGAAGGAAACCGCCTCCGCCCCCGCCAGCCAGACCATGCTGATTCCCCAGGTGGTGAATCTGAGCCCTCAGGAATACGCCTGCTTTGAGGAAAACCAGGAAACGCTGATGAAAGCGGGCTTTGAACTTTCGCCCTTTGGGGACACCTCCGTGCAGCTGCGGGGCGTGCCCATCATCCTGGGCCAGCCTCAGGCGGAAAGCTGCCTCCGGGAAGCGCTGGACGAACTGCTGGACAACCCCTCCGCCACGCCCGCCGACCGCACCAGCCGGGTCATCCAGATGGCCTGCAAGCACGCGGTCAAGGGTGGCGAACGCCTGCCGGAGGACAGCGTGGTGCAGCTCATCCGGGACGTGATCGACCAGAAAGTGACGCCCACCTGTCCCCACGGACGGCCCCTCATGGTGCAGCTGACCCGCACGGAGCTGGACAAGCGGTTCCGCAGAATCCAAAATTAAACCCGATTGACCGAAATTTATGCTTGCTGTTTTGGCATCTTTCCTGTATAATAGGTGCGTTGCCTTGAACAAATAAGTTAGGAGATGTTTTTACCATGCGGAAAAAGAGTGTTCTGGCCCTGCTGCTGGCCCTCATGATGATCCTGAGCGGCTGCGCGCTGGTGTCGAAAGATGAAGCAAAGGATAACGCCCGTGTCATTATCGACGTAAACGGCGAAACCGTGACAAAGCAGGTCGTTTCCGGCTACGTGCGGAACCAGATCAGCCAGAACGAGTACTACAACCAGCTTTTCTCTTCTTACTACGGTTATAGCTCCATGTATCCCACCGATGAAGCGACTGTTACCAAGCAGGTCGTTGAATCCCTTGTCACCAACCTGGTGCTCAAGCAGAAGGCCGTTGCCCTGGGCATGGATCAGATGACAGACGAAGAAAAGGCCCATGCGGAAGAGCATGCGAAGGAACACTATGATTCTTTCCTCCAGTCAGTGATCAGCGCCTATCTGAAAGACAGCGGTCTGGAAGGCGATGAGCTGAACGCCGCCGCCGAAAAGTATGTGGCGGAGAACGACATCAAAACCGCCGACGGCCGTTCCACTTACGAAGATTTCCTCAAATCCGCCCTGGAAGACGAAGCGGTGGAAAAGCTGGAAGCCGACATCGTGAAGGACGTGACGGTGAGCGAAGACGAAATCAAGGCTGATTTCGACGCCAAGGTGGAAGACGCCAAGGCTGCGACGGAAGCCGATCCCGATGCTTACGGCAAGAACGTGATGAACGGAACCACCGTCTATTACGCTCCCGCGGGCTACCGCATGGTGAAGCAAATCCTGGTCGCTGTGTCTGACGAGGATTCCAAAGCCGCCGACGAAGCTCAGACCGCCCTCACCGAAGCGCAGGATGCCCTGACCAACGCCGCCGAGGACGCGGACAAGGACGCGCTGCAGGCCGCCGTGGACGCCGCCCAGGCCGCTTATGATGAAGCCAAGGCCGCCGGCATGGCGAACGCCAAGGCCAAGGCTGACGAAGTGTACGCCAAGGCCACCGCGGAAGGCGCGGACTTTGACGCGCTGATTTCCGAATACAGCGCCGACCATATGCCTGAAACCGGCTATGCCATCCGCGAAGGCTTCGCTTCCTTCGTCGAGCCCTTTGTGACCGGCGCCATGGCCCTGCAGAATGTGGGCGACGTGAGCGAGCCTGTGGAATCCACCTACGGCTACCACATCATCAAGTATGTGTCCGACGTGCAGGAAGGCCCCGTTGATCTGGAAACCGTGCGCGCCGGCATTTCCGACAGCCTGCTCGCCACCAAGAAGGACGACCTGACTGAATCCACCATCAAGCAGTGGACGGAAGAAGCCACCGTGAAGACCTTCCTGGATCGCATGAACTGAGATTGAACGGTATTCTCTAAATGAAAAATCCCCCGGAGACGGGGGATTTTTTGTGTGTCCGCTCATAAAATAATAACGTTTGCAAAATATGCGCAAGGAAAACCCGCACTTGTTTTCCCATGAAGCGATATTCGCTGATTGCGATGAAATTACCCAAGTAATATTGCCAAATTGCACATGAAATGTATTGACAATCTTTTCCGATGCGGTTATAATAAAAATGCAAACGATTGCAGGAATTGCAGCACGGCGAACGGACGCGATGGAGGGGGGAACGGACGTGGTCAGATTAAAGGACATTGCGCTGGCCTGCGGCGTGTCCGCCTCGACGGTTTCCAGAGCGCTGAACGGGCTGACCGGCCCGGATAAAAAGAACAGCGCCATGATCCGCCAAAAAGCCAAGGAGATGGGCTATTTCCCCAACGCCGCCGCCCGCACGCTGAAAACCAGCCGTTCCCACAACATCGGCATCCTGTATGAGGACAGGATGGACCACGAATATTTCAGCCTCCTGCTCAACGAGCTCCGCTTCGACGCGGAGGATCAAGGCTACGACCTGACGTTTATCCGCCGTTCGACCCATACCAATGAAGAAGGAACGTACTACGACCGCGCGATGCGCCGCAGCCTGGACGGCGTGATCGTGGTGCAGGCGGATTTCAACGCCGCCGACGTGATGCGCCTGGTGGCGGGCAGCATCCCCACCGTGGTGATCGACCACGCCTACGAGGGCTGTGACTGCGTGATGAGCGACAACCGGACGGGCATGGAAGCGCTGGTGCGCGCGGCCTGGAATCTGGGGCATCGGCGCATCGCCTATATCCGCGGGGAGGACAGCATCGTCACCCGCGAACGGCTGGCGGGATTCTATAAACAGTGCGCGGAGCTGGGCGCGCGGGTACCGGGCGAATACGTGGCGGAAAGCCATTTCCACGACCCGGCGGCCTGCGGAGAGGCCATCAATCAGTTGATGGATCTGGCGGAGCCGCCGACCTGCGTGCTGTGTCCTGACGATTTCAGCTGCCTGGGCGCACTGGCGGCGCTGGAAAAACGCGGCCTGCGCGCGCCGCGGGACGTGAACCTGGCGGGTTACGACGGCATCCGGATGGGGCAGATGATGCATCCGCGCCTGGCCACCGTCCGGCAGGACGCCGCGGGCGTGGCTCAAAACGCCATTGAACTGCTGCTGGACGCCATTGAAAATCCGGAGACCCACCGGCCCCGGCAGATCACCGTGCAGGCGGCGATGCTGGAAGGGGAAACGCTGGGGCCTGCAAAACAGAGCTGAACCGCCGCATGGCGGAAGCAATATACAACCCAATGCACGATTTTGAAGGAGGAAGCATCATGAAAAAGACTCTGGCTGTCGTTCTGTGCCTGGCGCTGATGATGAGCGCGCTGGCCATCATGCCCGCTGTGGCGGAAGAAGCCGCCAATCCCGTGGCGTACATCATGTACGCGGACGGCGCGTGGGCCAACCAATTCTGGATGGACGGAAACGAATACCCCGTGAAAGCCACCACCGCCGAGATCACCGGCGCGGGCGACTACACCGTGGGCCTGGAATTCAACGAAGAGGCCCAGGGCCTGGCCTTCACCGCGCTGGGCATCACCGACGGCGAAACCAAGCTGCCCGGCTACACCATCGAGCTCAAGGCCATCCGCGTGAACGGGGAAGCCATCGCCTTTGAAAAGGGCTACACCTCCTCCGACAACGGCATCGAGACCCGCATGAACATCTACAACGAATGGGTCAGCGAAGTGCCCAAGGACGCCCGTTCCTTTGACGGCAAGACCGACGATGCCAAGCCCGTCATCGTGGACAAGGAGCTGTTCGCCTCCGTCAAGACCGTGGAGATCGACTTCGCGCTGCATCAGTTCGGCGTGGACACCGCCTATATCATGTACGCCGACGGCTCCTGGGCCAACTGCTTCTGGATGGACGGCAACGAGTATCCCGTGAAGGCCACCACCGCCAAGATCGACGGCTTCGGTGATTACACCGTGGGCCTGGAATTCAATGAAGAAGCCCAGGGCCTGGCCTTCACCGCGCTGGGCATCGTGAACGGCGAAAAGACCTATCCCGGCGCTTATATCAAAATCAACGCCCTGCGCGTGAACGGCGAGGAAATCGCCTTTGAAAAGGGCTACACCTCCTCCGACAACGGCGTGGAAACCCGCATGAACATCTACAACGAGTGGGTGGCCGAAGTGCCTGCCGACGCCCGTTCCTTCGACGGCAAGACCGACGACGCCAAGCCCATCATCGTGGACAAGGAGCTGTTCGCCGCGGTCAAGAGCTTTGAAATCGACTTCTCCCTGCTGCCCGTCACCGACGTGGCCTACATCATGTATGCCGACGCTTCCTGGGCCAACTGCTTCTGGATGGACGGCAACGAGTATCCCGTGAAGGCGACCACTGCTGAAATCACCGGCGCGGGCACCTATACCGTGGGCCTGGAATTCAACGAGGAAGCCCAGGGCCTGGCCTTCACCGCGCTGGGCATCGTGAACGGCGAAAAGACCTTCAACGGCTATTTCATCGACATCACCGAAATCAAGGTGAACGGCGAACCCATTGAACTGGGCAAGGGCTACACCTCCTCCGACAACGGCGTGGAAACCCGCGAGAACATCTACAACGAATGGGTGGGCGAAATCCCCGCCGACGCCCGCCGCGCCGACGGCGACTTGGAAGGCGCTTCCGCCATCATCGTGGACAAGGAAGCCTTCGCCGCGGTCAAGACCGTGGAAATCACCTTCAACTACATCTACGGCAAGCCCATCGAAAAGGACGACGCGCCCATGACCCAGGAAGAAGCAGACGCGCTCAAGCAGGCCGGCTTCAACGCCTACATCGCTGTGCAGGGCAAGGATACCTATGTGTTCCGCAACAACTGGGACGAGGCCAACTACGGCAAGGAGAACGCCGAATTCTTCAACCGCCTGACCGGCTGGGACGCCGAGAACAACGCTGTGGACTACGGCGGCACCTTCGTGGACGCTGAAATCAAGGGCGACGGCGAATACACCGTGTCCTTCACCACCGGCGACATGGGCATGGGCGAAACCAAGGATTACAACATGCTCTATGTGTCCACCGACATTCCCAGCAAGCTGGTGAAGGATGGCTTCCTGACCATCGACAACGTGAAGGTGAAGTTCGGCTCCGGCGCGACCCAGGAATACACCGAGATCAACACCGAGGGCGATTACGCCGCCGTCAAGATCATCGACACCTATAACCAGGTCGCCGCGCCCTCCATCGTCTGGAGTATCCCCGGCGCCAATGAAACCGTCGCCATCACCTTCACCGTCAGCGGGTGGTAATGGCGTAGAGGAAAGGGAATAGGGAATAGGGAATAGGGATGAGGCAGATTGTGTTCTGAAATACAAGTCAAATTCCTAACGCCTACTCCCTAATCCCTATTCCCTAATCCCTAATGCCTAATCCCTAAATTCCAAACAAGGAAGTGATCAGCGCATGGCCTTTGCCTCTCAACGCGCACCGCAGGGCGAGCGCCTGTCCCTGGGCCGCCGCCTGCCGCTGTGGGTGTTCCGCGCCGCAGCGCTGCTGGCGGGGATCGCCATGTTTTTCCCGCCCGCCAATCCGGGCCGCATCAGTGAAAAAATCAACGCTTCGGCCAGCCTGTTCACCAACGGCGTCAGCTACGGCACCATCACCAACAGCATGGGCCGCATCCTGCGCTCCCAGTGGATTCAGGACGCGGACATCACCCTGCTGATGATCGCCTGCGTGGTGGTGATGCTGGGCGTGATCCTGTGCGGCGTGGGCGGCTGCATGAGCCTGGGCAACCGCAAAATGCGGCGGCGGGGCTTCCTGTTCCCGCTTATCGGCGCGCCGGTCATGGCAGTCGGCCTGGCGCTGATCCGCCTTTCGTACAACAAAATGCTGGCTCACGGCGAGGAAGTGGGCAAGCTGGACAAGATCGGCATGATGATCCCCGGCGGGTTCTGGGCGTTCTGCGCGTTCGCGGGGCTACTGTTCCTGACGGCGCTGATCGCGTTCCTGACCACGGAAAAGGAAATCGACCCCGCCGTGAAAATGGAAATGGACGAAAAATACCGGCTGTTCCTGATGATGCTGCCGGTGATCGTGCTGACCTTCATTTTCGCCTACCTGCCCATCTGGGGCTGGCGCTTCGCGTTCTTCGACTACATCCCCGGCGGCAGCATCGGCGCGGACAACTACGTGGGCTTCAAGTGGTTCAGCTTCCTGTTCTCTGACCCCGCCACCACGAAAGACCTGGTGCGGGTGCTGAGGAACACGCTGATCATGAGCGGCCTGGGTATCGCCACCTCCTGGCTGCCCATCGCGTTTGCCGTGCTGCTGGCGGAGGTGCGCTCCACCAAGTTCCAACGCTTCGTGCAGACCTTCACCACCATCCCCAACTTCATTTCCTGGGTGCTGGTGTACGCCATCGCCATCTGCATCTTCTCCACCGACGGCTTCATCAACAGCTTCCTGACCAACGTGATGCACACCGCCGCCAACACCAACTACCTGCAAATCGCCGACCACACCTGGCTGAAAATGCTGCTGTGGGGCACCTGGAAGGGCGTGGGCTGGAGCGCCATCGTGTACATCGCGGGCATCGCGGGCATCGACCAGCAATTGTACGAGGCCGCCAAGGTGGACGGGGCCAACCGCTTCCGCTGCATCTGGCACATCACTATCCCCGGCCTGACGCCGACCTACATGGTCATGCTGCTCATGAGCATCGCGGGCATCCTCAGCAACGGCATGGAGCAATACCTGGTGTTCTCCAACGCCATGAACAAAGACGTGATTGAGGTGCTCGACCTGTACGTGTACAACATCGGCATCGGGCAGAATCGGATCTCGCTCAGCACCGTGGTGGGCATTTCCAAGTCCCTGATCGGCATCACGCTGCTCTTCGCGGCGAACGGCATTTCCAAGACCATTCGCGGCGAAAGCATCATATAAGGGGAGGCGAACAGCATGAGCAAGAAAGAAAAAGCCGCTTCCCTGCATATCAGGCGCACGACGGGAGACTGGGTGTTCGACATTGCGGTGATCATCTTCTTCTGCGTCTTTACCTTCATCTGCATTTTCCCCTTCTACTACCTGCTCATCAACACCATTTCGGATAACGACCTGGTCACCAGCGGACGGGTGAACTTCTTCCCCATGCTGAAAAACGAGGCGGGGGAGGCCGTGTTCGGGGCGCAGGTGGGCAACTATATCGCCCTGCGGAACGTGCAGGATTTAGGCTCCTCCGTGCTGGTCACGGTGGCGCGCACGATTCTTGGCACCGCGCTGATGGTCGTCACCTCCGCCTGGGCGGGGTATCTGGTCACGAAGCAGAAGATGTGGAAGCGCTCCTTCTGGTACCGCTTCCTGGTGGTCACCATGTACTTTAACGCGGGCCTGGTGCCCTGGTACATGAACATGCTGATGATGGGCCTGACCGACAATTTCCTGGCCTACATCATCCCCGGCATGGTGGCCCCCTACAATATCATCCTGGTGAAAACCTACATTGAATCCATTCCCGCTTCCCTGGAGGAAAGCGCGGTGATCGACGGCGCGTCCACGGTGAAGGTGTGGCTGAAAATCATCCTGCCCCTCAGCGTGCCAATCCTGGCGACCATCGCCATTTTCGGCGCGGTGGGCAACTGGAACTCCTTTCAGGACTCCCTGCTGCTGATGAACAACCGGCCCGACCTGTACACTTTGCAGCACCGGCTGTACATCTACCTGAATTCCTCCAGCAACTTAGGCGCCATGATGAGCCAGGGCGGCACCATCAGCGAACAGGCCGCCCAGAGCATGCTGAACCAGCGGGTCATCCAGTACACCGTGTCCATGGTCAGCATCATCCCCATTTTGCTGGTCTATCCCTTCATGCAGCGCTACTTCGTCAAGGGCATCATGCTCGGGGCGGTGAAAGGTTGATTTCCCAATACAATCAAGGAGGTTGTATCCATCATGAAAAAACTGCTTGCTATTCTGCTGGCTCTGTCGATCCTTTCCACCCTGGCGGCCTTGCCCGCGATGGCGGAGGACAAGGACGTCTACGCCAAGCTGGAAGAAATCGGCGTGTACGACGGCGAGCCCATCACCATCAACGTGTACACCCAGCTGGCGAACTACAGCGGTATCCAGGCCCATTGGAGCGCCGACCTGCTGCTGGACATGTTCAACGTGAAAATCAACATCATCCCCGAATCCGACGGCACCTACGCCACCCGCATGGAAAGCGGCAACCTGGGCGACATCGTGGTCTGGGGCGCGGACGGCGACAAGTACCAGGACGCCGTGAGCCAGGGCCTGCTACTGGACTGGGAAGAGGACGATCTGGCGGCGGAATACGCGCCCTACCTCTGGGCCAACTACCAGATGGCGCTGGAAGCCAACCGCGCCAAGAGTCCCGACAATAAGATCCACGGCTTCGGCCACAACGTGGCGCTGAAAGCGGGCAGCCATGAAAACTTCTTTTACACCTGGGACATCCGCTGGGATCTGTACCAGCAGCTGGGCTGCCCCGAAGTGAAAGACCTGGACGGCATGATCGACCTGTTCAAGGCGATGAAGGAAATCTGCCCCACCGACGAGAACGGCAACGAAACCTACGCCGTGTCCATCTGGCCCGACTGGGACGGCAATATGGTGATGTACGTCAAGTCCCTGGCCACTGCCTACTATGGCTGGGACGAGTTTGAAATGGGCCTCATCAACACCGAGAACGGCCAGTTCCAGGGCTGCCTGGAGCCCGACGGCCTGTACATCCAGAGCCTGAAATTCTTCAACAAGCTCTACCGCGAAGGGCTGCTGGACCCCAACTCCGCCTCCCAGACCTATTCCACCATGGGTGAAAAGGTGAAGGCGGGTGGCACCTTCTGGAGCATTTTCAACTTCGCCGGCTCCTCCATCTTCAACACCACCGAGCACCTGGACGCGGGTAAATACATGTATACCATGGTGCCCGAGGAAGCCACCCCCATTTCCTACGGCCTGTCCCTGACCGGCGGCAACCGCCTCTGGACCATTGGCGCGGACGCCGAATATCCCGAACTGTGCCTAGCGATCATTGATTACCTGGCTTCCCCCGAAGGCAGCCTGACCATGTGGTACGGCCCCAAGGGCATGACCTGGGACTATGACGACGAGGGCGGCGCGTACTTTACCGAGCTGGGCAAAAAGACCAGCCAGGACCCTGCCTTCGACATGACCGGCACTGTGCTCGTCGGTCCCCGCACCGGCAAGGAATATCCCCAGAGCGGCACCTATAACGACGGCGCGCTGCAAATCAACAACACCACCCTGACCGCCAGCCAGCAGAACCCCGACAGCAAAAAGACCGAAACCCTGGACAAGGAAGGCTGGGTCAGCGTGCTGAGCTCTGACCTCAAGCCCATCCAGCAGGCGTGGTGCGAATGGGCGGGCGCAGCCTCCACCCAGCAGTATCTGGAAAAGCACCCCTACAAGGTGATGCTGGACAAGGGCACCTACTCCCCAGCCAAGCGCGA
Organism: uncultured Eubacteriales bacterium; assembly: GCA_902795275.1. Taxonomy (GTDB): domain Bacteria; phylum Bacillota; class Clostridia; order Christensenellales; family Aristaeellaceae; genus RUG563. The sequence goes on along the minus strand of CADBKQ010000003.1, from coordinate 59,855 downwards.
CCAGGTGCTGGATACCAAGTGGAGCCAGATTCAGACCGCGGTGAAAACCTATTCCTGGCGCGCCATCTACGCCAAGAACGACGGCGAATTCAACTTCCACCTGAACCAGATGATCAAGGACTGCAACGCCTACGGCTACGCGGACTGCGTGGCCTGGTGCGATGAGCAGGCGGCCCTGTGCTGGGCGGCCCAGCAGGCCCAGGCGGCGCTGACGAAGTGAAAGTGACTCTCCCAAAGCCTTCCCCTCAAGGGGAAGGCCTTGGATTGGTGGATCAAAGCTCCCAGCACTCCCCCGACAAAACTTTCCCCCTGCCTGCAAGGCGAGGGGGCCTTTTCAAACGAAGGGAAGGACGGAAGGAAATGAGAAAAATGACAGGCATATTATTGGCGATCCTGCTGCTCTGCTTCTGCCTGCCCGCGCTGGCGGACGACGGCGCGGTGCGGGAAGGGCTGACCGCGGTGGAGGCTACCCGGCTCATGGGCAACGGCATCAACCTGGGCAACACCATGGAGGCATGCGACAATACCCGGGGCCATTATTCCGACGATCCCACGGTGTACGAAACCGGCTGGGGCCAGCCCGTGACCACCCAGGCCATGCTGGACGGGATGAAGGCCGCGGGGTTCGATACCATCCGCATCCCCGTAGCCTGGATGACCAACGCCACCGCCATGCCCTTTGAGATGAAGGATTACACCATCAGCGAAGCGTACCTGGCCCGGGTGAAGGAGATCGTGGACTACGCCCGAAATGCCGGAATGTACGTGATCCTCAACGACCACTGGGACGGCGGCTGGTGGGGCATGTTCGGCTCGGAGAGCAAGGAAACCGCTGGTTTTGCCATGGAAGCTTACCGGGGCATGTGGCAGCAGATCGCGGAATACTTCCGGGATTACTCCGATTACCTGATTTTTGAAAGCGCCAATGAGGAATTGGGCGCGCGGTTCGACGAGAATTCTCCCTGCTTCTGCCGGGACTCGCTGCTTTCTTATCTGACCGAAAACGAGCGCTACGCCCTGACCAACCGGGTGAACCAGGCGTTCGTGGACATTGTACGCGCCACCGGCGGCAACAACGCCCAGCGGTTCCTGCTCATCGCGGGATACGGCACCAACATCGACCAGACCTTCGACAGCCGTTTCCAGATGCCCAAGGATACCGCCGAAAAGAAGCTGATGGTATCGGTGCATTACTACGACCCCTGGAGCTATTGCGGCGCGTCCAGCGCGGCGGGCGCGACCCTGTGGGGCAAGGCGGCGGATTTCAACGGCATGTACAAGACCCTGAGCAAGATGAAGAAATTTGTCGCCCAAGGCTATGGCGTGGTGATTGGCGAATACGGCGCGCTGCCGGGCGGCGACGGCATCATGAAAAAGAACGCCCCGGCTTATCACAAGGCGTTCCTGGACTGCTGCGACGCGCTGGACTTTACCTCCTGCCTGTGGGATTGCAGCGGGTTCTTTATCCGCAGAGAATGCAGGATCGTGAATGAGGAAATCGCGGCGGTGTACGCCAGGCGGAACGCTGCTTCCGAGGAAGGCAGGGATTACGCGGAAATCGCCAAGGCTGGCAAGCAGGGGATTGAGGACGCTGTCGCCGCCGCTCCCACCACGCTGCGGGAGGACGCCCTCCAGGTGTCGGACGGCGCAAGCGTGGCCTGGATCATGTTCAGCGAAGGCAGTTGGGCGCTCAGCTACAGCGTGGGGGACACCTACGCCCCCGATTCCATCACTCCCGGCATCCGGCCCACCGACGTGGAAATCACCGGCCCCGGCACCTATACTGTGGCCCTGGACTTTACCGGCACAGAAAAAGGATATGCCGAGAACACCGCGTTCAGCGCTGTCGGCATATCCAATGGGGAACAGAATTATCCCGGCTACTGCATCCATATCACCGAATGCCGCGTCAACGGCGAACCGGTCAAATTCAAGGGCCGCAACTATACCTGCTCCGACGATGGTAAGTGTACCCGTACGAACCTGTTCAACGAATGGGTGAACATGAAAACGGTCGGAAAAGACACCGCCCGTGTGCTATACGGCGACCTGACCGGCATTTCCGCCACCGTTCTTGACCGCGCCAATCCAGCCATGGAACGGATTGAAACCCTCGAGGTCACGTTCACCTACGCGCCGCGGAAGTGAAGGTCAGTACCGCCGCAAGCCCTTGGGATAATGGTTTTTCAGCTGGCCGTCGCTGGCCTTGGCCCAGCCGAGGGCCAGGCCGTTCAGGGTGGGAGTGCAGAAGCCGCGCAGAGAATCGGGCGCGGCAAACACCTGCCCCGCCTGGTACAGCCGGGCTTCCTCCTCGTTCATTGCAAGGCTGTGGCGGGAAGGCCGGTACATGGCCAGGGCGTGATCGGGGATAAACACTTTCCCGTTGATTTCGCCCAATTGCAGGCCGACGCGCAGCACCCGCACACCGTTCAGGGGCGGCAGAACTTTGGGCGCCTGGATGAGCTTCCCGGCGAACGCCGCGTCGGGAACGGGCGGGTCAGCATAATGCTCCTCAAGGAAGGTGGCCGCCAGGGCGGCTTCGGCCTTCACGGGTTCAGGCAGGGAGGGAACTTCGGTTCCCTTCTTTTTCTTTGCGGGCGCGGGTCCATCTTCTCCGTCCTTTTGCAGCAGCGCCACGAAATGGCCTTCCCCGCGAATCTGGTGGGGCCAGAGATGCAGCATGCCGTCGTTTTCCGGCAGGCCGGGCAGGGAGAAGGGCACCAGGGAAAAGTCGGGATGCATCCGCAGGAATTCTTCAATGACGCCTTCGTTCTCCACTGCGTTGAAGGTGCAGGTGCTGTACGCCATCAGCCCGCCGGGGCGAAGCATCATGGCGGCGTTTTTCAGGATAAAGCTCTGCCGGTTGGCGCAGCCGCCGGGGGAATCGGGCGACCATTCCGGCCGAAGCTCCGGATGACGGCGGAACATGCCCTCCCCGGAGCAGGGAGCGTCCACCAGGATTTTGTCAAAGAAACCGGCCCATTTGCCGCTGATCTCATAGGGCAGCGCGCGAATCACGAGGGCGTTCGGCACGCCCATGCGCTCGATATTCCGGGACAGCACCTGCGCCCGGCCCTGCACCGGATCGTTGCAGACCAGCAGGCCTTCTCCCTTCATATACGCGGCTAACTGCGTGCTTTTGCCGCCCGGCGCCGCGCACATATCCAGCACCTTTTCCCCCGGCTGGGGCCGCAGAACGGCCGCGGGGGCCATGGCGCTGGGCTCCTGCAAATAATACGCCCCGGCTTCGTGCAGCGGATGCGCCCCGGCGGCGGAGTCCAGCGGGATGTAATAGCCGTTTTCCGCCCAGGGCACCTTCTCCTGCGCCTCCGGAGGCGGCGGCAGTCCGGGCCGCACGCGCAGCCCGCGGACGGGAGGCATTTCATAGCTGCGCAAAAAATCGGGCATCATCGGCCCCAAGAGAGGCTTCAGCTGCTCGATCCATCGTGACATGAAAACCAGATTGGTTTGTTCCTTCATCGCCTGTAATTTCCCTCCGCGGACGGGCCGGAAGCCGGGGGCTGCCAGCCGGTGTCGGCTCCGGTGTAGTCTTTCATGGGATACACGGGCTCATGAAACGCCTGCTGCCGGTCAACCGCCGGAGGCAGGCCGTCCAGCAGCAAATCCTCCTCCACTTCCGGAATCATGAGCTTGGCGGCCCACGTCGGCTTCTTCCTGTCGTTTTTCTTGCTCCGGCGCTTGCGCGGAGCCGGGGGAGCGGAATGGGCTTTCCGATAGGCGCCGCTCAGCCAGGAGGCGGTCACCAGGGCGGGCGGTTCATACTGCGCGGCGGAAGCGGAGCTGCGGCCCTGGCGCTCCAGCGCTGTGTCGCTCAGTTGGCCGTCGCGCATCAGGATCTCCGTAAAGGCATGGGAGCCTTCCTCCTGGGCAGACTCCTGGGGCAGGTTCCAGATGGGGTCCTGCCATTCCTCCGCGGATGGCGCTTCCGGCGCATCATCCTGCTGGATGTCCAGCGCCACGCCGGCCTGGTACCCCTTTTCAAACCGCCTGGGAGGAGCGGAACGATCGCCCCGCAGCCAGCGGCCCAGCCTTCTCAGCCTGGTTTTCCACACCAGGTAAGGCTGCCAGCGCAGCAGCCACACGGCCAGGTCGATCACTGTTCCGGCCAGGGCCAGCGCGGCGACGAGCCACAGCCAATGGTCGCCCAGCCAGGAGAAAAAGCCGCTGAAATGGCCGGACGTGGAGGTGCTCCACAGCTGTTGGATGATCGTACGCGCCCATCCGAAGAGCAGGGTAAACAAATTGTTGGCAAAACTGTTCATGAGCGCTTATGGATTGCTGTCGGTGGACAGCTTCACAAATTCCTCGGGCAGAATGGTTACGACCACCTGCACGGTGTTGTTGCTGATAAAGTCCATATTGCCGGGCGTGTTGAGATACAAAAGCTGGCTGACCGTGCGGCTCTGGCCGCTGATGTCTACCGGCTCATAGGGGAACAGCGCCGCGCCTTCCACCCGATACGGGGCGATGGCCACTTCGCTGCCGGCCAGGGTGATGCTGGTGGGAATCACGCGGATGTTGCTGACCGCGTAGCCTTCGGCGGGCTCGCCTTTCAGCAGGGAGTTTTCATCCACCTTGACCCGGGTCATGGCGTATACGTTCTGGGTGAGCGTGATGCGCTGGATGGACGAAGCCTGGCCCCGGGGGGTAACGGTGATGTTCGCGCTGTCCAGCCGGTTTCCCTCCGCATCCTCAAAGAAGAAGGGGAGGCTGACCGTATTGGGCGTGTTATTCAGGCTCAGGGCGCTCTGGTCGTATTCCACCACGCAACGGGCCGCCTGCTCCACGATAGATTTAGGGCCGCTGATATCCACGGATTCCACCCCGCGGGAAACGGAAGTGGCGTAAATGCCTTCGGGTACTTCGCCCGAACGCCGCACCTCCACCGGCACGCCCGACAGCGTGCCGTATTCTTCCACCATTAGCTTCACATCGGGATTGATGACTTCCAGCACCGTTCCGTACTGGGCGGCGCTGGAGGCGGTGGCGGTGATTTTCAGGGTCTGTTCTCCGGCGGCCTGGATCTGGGAAACGTCCAGCCGCGCGACATAGTTGGCCGCGGACGCCGATGTATAATTCTTCTGCGGCACGCTGACCCGCAGGTTGATGGTGTCCAGGTCTTCCAGGCCGGAAACCACGATCAGCCCGTTGGAGCGCAGCACGGCGGCGTTGGTGACGGACACGCGCACGCCTTCGATCAGCTTCGTGCGGGGCAGGGAGGTGTCCTGCGTGATAAGCACACCCCAGAGGCACACGGCCAGCACCAGGCTGGCGATTTTCCAGCCCCAGTTATGAATGAGAACGTTCAGTATTTTGCGGCCGAGGCTCTGCTTCTTTGCTTTTTCCTGCTCGGCGGGGGAAGGCGCGGCGTCATTCTTCATCATTGCCAGCTCCTCCTTTCCGCGCCTTGCGCAGGTGGTGGGTAAAGCGCCACAGCCGGGTGTGCTCTTCATGGTACATTTCGCGCAGCACCTTGCGCAGACCCTCCGCGTCCAGGTGGCGGGTCAGCTTGCCGCCCCGGGCCATGGAGATGATGCCCGTTTCCTCGCTGACGATCAGCACGATGGCGTCGGTGGTTTCGCTCACGCCCAGGCCGGCGCGGTGGCGGGTGCCCAGGTCGCGGCTGATGGCGCGGTTGTCGCTGGCCAGCGTCAGCACGCAGGCGGCGGACACGATGCGCTGGCCGCGGATGATCACCGCGCCGTCATGCAGGGGCGTGTTGGGCTCGAAAATGTTTTCCAGCAAAGGCGCGGAGATGATGGAGTCGATCTCGGTGCCGCTGCTTTCGGTGATGTCCTTGAGGCCCGTGCGCTGCTCAAACACGATCAGCGCGCCGACCCGCCGCCGGGACAGCCGCAGCAGGCATTGGGTGATTTCGTCCACGATGCGCTCGCTTTCGTCCCGCTGGGCGGAACGATCCAGCTTGGCCGTGCGCCCGATCTGCTCCAGCGCCTTTCTCAGTTCGGGCTGGAACAGGATCATCAGCGCGATCACGCCGTTGTTCAGGATGCTCCTGAGCACCCAGTTCAGGGTGGTCAGGCCCATTAATTCGCTCACATAGCTTGCCACGATAATAATCGCCAGACCCTTTAAAACCTGGATGGCGCGGGTCTGCCGGGTGATGGTGACGAGCTGATAAATCAGAAAAGCGATGATGACTATATCCAGATAATCGATCCACGTGGGCCGATGAATAATATTCCAAAAAAAGGTCTGCACCTGCTCCCAGAAGCCTGTCAAGCCGAACCGCCCTCACTTTCGCATGGGTTTACAGATTCATTATACTACAAAACCGCCTGCCCGCCTATCCCCTTTGAAAACTTTTTTTCATTTTATGGACGGTTTTTTTACAGTTGTTTACGATTCCGCGTTTGATGCTTTGGCGGGCTGTCCGGCTTGGGCGTCTGGTGCCGATTGTTTTCGGGAGGATACCGCGGGCAAACCGTCAGTATTCAAACGGTCCCACGCCGTATTCGTCGGGATCAAAGGGCCTCACAGAACTCGTTCCATACTCCGTCATGGTGAAGTCATAATCCACCGCCACCAGGCGAACGGTCTTGTCAACGAAGGTGGATTCCGCGCACAGCGTTCCGCGCACGGCGGTCAGGCGGCCCTGGCTGTCCAGGGTCAGATCGGCTTCCAGGCTGCGCAGCGTCCAGCGCATGGTGCCGTAGGTCAGCGCTTCAGTGACCGTGGTGAAGTTCCCAAAGCTGACATACGAATCCTCGTTCACGCTGCGGTCCAGCCCATAGGAAAACCAGCGGTTGGAGAGGTACCCGGCGGCAAGGTTCAGGGCGCTGGCAGCCATCTCCGGTATCTGCTCCGCGGTCAGCGCGATATGAATGCTCTGCCCGCCTTCCGTTTCACTGACGGTCAGTGCGTCCGCCGGGAGCGTCGGCTCCAGCTGTTTCAGGATCAGGCCGCCCAGATCGGTGATTGCGTCCAGCTGCACGGTACGGCGCAGCAGGGTGGCTTCTCTGCCGTCGCTGCCCTCCCGGTACTTTCCCGGATAATAGACTTCCATCACGTAGATATTCTCATCGTCATCCGCGATGATGGTCCAGCCGGATTCCCGCTCGGTCCCGTCAGCCTTCGGCGTGAGCAGCTTGAGGTCGTAGAGGGAGCAGAGGCCGTCCTGGACGTAATGGAGATTGGCGGTCTTGAAGCGGTCGCCGTCCAGGGCGAAAGAGGCTTTGCCGTCCACTGTCACGTTGTCCGTGCGGAACAGGAGATCACAGCAGGTGTTCCACAGATTGGCCCAGTTTCCTTCGGCCAGGGAAGCCGCGGGAAGGACGGCGCAGAGCAGGATGATTGCCAGCAGGGTAAGAAGCTTTGATTGACGCATGGAAGGATACCTCCTCTTGTTTTTTGATTTGCCATGAAAAAGAACGATGGAGAAAGCCAAATGATTCCCGTTTTGGAAAAAAACGTCGCGGCTCCCGGATGCCCATTCATTCCCAATAATGGTATTATAACAAAGAAAAGACCGCCGCGCAACAGGAAGAACGCTTCTTTTCACGGCCTGCGTATGGATAAAAAAGGGTGAAGAAAAAGTATTTTTTTCGTGACGCGGGGACAGATTCGTGATATAATGGCAAAGAAAAAAAGCAGGGCTTATCCTGCGTACATGAAAAATTCAGGCAAAGAAGGGATGAATATGCAAGGCAACGGCCCCTTGAACCGGAAAAAGAACGTGACCGGCACGGCGAACGCCGACAGCATGGAAACCCATGGCCCCGGTATGGGCACTGGCCCGGTGGGCGACCAGGGAGGATATGAGGAGCGCAAAGAGCAGCAGGCCCAGGGCGGCGCGCCCGGGCGGATGGACAACAGGCCGGGACGCGCGCAGACGCCCCTGAACCGGCCCAAGCAGGTATCGGGCCAGGCCGGCGGCAGCATGAACACCCAGGGGACGGGCACGGGCAGCACGCCCCAGCAGGCGCGGCCCCAGAACACCGGCGCGCCCCAGAGCCGCCCCAACCCCTATTTGAACCAACAGCAGGCGCGGCCCCAGCAGAATCCTTTTATACATCAGCAGCGGCCCCAGCAATCCGCGCAGCAGCAGCGTCCCCAGCAGAGCCAGCAGCGCCCGCAGCAGACGCAGTTTACCGGCGGCGGCACGCCCGCTTCCTCCGGGAACCAGCAGAACCGCGCGTCCGGCGGCAAGCGCAGTCCGCTGCTGCTCATCATTATCGCGGCGGCAGTCCTGCTCCTGGGCGGCGGGGGAGGCCTGAGCGGCCTCTTCGGCGGCGGCGGTTCCAACTCTTCTTCCACTTCCTCCTCCGGCCTGGGCAACATGATCAACGAGCTTGCGGGCGGCAGCACATCCTCCTCCGGCTTAGGCGATTTGCTGGGCGGCGGTACGAGTTCTTCCTCCGGCCTGGAAAGCCTGCTGGGCGGCGGCACGTCCTCCTCCGGCGTGGGCAGCCTGATCGGGAGCCTGCTGGGCGGCTACAGCTCCGATTCCCTCCAGGACATCCTGGGCGGCAGCTGGTTCAGCAGCCAGACGGGCTACGGCGCTTCGGACAATACCTATAACGCCTACAACCTGAACCAGACCGCGCCCATCTCCTCCTATTCCGGCAACCTGGATCGCAAGGTGGCGGCGGGCAGCCGCGACAAGTATACCTCTATCATCGGCAACGGCAAGGACAAGGTGACGGTGATGGTGTACCTGTGCGGCGCGGATCTGGAAAGCCGCAGCGGGATGGCGACCAAGGACTTGCAGGAAATGCTGAACGCTTCCTTCGGCAAGAACCTGAAATTGATCGTGTACACCGGTGGCTGCTCCAATTGGCGGAACAATAAGATTTCCAGCCGCGTCAACCAGATCTGGCAGGTGGAGAACGGCAGCCTGAAATGCCTGGAGGAAAATGCAGGCACCGGGGCCATGACCAGCCCGGAAACCCTGACCTCCTTCATCAAATACTGCGCCAAGAACTTCAAGGCCAACCGCTACGCCCTGGTGCTGTGGGATCACGGCTCCGGTTCCGTCAGCGGCTACGGCTACGACGAGCGCAACACCCGCGCGGGCTCCATGAGCCTGGCCGGGCTGAACCAGGCGTTCCAGAACGGCGGCGTGAAGTTTGACTTCATCGGCTTCGATACCTGCCTGATGGGTACCGTTGAGAACGCCATGATGTGCAGCAAGTACGCCGACTACCTCATCGCCTCCGAGGAAACCGAGCCCGGCATCGGCTGGTACTACACCGATTGGCTCACCGCCTGGGGCGGCAACACCTCCATGGAAACCCTGGACATCGGCAAGCAGATCTGCGACGACTTCGTGTCCAAGTGCGCCACCGCCTGCCGCGGCCAGCAGACCACCCTGGCGCTGATCGACCTGGCCGAGCTGGAACACACCGTTCCTTCCAAGCTCAAGTCCTTCGCCCAGTCCGTCACGTCCCTGGTGTCCGGCAAGCAGTACAAGACCGTGTCCAACGCCCGCAACGGCAGCCGGGAATTTGGCACCTCCGCGAAGGTAGACATGGTTGACCTGACCGACCTGTGCAACAAGCTGAACACCCAGGAAAGCAGCGCGCTGGCGAAGGTCATCCAGTCCGCGGTCAAGTACAACCGCACGGGCAACATTTCCAGCGCCTACGGCCTGAGCATTTATTTCCCCTACAAGAAGATGTCCAACGTGGATAAGGCCGTCAGCACCTATGCCGCCATTGGCATGGACGCCGATTACGCCAAGGCCATCCGCGCCTTCGCCCAGGTGGAAGCTGGCGGCCAGGCGGTCAGCGGCGGTTCTTCCTCCGCCATGCCCTCCCTGTTCGATTTGCTGGGCGGCTCCGGGTCTGCTTCTTCCAGCTACAGTTCTTCCTCCTCCAGCGACCTGGTGGGCGATTTGCTCTCTTCCTTCCTGGGCGGCGGCTACGGCCGGGTGGCCGGGCTGGACAGCGACAATACGTCCTTCCTGTCTGACCGGGAGCTGTCCGACAGCGATTTGACCGCGTTCCTGGCGGATAATCTGCTGGACGCCTCCGCGCTCCGCTTTGTCAAGGATGGGGAAAACTACGTGCTGGACATGAAGCCCGAGGACTGGGCGCTGGTGACCGGCGTGGACCAGAACGTGTTCTACGACAACGGCGAAGGCTACGTGGATCTGGGCCTGGATAACCTGTTCTCCTTCGACCAGGGCCGCATGGTGGCCGACATGGACGGCACCTGGCTGGCCCTGAACGGACAGCCCGTGCCCTATTACCGCGAGACCGCCCAGTACCTGGACAACGGCGGCTGGATCATCACCGGCCGGGTGCCCGCGCTGCTCAACGGCCAGCGGGTCGATCTGCTGATCGTGTTCGATCACGAGAACGAAAACGGCTATGTGGCCGGTGCCCGCGCCGTGTACGGCGACGAAACCGACATGGTGGCCAAGGCCATCACCGAAATCGTGGACGGCGATACCATCGAATTCCTGGCTGACCTGTACGACTACCAGCAGAACTACACCGACAGCTACCGCTTCGGCAAGGCCCTGACCGTGAACGGCGCAATCCAGGTGAGCAACGTGTACCTGCCCGACAAGACCAAGGCGCTCGTCACCTACCGCTTCACCGACATCTACAACCAGACTTACTGGACGCCCATCGTCGGCAGATAAATACTTGAAGATAACAGCAAAGTCGTGTATAATAGGTGCCGGTTCCCAAATTTTTCAAAGGAGAGAAATGAACCATGCGTGTCATCATTCAGGAAAATTACGATAAGATGTGCCTCTGGGCGGCTCACTATATCGCCGCGAAGATCAAGGGCCACAAGGAAGCGCGCCCCTTCGTGCTGGGCCTGCCCACCGGTTCTTCCCCCATCGGCGTGTACAAGGAGCTGGCCCGGATGAACCAGGCCGGCGAACTGTCCTTCGCCAATGTGGTCACCTTCAATATGGACGAATACCTGGGCCTGCCCCACGAGCATGACCAGAGCTACTGGTACTTCATGCACGACAATTTCTTCAACCACCTCGTGGACATGAAGCCCGAAAATATCAACATCCTCAACGGCATGACCGACGACCCCGAAGGCGAATGCGCCCGGTATGAGGAAAAAATCGCTTCCTACGGCGGCATTGACCTGTTCATGGGCGGCATCGGCGTGGACGGCCACATCGCCTTCAACGAGCCCTACACCAGCCTGGCTTCCCGCACCGGCGTGCGCAGCCTGACCACCGACACCCGCATCGTGAACAGCCGCTTCTTCGGCAATGACCCGGAGAAGGTGCCTGCCAAGGCCCTGTCCGTGGGCGTCGGCACGGTGACGGACTCCAAGGAAGTGCTGATTCTGATCAACGGCCACAACAAGGCCCGCGCCCTGGCTGCGACAGTCGAGGGCGGCGTGAGCCAGAAGTGGACCTGCTCCGCTTTGCAGATGCACAACGGCGCCATCATCGCCTGCGACGAAGCCGCCTGCGGCGAGCTGACCGTGGACACCTATAAGTACTTCCTTGACATCGAAAAAGCAGAACGCCTGTAAAACCAGCAAAAATCAGCCCCACCCGTTCAAAATGCGGGTGGGGCTGTTTCAGTTGTACGGGTCATAAATCGGTTCGGGATACCAGGGCAGAGGCCGTGGGCAGCAGGATTCGGGCCGTCCGAACACGCTTGGTGCGATCAGATACCCTTCGATGCAGACCTCCAGCGGCACTTCGCAGCGGCCGCAGTCACAGGGGCAGGGCCGCCCCGCTAAACGCAAGGCGGCCTGCACCACCGGCTGTCCGCGCCAGCACTCATAAGCGGGGCTGAGGCAGCGAAGCCGCAGTTCTTCCTGAATCTCCGTGGATACTGTGTATACGCAGCCGTTTCTGTCCCGCACCCGCAAGGTCACCGGCACAGTGACCAGGAACGCAAGCCCCCGCCTGTCCCGGCAGGGCGCTTCTTCCCAGCAGGGGGAATAACAGGATGTCACTTCCAGGATCGTAAAAGGCGGCTGGGCCTGCTCCGGCAGGGCGTTCAGGCTGATGGGATAGCACGCCCGGCGGCGATACACGCTGCCGCTGGCTAAGATGCGCTGCATCAGGTATTCGCCGCAGGAACAGGGCGGAGGCGCGCAGCCGCGGTCCGGCCTCTGGGGAGGCGGACACGGCGGATCGGGACGCGGGCGGGACGGCCCGCAGGAATGGCAGCAGTTTTTCATGATGGAATCCTCCCTTCCTCGATTCCATCCTATGCGGCAGGCCGCCTTTCCGTGCGTTTACTCGCTGATGCCGTTATCGGCAAAGGCGACCGGGCGTCCCCAGGCGTCGTAGAGAACGGCTCTGTCCTGGCTGGCCAGGTTCCACACGCGCTTTCTCCGCCAAAGCAGGTCCGTCTGCATTTCGGTTTCGCCGCTGCCGATCACAAATGCGCCTCTCGCCTGGAGGACGGTATCCGGAAGGTAAACCAGCTCGTTTCCCTTGGTGGAATAAACGGCCCAGCCTTTCAGGTTCACGGGGGCGCTGCCTTCATTGGTGACGGTCAGCGTATCCTGGGATAAATCAATGGCGATGCTGATGCTTTCCTCCCGTTCCGGCGCGCTGTCCCAGCGGATGTCCTCCACGCTGACTTCGCCGCCTCGCAGCGTGAACAGGACGGCGTCGTGGAACTCCTGGGACACATACACGTTGCAGCCGATCTTTTCCAGCCGCCTGATCGTGGAACTGGCGGGCGTATCGGGTTCCTCGGCGGTGCTGGTCAGGATGATGGCCGCCTTGGGCCGCACGGTCTGTAAAAATACTTTGCTGGTAGCTTTGTTATCCCCGTGGTGGCCTGCTTTCAGCAGGTCGCAGGGGGCGAGCAGCCCGGCGTCCAGCAGTTCAAATTCTTCGTCTTCTTTCATGTCCCCGGCCAGCAGGATGCTGCCCTGGGGCGAATCAAACCGCATCACCAGGGAATTGTTGTTTTCGTTGTCCGTGTTGACGCTCAAGGGGCCTAAGACCGTCAACTTCGCGTCGCTGCCCACGGGAAGCACCGCGCCGGCTTCCAGCCAGGTGACTTCTTCATTTCTCTTTGCGGCAGCCAGCTTCATCGGGTGCTTGCTTTCCTTCTGGTCATAAAAGATCCGGGCGGCGTACCAGGCGTCCACTTCCATCTTGCTTTCCGCCAGCGCCATCAGCCCGCCCATATGGTCTTCGTGGCAGTGGGTGAGGAACACGCCGTTCAGCCGGGTCACGCCGTATTGGGAAAGCGCCGTTTCCAGGGCGGGCCAGGTTTGTTCGTAGCCCGTGTCGATCAGGTAAGCGCTGTCCTCGTACAGGAGCAGCATGCAGTCCGCCTTGCCAATGTTCAGGCACAGCAGCTTCGCCGCGTCGTCCCGGCTTTCGGAGCTTACCGCCTGGCATCCGGCAAGCGCATAACAAAGCAGGATCATCAAACAAAAAAACCGTTTTCTCAAAAGCAAAACCTCCTTTCGGCAAAATCATTATAACACATATAAGCGTAAAATAGCGCAGGGCATCCCAAAATTTTACGTTTTGTTCTCAGTTTGCCTGATTTGCGGCGTAAAGTTGGCTGAATCCGGACATAATGGTTCCATGGAGGTGACAGAAATGAACCATGGAACCTGGGACAAGATCCGCGTGGTGCAGTACGGCTGCGGCAAAATGGGCCGCATCATCATGCGCTACCTGCTGGACAAAGGCGCGCAGATCGTCGGCGCCATCGACATGGATGAAAGCATCGCGGACAAGGACATCGGTGAAATCGCCGGGCTGCGCCGGACGACGGGCGTGAAAGTATTCCGCGACCCCGACACCGTGCTGGACAATTGCGACGCGGACATTGCGATTCTCGCCTTGCAGAGCTTTCTGCCGGATATGCACAAGCCGATCCTGGAATGCGTTACCCGGGGCATCAACGTGATCACCACGTCGGAGGAAGCGCTCTTTCCTTGGACGACCTCGCCGGCTATCACCAACCAGCTGGACGCGCTGGCAAAGGAAATAGGCTGCACCATCGTGGGCAGCGGGATGCAGGACGTGTTCTGGGTGAACCTGCCCGCCTGCGTCGCGGGCGGCGTGCACAGCATCGCGGAGATCGACGGGGCGGTGAGCTACAACGTGGAGGACTACGGCATCGCCCTGGCGAAAGCCCACGGCGTGGGCCTGAGTGCCGAGGAATTCGAGCGGGACATCGCCCACAGTGTCAGCGTACCCGCCTATGTGTGGAACAGCAACGAAGCCTTGTGCATGAAGCTGGGCCTGAGCGTGGAGCAGATGAAGCAGAAGGCCGTGCCGGTGTTCGCCGACCATGACGTGCGCAGCGAGACCCTGGGAGAGACCATCCCCAAGGGCAAGGCCATCGGCATGAGCGCGGTGGTGACGACCATCACGCACCAGGGCATCGTGGTGGAAACCCAGTGCATCGGCAAGGTCTACGAGGAAGGCGAAGGCGACCTGTGCGATTTCACGATCCACGGCGAGCCGGATGTGCGTTTCTCCGTTTCCAAACCCGACACCGTCGCCCACACCTGCGCCACCATCGTGAACCGCATCCCCGACGTGCTGGCCGCGCCCGCGGGCTTCGTCACCATGGACAAGCTGCCCTTTGCCCGCTACCTGCCCTATCCCATGTTTGTGGATGTGGGCTGAACGCGAACAGCATCAACCCTGAATGGCCTCCGTTCGGAGGCTGTTTTTTCTATGCTGAAAATGAAAGTTCTGTATTGACATTGCATGTGCGAAATGGTAAAATAACCGTGATTGAAAACGTTACCGATAACGATACCAAATTTCCTTGCATCGAAGGAGAAGCCATGAAGATTTACACCATCCGGGACATTGCCGAGCTGTCGGGGGTCAGCGTGACCACGGTGTCGCGGGTGCTGAACGACCGGCCTGACGTGAGCCAGGAAACCAAGGAACGGGTGCGCCGGGTGATGGCGAAATGCCACTTTGTGGGCAATGCCAACGCCAGGGGCCTCAAGCAGGCCGACGGGGAGAGCGTGGCGATCATCATCCGCGGGCGGAATAACCCCTTCCTGAACACGCTGACGGAAGCCATGCTGGTCTGCCCCCGCAGCGAGAAAACCGCCATGATCACCGAGTATATCGACGAGCAGGACGACGAATTCCTGCACGCCCTGACGCTGATGAACCGCCAGCGCATTGCCGGGCTGATCTTCCTGGGCAGCCGCATCGACGATCGCTGCAAAGCGCTGAACGGCGCGAACATCCCCATGGTGTTTGCCACGGTGAGCACGAAGGGCACCGCCATGGAGCGCGCGGCTTCCGTGTCGATGGACGACAGGGCCATGGTGCGGCAGGCGGTGGAAACGCTGATTCGGCGGGGACACAGGCAAATCGCCGTGTTCGGCGGCAGGCGCACGGGGGACGACAGCCTGGTGCTCCGCGCCCAGGGCGCGGAAGACGCGCTGCAAAGCCATGGCATGGCGCTGGATGCGGCCCATTACGTGGAAACCCGGCTTACGCTGGATGACGCCTACCGGGCCGGGATGGAGTACTTCCGGAATAACCCGCAGGTCGATGCGGCCTTCTGCATGAGCGACGCGACCGCCGTGGGCGTCATTCGCGCCCTGGCAGACCTTGGAAGAAAAGTGCCGGAGGATGTGAGCGTCATGGGCGTGGACGGCATCGAGATCGGCCGGTTCATTACCCCGCGCCTGTCCACCATCGTCCAGCCCGTGGAGGACATCGCCAAAGAAAGCGTGGCGGTGCTCATCGACATGATGGAAAACCACGCCCCCGCACGGCATATCACCGTGGAAGCGCGGGTGGAAATCAGGGAGTCGGTGAGATAGTGATTTAGTTCTAAGTTCATAGTTCTGAGTTCTAAGCGGACATGGAAGAACTGCTTGCTTAGAACTTGGAACCAAAAGGCTTTGAACTTAGAACTTTGAACTTAGAACTATTACATATGAAAGGATGACCATTATGAAGCGCCAAAGCGGTATTCTGCTGCACATTTCCTCTCTGCCCGGGCCGGACGGCATCGGCAGCATGGGCAAGGAAGCCTATCAATTTGCCGATTTCCTGCACGCCGCCAACATGGGCATCTGGCAGGTGCTCCCCATGGGGCCCACGGGCTATGCGGAATCCCCCTACCAGTCCACCAGCATTTTCGCGGGCAACCCCATGCTGATTTCCATCGACAAGCTGGCGGAAAACGGCTGGCTCGATCTGTCAGACGCGGAGCGCTTTGTTCCCAAGGACTTGGACAAGGTGGATTTCCCGTCTGTTCAGGAATACAAATGGGCGCTGCTGCGCAAGGCGTTCGCCGCGTCGGAGAGGAAGCTGAAAAAAGCCATCCAGCAGTTTGCCGACGAAAACGACTGGCTGCGGGACTTCGCCCTGTTCACCGCGGTGAAGAACCACTTCGATAAAATGATGTGGACCAAGTGGCCCGACAAGGCCATCATGATGCGGGAGCCGGAAGCGGTTGCGAAGTATACCAAGAAGCTGGACAAGGAGATCCGCTTCCATATGTGGTGCCAGTACGTGTTTGCCCAGCAGTGGTACGCCCTGAAGGAATACTGCAACGGCCTGGGGATTCAGCTGTTTGGGGACATGCCGATTTATGTAGCCGAGGACAGCGCCGACACCTGGACGAAGCCCGAGGTGTTCCAGCTGGACAAGGATCGCGTGCCGCGCCGCATCGCGGGCGTGCCGCCGGATTATTTCTCCGAGGACGGCCAGCTGTGGGGCAATCCCCTGTACCGCTGGAGCTACCTGAAATCCAAGGGCTATGACTGGTGGGTGAAGCGCATGGCGCACATGGGCAAGATGTACGACATCATCCGCGTTGACCACTTCATCGGCTTCGCCAACTACTTCTCCGTGGCCCACGGCGCGCCCAACGCCCGGGGCGGCCATTGGGTCATGGGCCCCGGCAAGGATTTATTCAAGGTATTGCAGAAGAAGCTGCCCGGCCTGGATATTGTGGCAGAGGATTTGGGCGCGGTGAACGACCACGTGCGGGACGTGATCGCCTTCACCGGGTATCCGGGGATGAAGGTGCTGTCCTTTGCCTTCGGCGCGGATGACTCCAACGTGCATATCCCCGGAAACATTCACGAGAATACCGCCTACTACACCGGCACCCACGACAATGTAACCGCCCTGTCCCGGGTCAAGAACTGCACTGAGGACGAGCTGAAATCCGCCAAGGAGCTGACGGGCTTCAAGACCGTGGAAGAAGCGCCCTGGGCGTTCGTGAAAACCGTGTATGCCAGCAAGGCCCGCATTGCCATGGCCTCCATGCAGGACATCCTGGGCCTGGACGACTGGGCCACCATGAACCGCCCCGGCACCATCGGCGGCAACTGGCTGTGGCGGATGCGTCCCGGCGCGGCGACTCCCGCCCTGGCGAAGAAGCTCAAGAAGCTCAATGCGGACTGCAAGCGGCAGATGGACGTGGAAGAGGAATCATAATGACCCCTTATGGCTTTCTTGGAAAGGGGTGCGGGGGAAACCATTCTTTGGCCTCCAAAGAATGGTTTCCCCCGCAAAAGGAGAAATGAAATGAGCAGATTAGGCGATTTGATTCGTTTGGAGCGCACGCGGCAGGGGCTGACCCACAAGCAGGTGGCCCGGAAGTGCGGCGTGAGCGACAAGTATTTGATGGAAGTGGAAGCGGGCACGCGCATCATCGCGGACGACCAGGCCCGGCGCATCCTCAAGTCCATGGGCATGACCGAGCACACCGAGGCGGACTTCACCCTGGACGACATCGCGGCCACGGTGGATTTGCAGTCCGCGGTGCCGCAATTGACCCGCGCGGCGGAAGCGAAGAAAGCCCCCGCCAAACAGGAAAAGCCCGAGGTGGTGGCGGAGAGCGACCCCGGCGTGGCGGGCTCCATCTGGCTGGACGCCCTGTCCGGGGTGCTCAAGCACGTGCCCATTTACAACGCGGTGATGAAGGAAGTGGGCCACCGGCTGCTGCCCATCACCAATGGCAAGATCGAAGGCGCGGCCCCGGACAAGGTGTTTTACTTCATGGCCCCGGACAACGATCTGCGGGGCTTCCGCGTGCAGCGGGGCGATCTGCTGCTGGTGGTGCCCGCCCAGGCGGCGGTGGACGGGGCGATCATGCTGCTGCAAACGCCCCAGGGCCGGATCCTTCGCAAGGTGAAGCGGGTGAACGACTACCAGGCCATGCTGCAAAAGTATGACGAAGCCTTTGAAAGCGAGATCAAGAACTTCAACGAGCTCACCTTCGTGGGCCGCTGCGTGCGCCTGGAGGCGGAGTTGACGTAAGAGAAAGTTTTTCTGGGGGAAACCGTTCTTTAAAGGTCAAAGAACGGTTTCCCCCAGACCCCTTTCCAAGAAAACCATAAAAGGGAATGGCAATTTGAGACTTTCTGAATCATGAAAGGGAAAAGCAAATGAGCGCAAGACCGATATTGTGGATCGTGATTCCCTGCTACAACGAGGAACAGGTGCTGCCCATCACCACGCCCATGTTCCTGAACAAGATCAAGGAGCTTGCCGATCAAGGGAAGATCAGCAAGAACAGCCGGGTGCTGTTCGTGAACGACGGCTCCAAGGACAAAACCTGGGAGATCATCTGCGATTTGGCGAAGCAGGACGAGCGCTTTATCGGCATCTGCCAGAGCCGCAACCGGGGCCACCAGAACGCCGTGCTGGCGGGGCTGATGGAAGCGAAGGACAAGTGCGACATCACCATCTCCATCGACTGCGACGGCCAGGACGACATCAACGCCATGGACAAGATGGTGGACGAATACCTGGCGGGCTGCGAGGTGGTGTACGGCGTGCGCTCCAAGCGCGCTACCGACACCTGGTTCAAGCGCACGACGGCCGAGGGCTTCTACAAGCTCATGAACGCCCTGGGCGCGGAAGTGGTGTTCAACCACGCGGATTACCGCCTGGTGAGCAGCCGGGTGCTGAACCACTTCGCGGACTACGAGGAAGTGAACATCTTCCTGCGGGGCATGTTCCCGCTGGTGGGGTTCAGGAGCGCCAGCGTATATTATGAGCGCGCCGAACGCATCGCGGGGGAGAGCCACTATCCCCTCAAAAAAATGCTGGCCTTGGCCTTCAACGGCATCACCAGCCTGTCCGTCAAGCCCATTGCCATCATCACCGGCATCGGCGTGGCTGTCAGTCTGCTGGGCTTGATCGTCGCTATTTGGGCCATCGTGGAAGCCATTCTGGGCAATACCATGGCAGGCTGGACTTCGATGGTCTGTATCGTTTGCCTGCTGGGCGGCGTGCAGCTGGTTAGCCTGGGCGTCATCGGCCAGTATATCGGAAAGACCTACCTGGAAACCAAGCGCCGCCCGCGCTACATCATCAGCGAACGCACCTGGGAAAGCAATGAACGGCACTGGATAGAAGAAAAATAAAGTTTAAACGTAAAACGCCCTTGACAACCAGGGGCGTTTTGCATACAATAATATATGAACAGTTGTTCAAATGAAAGGATGATCAACGTGGGCAAGCAGGATGTTCAGGAAAACCGGGGAAACGGCGAAGCGGGGGAAACCATCCATCCCGACCTGATTTCTTCCGTGAACGCGGACATGCCGGACGAGGAATTGCTTTACGACCTGGCCGAGCTGTACAAGGTGTTCGGCGACAGCACGCGCATCAAAATCCTGTATGCGCTGCTGGAGGCGGAAATGTGCGTGGGGGATATTGCCGAGTTGCTGAACGCCAGCCCCTCGGCGGTGTCGCATCAATTGCGGGTGCTCAAGGCCAACAAGTTGGTGAAGTTCCGGCGGGACGGGAAAACGGTGTACTACTCCCTGGCTGATGAGCACGTGAGAACCATTATTGATATGGGCATGGAGCACCTGTGCGAATAAGAGAGTACAGAGTACAGATTGATATACCTGTTGAGCTGATTGGATGGAGGGAATAACATGAGCTGCAAGCATTGCCATCATGGCCATGACCACGAAGAAAAGCACGAACACGAGCATCATCATGACCACGACCATGAACACGAGCACGAGCATAGCCACGGTCATGAACACGGCCACAGCCACGATCATGGTCACGACCATGGCGGGGAAGGGGAAAACCGGAAGGCCATGCTCATCCGCATGGGCGTCAGCGCCACGCTGCTGCTGACCGGCATTCTGGTTCCCATGCCTGAATGGCTGAAAATCGTGATCATGGCGGCGGCGTATCTGGTGGTTGGTTATCAGGTCGTGATCGAGGCGGTGAAAAGTATCCTGCGCCTGGAACCGCTGGACGAAATGTTCCTGATGACCGTGGCCAGCGTGGGCGCGTTCTGCCTGGGGGATTACGCCGAGGGCGTGGCGGTGATGCTGCTGTACCAGATTGGCGAATTCTTCCAGGACTACGCTGTGGATCAGAGCCGGGATTCCATTGCCGAGCTCATGGACATCCGCCCCGACTCCGCTAACGTGGAACGGGAAGGCCGGGTGCAGACCATCCTGCCCCAGTACGTGCAGGTAGGGGAGACCATCGTGGTGCGCCCCGGCGAAAAGGTGCCGCTGGACGGCACGGTGATCGAGGGCGAATCCTCGCTGAACACCCTGGCGCTGACCGGCGAAAGCATGCCCCGGCACGTGAAGGCGGGCGACCCGGCCCTCAGCGGCTGCGTGAACCTGAACGGTCTGCTGCGGATTCAGGTCACCCACGCTTACGAGGATTCCACCGTCGCCCGTATCCTGGAGCTGGTGGAGCACGCGGGGGAAAACAAGTCCCAGGCGGACCGGTTCATCACCCGCTTTGCCCGCATCTACACCCCCGTGGTGGTAGGCCTGGCCGTGCTGGTGGCGCTGGTTCCCCCGCTGTTCTTTGGCGGCGAGTGGAGCCAGTGGATCACCTCCGCCCTCACCTTCCTGGTCATCTCCTGCCCCTGCGCGCTGGTCATTTCCGTGCCCCTCACCTTTTTCAGCGGCATCGGCGGCGCGTCCCGGCGGGGCATCCTGGTGAAAGGCGCGGGCTTCCTGGAAACCTTAGCGAAAGCCGATACCGCCGTGTTTGACAAGACCGGCACCCTGACCCAGGGCAGCTTCGCCATCGCGGAGGCGGAAGCGGTGAACGGTACGAAAGAGGATTTGATCGCCCTCGCCGCTGCCGCCGAACGGTTCAGCACCCATCCCATCGCGGAATCCCTGCGGCAGGGCTGCGAGCAGGACATTTCCGCCTGGACGGTGGAGGGCGTGGAGGAAATCTCCGGCCACGGCGTGCGGGCGAAGGTGAACGGAAAAGCCGTTTCCGTGGGCAACGCCCAGCTGATGGCCCGGGAGGGCGTGACCTGCGCTCATGTGTCCCAGGTCGGCACCGTGGCCCACGTGGCGGCGGACGGGCAATATCTGGGGTATATCGTGATCGCCGACACCGTAAAGCCCGGCTCCGCGGCGGCCATTCAGGAAATGAAGCGCTTAGGCGTCCGCAAAACCGTGATGCTCACCGGCGACAGCCGGGCCGTGGCGGAAGCGGTGGCGAAGGAAGTGGGCGTGGACGAAGCCCACGCGGGCCTGCTGCCGGATGAAAAGGTCAACGAGGTGGAGCGGCTGCTGAAAGAGAAAAAGGAAAACGGCGCGCTGATCTTCGTGGGCGATGGCATCAACGACGCGCCTGTGCTGGCCCGGGCGGATATTGGCGTGGCCATGGGCGCGCTGGGCAGCGACGCGGCCATCGAAGCGGCGGACGTGGTGCTCATGGACGACGACCCCCGCAAGCTGGCGACAGCCATCCGCATTGCCCGCAAGACGAGGGAGATCGTTCGGCAGAACGTGGCCTTCTCCCTGGGCGTGAAGCTGGCGGTGATGGCGCTGGGCGTGCTGCACCTGGCTCCCCTCTGGGCGGCGGTGTTCGCCGACGTGGGCGTGTGCTTCCTCGCCATCCTCAACGCCATGCGCGCCATGAAAGCGGCGGAGAAGGAATAAAGGGATTAGGCATTAGGGAATAGGCATTAGGCAATAGAGGACGGATTGAAAAACTATGGTGTTTTACAGCAAAAAATATTTCCCATCATTGGAACAAAAGCCCTTTCTCACGTGTTATAATAGATGAAAGCACGAAGGAGGGGAAGGATCATGAAAAGACTGTTTCCTGTATTGCTGGCGCTGTGCCTGATTCTTTCGGCCTTGCCCGCGGCCCATGCGGACCGGTTCGGGGAATACGGCTGGGATGCGGATCAAGCCGGTTATCTGGCGGTGGTGGCGAATCCCGTCCTGTCCGACCGGCTGAACCTGCGGGAAAAGCCCGACACCGCTTCCAAATCCCTGGGCCGGTTTTACAGCGGCACGCCGGTATACGTGACCGGCAGAACGCCTGTGGAGGACAGGGAAGGCCGGGAATGGGTTGAGGTGGACATGCTCGGCACTTTCACGACGGGCGTAAGCCTCACCGGGTACATGCTCAAAGAATACCTGATGCCCATGAACGTCAACTTTGAAGCCCCGCAGCTGTTCTACCGGGCGTCCGTACCGCCGCGCACCAATCTGCTGTACGAGCCCCGCAACGGCGCGGACATCGTGGCGATGGCGGGCAATGGGGAAATCTATCTGCTGGGCGACATCGGCGACGACTGGCGGCTGGCGGCGAACCAGGCGGGCGAGGTGGGGTATATCCGCGCCTCCCGCATCCGGGATACCCGCATCCGCGTGGATCAGGCGTACCTGTTTCCAGCGGATGGCGGCGGGTATACGGCGGTGTATGCGGACAAGGAACTGAAAAAAGTCCAGGCCAGGCTGTATCCCGGCGCGTCGGTGCGCATCGTGGATTTCTCAAGAACCGGCGGCTGGGCCACGGTGGAGAGCTTCGGCGTGCCGCCAGAGGTGAAGAACGAATGGGCCTGGCAGGCAAGCATCATTGGCTATGTACGCCTGGAGGACGTGACCGTGTTCATCCAGCCCTGGCAGGCGGATGTAAAGCTGCGCACGGGCATGGTGAAAACGGACATTGCAACCGAAGCAGAGGATGTAACCATTCCCGCGGGCGCGTCCGTGACCGTGGTGGGGGAGATGAAGGGTCAGTACCAGATTGTATACGGTGAACCAGGCAGCGGATGGTATACGGAGAAAATGGTCCCCTTGGCCCAAATCGAGATGACCGACCGCCTGGCAAACGACCGTGGTCCCGCGGCCCTGGGCTTTGCTCTGCTGCCCAATGATGAAATCGACCCGGCAGGAATCCTGGCCCCCATCGAAAAGAATCCCGGCGACCCCTGGCAGGAGGGCAACGACTATTCGGAAACCCGGCTGGCGGAGATCATCGGCGAAGTGGAGAAGGACGGCGTGGGCTATTGGCAGCTGCGCAACCACAGCAGCGGTAACTTCTACATGGAAAAGGACAAATGCAGGGCCATCCTGTACACGGACATGGACAACAGCCAGGGCGTCGTGCGGAACGTGGACAGCACCTGGACAGCCACAAAAGCCGAACAGGGCTTGTGGTACTATTCCCTGGCAACCGGCCAGGAAGGGCTGCTGACCCTGGAAAAGCCCGACGGCAGCGTGATCGAATATGAAGTATATGAAGAAACGCTGGACGAAACCACGTATGCCTTCTATCTGGAATCGGGAACGCAGGTGACGGTCCAGGGCGAGGGCGAAGTGCGCCCCTTGCGGAAAGGAACCGGCCCGCGCCTGCTGCCGGAATTCCCCGGGGATTACGAGGAGAACGAAACGGTCTTTACTGGTTCGGGTCGGTTCTTCTGCGACTGGCAGCTTCCCGACGCCGTGAATTACTTCACCCTGACGATCCGGCCTCTGCCTGGCTCCACGGGCAGCTACGCGGCGGTTTCCAACATTTTCGGCAACCCGGACGAAACCGTACTGGTTCCTTTCTTCCCCGTGGGCGAGGAAGGCTGGGAGCATGAAGGCGCGGTGTGCGAGAGCCAAGAAGCCTGGGAGGAATACGACTGCATGCTGTTCCCCGGCATGTTCCTGGAGGTACATGACTGCGAGGTGTCCGTATTTTTCGGCAACGGCTGACCGGCTGCGCGGACGGTGAAGCGGCCTTTCCCACTCCGTCAAAAATTATGACATTTTTACAAAATTGTTTCGACAGGATGAAAAAGACTGTACTTGCGCCCCTGAATTATGTTATAATAAGGGGCGCGTTTTTTGTGTACTCAAAAACGGGAAGACGGAACAGGCCGAAAGACGCGAAGAAGGAAGAAAAAACATGAACCAATCGTTGATATTGGCGTCCGCCTCTCCCCGGCGGCGGGAGCTGATGGCATATACCGGCCTGCCCTTTGAGGTCATCACCGCCGACGCGGAGGAAATCAAAACGGGGGAGCCGGAAGCACTGGTGATGGAAAACGCCCGGCGCAAGGCCCGGGCCGTGGCGATGCTGCATCCGGGACGGCTGGTGCTGGGCGCGGACACGGTGGTGTGCCAGGAGGGAAACGTGCTGGGCAAGCCCAGGGACGAACAGGACGCCCGGGATATGCTGCGCGCCCTGTCCGGGAAGAGCCATACGGTGTATACCGGCGTGTGCGTGATCGGCGGGGACGGCCGGGAAACGGTGAGGGCCGACGCGTCGCGGGTGGAGTTCGTGCCGCTGAGCGAGGAAGCCATTTCCTGGTATATCGCCACCGGCGAGCCCATGGACAAGGCGGGCGCTTACGCCGTGCAGGGCCGGGCGGGGATGTTCGTGCGCAGCATCTCGGGCAGCTATTCCAATGTGATCGGCCTGCCCATGGCGCTGGTGCGGGACATGCTGAAGGACGCGGGAGCGGATTTGCCTTAATCCATTGCATTGATAATTTAGAGGCCAGAGATACATTTCATCCCTTAAGGCTTTCTCGGAAGGGGGTCCGGGGGGAACCACTCTTTGGCCTCCAAAGAGTGGTTCCCCCCGGAAAACAAACATTACAGAAACGGACGGATGATAGATGGCCATTGTCGCGCCTGATATTGGAATTGACATGGGAACGGCGAACACGCAGATTTATGTAAAGAAAAAGGGCATCGTGATCAACGAGCCGTCGCTGCTGGTGGCGGATCGGGAAGGCCGCCATACCGTGCGCGCCATCGGCGAGGAAGCGCGGGTGATGCTGGGGCGCACGTCGGCGGATGTGTCGGCGGTGTGGCCCATGTCGGACGGCATGATCCGGGATTTTGACATGACCCAGGCCATGCTGCAGTTTTTTGTGCGGAAGGCCATCGGCGTGTCAAGGCTGGTAAAGCCCCGGGCGATCATGACGATTCCCTGCCGCGTGTCGCCCATCGAACGGCGGGCGGTGCGCAAGGCGGCGGTGTACGCCGGCATCCGCGAAAACCAGCTGCATCTGGTGGAAAAGCCCTTCGCCGCGGCGGTGGGCTCCGGCCTGCCGGTGTTTGAGCCGGTGGGCTCCATGGTGGTGGACATTGGCGGCGGCACCACCGAAGCGGCGGTGATCAGCCTGGGCGGCATCGTGGTGAGCCGTTCCATCCGCATGGGCGGGGTGAAGATGGACGAAGCCATTATCGCCTATGTGAAGCGGGAATTCAATATGCTGATTGGCGAGCGGACCGCCGAGGACGTGAAGATGGCGCTGGGTTCGGCGCTGCCCATGAAGGAAGAACGCCGGGTGCTGGTGCGGGGCCGGGACATGATCACCAATCTGCCCCAGACCGCGGAAATCTCCTCCACCCAGGTGTACGAAGCGCTCAGCGCTCCCTGCGAAGCGATCCTGGCCGCCATCCAGCATGTGCTGGAACGCACGCCGCCGGAGCTGGCCGGGGACGTGCTGAAATCCGGCATCCACCTGACGGGCGGCGGCGCGCAGCTGTTCGCCCTGGATCAATACATCGCCTCTGAACTGGACATGCCCGTGCTGCTGGCCCGCGAGCCCATGAGCTGCGCGGTGATCGGCGCGGGGCATCTGGCGGATAAATTCGAGCTGCTCCACCGGATTGGCAAGTCCAGCTTCCTCAAGGAAGAGAGAGAGGAGTAGCGGTCGGCAGCCGATCCTGCGATGACGCTGACCACTGAAAAACTGACGGGAGTTTGTAACGGCATGGCAAGAAATCGGAACCGGGAGTTTTCCGAAGGAAGCAGCCTGAATCCCATGGATTTGGGGGCGTATGCTCCCGACACGGAGGAAAGGCGTCCCCTTTGGGCGCGGCATGACGGGGAGGAGAAAATGTCCTCCTGGAAGCGGCCTGCTCCCGACCCCAAAAAAGAAAACGAACCGGAGGATGTTCCGCTGCCCGAAGGGCCCGGCGAAAGGCCGGAGGCTCCGGCGCCTGACGAACCGCTGGCGGAAGAAAAGCCTTCCCCCCAGCCGCCCGAAGCCGGGCCGGAATCGGAGGAGCAAAAGGACGAAGCGCCTTCCCCCAAGAAAGAGGACGCGCCGCAGGACGGGATGCGGGAAAGCATCGTCCAGACGCGGGCGGAGAAAGACCCGGACAATGAGCCGCGCGAGGCGCAGCGGGTGGAAAGCCATGCGTTTGACCGCAGGAACAGCCCCGCCCCGGGCGGCAAAGCTGCCGACGCTTCCGGCGGGAAAAACAGAAAGACCGGCAAAAATGCGCCGAAGAAGGGCAAGAAAAGCAAGAAGAAAAAATCCAGGGAGGATGAACGGCAGAGCTTTCTGCGGCTGATGATGATCATCCTGCTCTGCGGCGGACTGTTCCTGATGGCGGCGGTGATGGTGGTTTCCAATTTTGTGAAGCTGCCCATTCTTTCTGTTCCGCAGAAAATCGTCACCACCGTGGTTTCGCCGATCCAGGGCTTCTTCTCCTCCATCACGAACAATGTGGCGGAATACCTGCGGATGCTGAAGATCCGCGGGAACATCGAATATGAATACGAACAGCTTCGCGCCACGCTGGACGACTATGCCACCCAGGTGGCCATGATGGAGGAACTGCAGCGCGAGGTGGAAGAACTGCGCAACCAGGTCTACGAACAGCAGCAGCCCAGCCACCGGGCTATGAACCCCATCGGCGCCCAGGTGATCGGCAAGGTGGGCAACAACTATTTCTCCACCCTCACCCTGAACGTGGGCTCGGAAAACGGGGTGGCGGATTATATGGCCGTGGTGTCCAACGGCGGCCTGGTGGGGGTCACATACAATGTGAAGCCCCGGCAGTGCGACGTGCGCTGCATCATCGACAGCGACTGCACCGTGGCGGGCCTCGTTCAGTCCACCCGGGACCAGGGCAGCGTGAAAGGCACCCTGGGCACCAACGGCGAGCCCATGTGCCGCATGTATTACCTGCCTGAAAACTCCCTGCCCCGGCCCGGCGACGTGGTGGTGTCCTCCGGCGTGGGCCTGGAATTCCCCAAGGGCATTCCCATCGGCTATATCCGCGAGAGCACCCGCGGTATGGAAGAAAACAAATCCTACGTGGTGCTGGATCCGGTGGTGGATTTCCAGCACCTGGAATATGTGACCGTGTACCGCTACCGCCCCTCCTATGCAGAAAACGCGCAGGAGCGGGTCAGCGCGTCCCAGAATATCCGCCTGGAGCCGCTGGTGACGGCGCGGCCCGTGCCCTCCTTCCAGATGGAAGGGCTGAGCGACTTCATGGGCGGCACCACGGCGGTTCCCGGCGCGGCGGCGACGGCGGCGCCGCAGGCGAACGTATCGCCTTCGCCCACGCCCAGGACGACGGCTGCGCCTGACCCGAACGCGACGCCCCTGCCGCCCAATCTGGAATACGTGGCGCCCAACACCTTCGGCGAAACGCCGACGCCTACGCCGCGGCCCACGTTTACGCCCACGCCGACTCCGATTCCCACATCGGACCCCGGCGCGATGACAGTGGAGGATGACGAGTGAAGCCTTTGAAACGGGCGCTGAAGGTGCTGCTGCTGACCGTCGCCGCCTATCTTGTGCAGGTGTGCGTGATGCGGTATTTCACGGTGCGCAGCGTGGTGGGCAGCGTGATTTTCGCGGTGCTCGCCATTATTGTGGTTACTTGTGGGAAAAAGTACGCGTTCTGCGCCTCCTGCATCATCGGGATGATGATGGAGTGCATGCTGTCCAATTCCAACGTGCCTTCCCTGTATGTGATCGCCTATCCCGCCATCACCATGCTCTGCGCCCAGACCTTCGCCGATCTGTCCGACCGGCAGCTGGAACAGCGCAGACTGGCCTATGAACGGCGGCAGGTGCGCATCAGCCAGGGCCGGGGGGAAAAGCACTGGTGGCATTCTTTTGCCCTCCGCTACCGGGACGCCGACCTGCCGCCCGCCATCCGCATTCCCCTGTGCGCGGGCGAAATGGACGCTTTCCTGAATGCGGTGCTCATCGCCTATATGTACCTGATCGGCGAAGAGCTGACCTTGATCCATGTATTTCGCCTGGCGGGCTCCGTGGCCTACACGATGGGCCTCGCTGCGGCGCTGATGTATCCGTGCCGGAAGCTGCTGGGCATGTATCCCCGCAGGAGGCGGGCACAGGGAGGTGAAGAAGTGTGAGCGAAGAATTCCGCAAAAGCCGCAAGGCCCGCGGAAAAGACTATAAGATGAACGTGCGGTTCATCGTGTTCCTGTCGGGCGTGGTGGCCATGTTCGGCGTACTGTTTTTCGGGCTGTACAGCCTGCAGATTGAAAACGGCGACCAGTACGCCCAGGCGACGGCGAACCAGAGTATTAAGAAAATTGCCGTCAAGGGCAGCCGCGGCATGATCACGGACGTGAACTCCGTGGTGCTGGCTAAGAGCGAAAAGGCGTACAACGTCACCTTCTACCGTGAAAACGAGGATTGGGACTATCCCACCAAGCAGCTGCTGGAAGCCATTCATATCATCGAAAAATACGGCGGCACCGTGTCCGTCACCTCACCCATCATCCGCAGCGAGGAAACCGGAGCGTGGGAATTCAACTTCGGCTCCGGTATTTCGGATACCGCCTGGGAAACCCGCCGCAGTTATTTTTACTCCAACAACTATTTGAGCAAAAAGATCTCCACCGCATCGGAGTGCTTCAATGCCCTGCGCAAACGCTTCGGCTTTACCGCGCTCTGCGACGGCACCTACCTGCTGGCTCTGGATAAGAACGGGAACTCCGTTGTCATGGAAACGGACGAACTGATCATACCCGGCTCCAAAGAGGAAGGCGGCCCCGGCATTCTGGATCTGAACAGGCTCGACCCCGAAAGGGTGGCCGAAGCCATCCAGGTGACGGAAGAGGACGTGCTCAAGATCATCGCCATCAACGCCACCATGCAGGACAACGCGTTCCTGTCGCTGCCCGTTCCCTTTGCCGAGGACGTACCCTATGAAACCGTGAGCGAAATCGAGGGCCGCAGCATGTCCATGCCCTGGGTGGGCGTCACGATGGGGGACAAGCGGGTGTATCCCAACGGCTCCCTGGCGGCCACAGTGATCGGCTATACCGGCAAGATTCAGGACGCGGAGTATTATTTCAGCGACCTGAAGCCTGCGGGCTACGCCATGAACGACTATATCGGCCAGGCGGGCATCGAGAACAGCATGGAAAACTGGCTCACCGCCAACATTACCGACCGCCAGGGCGCGCGCGTCGTGGAGGTGGACCCCCAGGGCAAGGTGACCCGCGAGCTGGACTATATTCCGCCTCAGGACGGCAACACCGTCAAGCTCACCATCGACGCCCAGTACCAGGCCGCGGCGGAGCGCTACATCCGCGATAACGTGAATTCCTCCCGCGACAGGCAGGAGGAGCGGATGCAGGAATCCTCCTGGCTGGAAACCTACAAGGACAAGATCGCCGTGCGTGACTGGGAAGAATTTCCCATCCGCCTGGCCACCACCGGCGTGCTGATCGTGATGGACGTGCACACCGGCAACATCCTGGCCTTGGCCCAGTATCCCAACTACGACCTGAACGCCATGGCCCGCGGCGGCGAGGCCGCCATGGAAATCGTGCAGGATGAGCGCGGCCTGCTGATGAACTACGCCATCCAGACCCGCGCCGAGCCGGGCTCCATTTTCAAAATGTGTACCGGCCTGGCGGGGCTGGTCAATGGCGCCATCACGCCGGAAACCACAATCAGCGACGGCGGCGGTTTTGACCGATACACCAAGGTGAAGGCCGACATGCCCCGCTGCTGGACCAATCACCCGGAGGAGCACCACGACCTGAACATTTCCACCGGACTGACCAAGTCCTGCAACTTTTTCTTCTACACCGTGGCTTCCCGGCTGTTCGACCAGTATCCCGGCCAGGAACTGCTGTACAAATACGCGGCGCAGATGGGCCTGACCAGCAAGACGGGCATCGACCTGCCCGGCGAGCTGCGGCCCATTGTGGGCAACCAGGTAAATCTGTACGATCCCTCCGTGAGCCTGGAGGAGCAGATGACCTCCACCCCCATCCTGGTGGCCGCGTCCCTGAAAAAGCACATCAACAACTACGCGGCCAGCTACGGCATCAGCTATGACGAAGCGCGCCTGAACAAGTGCATCAAAAAGCTGATGGACATGGCCATCAACACCCCGCAGGACAACTGGGTGTCCGCCGCCCGGCCCATTTTCATGACCGAGCTGGGCATGACCCGCACCATGGTGATGCAGGCCGCCCTGATGACCGACATGTGGAACTACCTGAACACCATTAAATGGGGCGGCGGCCAGGAGATCCAGATGGGCGTGGGCCAGTCCATCACCCTGCTGACCCCCATCTCCGTGGTGCGCTACGCCGGAGCCCTGAGCAACTCCCTGACCGTATGGAACCCCAACCTGGTGGATTCCATCATTTCTCCCGAGGGCGAAATCCTCTCCCAGCGCCATGCCACCGTGTTCAACAAGCTGGAAAGCGCCCGGGAATACCTGCCATACATCCTGGACGGTCTGAAAGGCGTGGTGGACGAAGCCGGTACCGCTTCCCGCCAGTTCCGCAACTGGAAATACAAAGCTGAGGAAGTAATGGTCGGAAAGACCGGAACCTCCCAGATGACCATCGGCAAGGTGCGTATCGACATCGAAAACAACGGCTGGTTCGTTTCCCTGGCCCCCAAGGACGACCCGGAAATCGCCGTCGTTTCCTTTATTCCCAACGGCTTCTCCGGCAGCTACACCGTCGCCGCGAACCGCGATTTCATCGGTTATTACCTGGATGAAAAGGAAAAGAAAAACGTGGTGGTCGCGCTGCCCGGCGGGAACCAATTGGCGCCGTGATGACGAGGGATTAGGGAATAGGGATTAGGGATTAGGTGAATACAGTGAAATCTTACAGAGAACTGGCGGTATGGGAAAAGGCAATGGACTTGGTTGAAGAGGTCTATCGAATTACCAATTTACTGCCTAAGGATGAACGATATGCTCTATCAGACCAACTTCGCAGAGCGGTTGTTTCAATTCCATCGAATATTGCCGAGGGATATGGTCGAAATGGCGTAAAGGAATACGCAAGGTTTCTGAACATTGCCAGAGGATCCAAATATGAGGTGGAAACGCAGCTTTTGATTTGTGTTCGTTTGCGCTTTGTTACAGACTCTGAGATCAACAAAGCTATGTCACTGTGCAATGAAATAGGGAAAATGCTGAATGCCATCATCCATAAACTAACTTCCTAATCCCTAATCCCTAATCCCTATTCCCTAATCCCTTATCGCAACTTTTACAACCGAGGTGAAAAAACTTGGCCCGTATCTTTTCGATCATGTCCGGCAAGGGCGGCGTGGGGAAGAGCACGCTCTGCGCGTCGCTGGCGGAATACTACGCCCGGAAGGGGAAGCGCGTGGTGCTGCTGGACGGGGATATTGGCCAGCGCTGCGAAGACCTGATGCTGAACATGCAGGACAGGGTGGTATACGACCTGGGCGACGTGGCGGACAAAACCTGCAAGCTGGAGGAAGCGGTGCTGGCGCATCCGGCGCTGCCCGGCCTGTCGCTGCTGGCCGCGCCGCAGATCATGAATCCCTCCGACATGAAGCATAAGGCCATGGACAAGATCATCACCAGGCTGTCGGAGCAGGCGGACATCCTGCTGCTGGACGCCCCGGCGGGCATCGGCAAGGGCTTAAGGCTGCTGCTGGGGTCTACGGCGGAGCCCGTGATCGTGGCCACGCCGGACGACGTTTCCATCCGCGACGCGGAACGCCTGTCCGCGCTGCTGGCGGAGAAGGAGGAGCCCCGCCCCTCCCTGGTGCTCAACCGCGTGCGGCCCCTGTGGGTGCGCCGCGGGCTGATTCCCCCGCCGGATCAGCTGGCCCTGACGCTGGACATGCCGCTGATGGGCGTTATTCCCGAAAGCCAGAAGATTTACAAGGCGCTTCTGCGCCATGAAACGGCGCTGAACTGCGGCGACGGCAAGGTGGAAAAGGCCATCGAAGTGATCGCCGCCCGGCTGCTGGGGGCGGACGCTCCGCTGCCGGAATACGCGCCCAGCGCTGTGCTGCGCTTTTTCAACCGTGGAGGTGAAGCCTGATATGATGACGGAAACCCGGGGCACCCGGGAAGGTCGGTTCGACTGGTGGCTGGTGACGGCGGTGTACGCCCTGAGCCTGTTCGGCCTGCTGTGCATCGCCATGGCGCGCTATGTGCCGTCCCAGAGCGAAGGCTTGCCGCTGCTGAACAAAATCCTCAACAACCGTTCCAGCATGTGGCAGTCCATCTTTATTCTGGTGTCGCCCATCATCATCGGCGTGGTGGTGGCCATTCCCACGGAAATCATCAAAGCCCGCGTGCGCCTGATTTACTACGGCGTGCTGGCCCTGCTGCTGGTCACGCTGGTGCTGGGCCAGGTGAGCAACGGCCTGAGGGGATGGCTGCGTTCCGACATTCTGGGCCGCTCCATTCAGGTGAGCGAGTTTTCCAAGATCTCCATCCTGCTGATGCTGGCCCGGCAGCTGGCGCGCTCTGAAAAGCCCATGGCCAAGTTCAAGGATTTCATGAGCATCATGATCATCGTGGGCCTGCCGGTGCTGGCGGTGCTGGCCCAGGGTGAGACGGGCACAGTCATCGTGATTGCGTTCATGTTCATGATCATGATCTATTTCGCCGGGGTGGATCTGCGCATCATCATCACGTTCGGCCTGCTGGCGGTGATCGGCGTAGGCGCGCTGGTGGCTTACGGCATGCTGTCCGACACCACCGACTACCGCATCCTGCGCCTGCTGGCCTTTCTGGACCCGCAGAAGTATGAGCAAAGCGGCGGTTATCAGATTCTCATGTCCCAGAAAGCCATCGGCGCGGGGCAGCTGACCGGCCAGGGCACCTTCCTGCCCGGCTCCTGGACCACCCTGGGCTATGTGCCGGAAAGCTCCACCGACGCCGTGTTCACCGTGGTGGGAGAGAGCTTCGGTTTTGTGGGCTGCTCCGTCGTGCTGCTGACCTACCTGTTCATCATCCTGCGCATGACCTGGATCGCCCGGTTCACCCGGGACAAGTTCAGCCAGCTGGTGATCATCGGCGTGGTCTCCATGCTGCTGTTCCACGTGTTCCAGAATGTGGCCATGTGCATGGGCATCATGCCGATCACGGGCATTCCGCTGCCGTTCCTCAGCTATGGCGGCTCCAACTTTATCTCCAATATTGTTTCCGTCGCGCTGGTGCTCAATATTGCCCGCAGCGGCAATATCGCCGCGGTCAATACCACGCCGCTGACCAAGATCGAGATCTGATTTCCGCATGATCAGCACCTGCGCAAAAAGCAGCCCAATCCCTGCATGAAGGAGGTATGGCATCCATGCGTTCCATACGCACGAAGATTTCGCTGATCACCATGATCGCCATCCTGGTCAGCGTGCTTCTGACCGGCGCCGTCGGCATTCTGTTTATCCGAAGCGAAGGCGAGCGCTCGTCCGACCAGGAAATGACCCTGCTGTGCGACGCCAAACGCAAAAACCTGAACGAGTATCTCAAGAGCATCGAGCAATCGGTGGACATTGCCGCCCGCTATGCCACGGAGGAAATGAGCGGCGATGCGCTCGTGGCGGGCGGCGTGGTTGGCGTGCAGGGCTACGGCGCGGCCATGACCGGGATGCGCGACTGGGAAAGCACTCGCCAGCAGGAGCTGGACGCTTATCTGAAGGAGCATGCGGACAAAGTGGAAGCCGTGTTCCGCAACGCGGCGAACTATACCACCGGGATCAGCTCCTACTATTACTGCCTGAATCCCGAACTTACAAACAAATATTCCGGCTTTCTCTTTACCAGGACCGGAACATCGCAGTTTTCCAGGCAGACCATGGACAGCGTTTTTTCCTATTCTATGGACGATATTTCCCACGTGGGCTGGTATTCCCTGCCCTTGCAGCGCGGCGGCCCGTCGTGGCTGGAGCCTTATTTCAACGCCAACCTGAACGAAACAATGATTTCCTACGTTGTGCCGATTTATAAGACCGACACATTCATCGGCGTGATCGGCATGGACATCGGCTACGAAACTCTTGTGAGCCAGATTGACAGTATCAAAATCTATGAAACCGGCTACGCCTGCCTGGTGGACGCGGAAGGCGTGGTGGTCTACCATCCCCATCTGGAATCCGGCGTCCGGGTAGATAACGTGGTTCCCGAAATAGCGGAGCCCGCGAATAACCCGGTGGTGGATAAAAACGATGTGTGTATTTTCCGTTACCACTTTGACGGCGTGGAAAAGAAGGCTGTGTTTTGCAGCCTGGAAAACGGGCTGCGGCTGATAATCATGGCGCCCACCATGGAAATCAGCGAAAGCTGGTACGAGATGATCAAGAGCTTCTTCTTCATCGGCGGCGCGATCCTGCTGGTGTTCAGCATCGTGACCATGCTGGCCACCCAGCGTATCATCGAACCGCTGCAAACGCTTACCGCCGCGTCCCAGCGGATCGCCGAGGGCGACTATGAATTGAAGCTGGAATATGACGGGAACGACGAGGTCGGTATCCTGACCAAATCCTTCCAGCAGCTGGTGGAGCACTTGAAGGTCTACATCAACGACCTGAACAGCAAGGCGTACAAGGATGCGCTGACCCACGTGAAAAACAAGGGCGCGTTTGAAATGCAGCTGAGCAAGATAGACGATCTGATCACTTCCGGGGAAGACGAAAAGCCCGTGGAATTCGCCATCGTCATGTTTGACTGCAATTACCTGAAAAACATCAACGACCAGTACGGGCATGCGCACGGCGACACTTATCTGCGCACGGGATGCATGTTTATCTGCAAGACATTCGCCCACAGCCCCGTGTTCCGCATCGGCGGGGACGAATTCGCCGCCATCCTGCAGGGAGACGATTATCAGAACTGGGAAGCGCTGTTCGCGCAGTTCGATGAAAGGATGGAGGAGTGCAACGCCGTGACGGAGAATCCCTGGGAGAAAATCAACCTCTCCAAGGGCATCGCGATGTATGATCCGGAGAAGGACGCGAACGCGGAAAGCGTGCTGGAACGCGCGGACAACGAAATGTACAGGGAAAAGGTTCGCATGAAAACGGTGCGCACGGATTGATGCGCGGACAATCCATTCAGAATACTCAATCCGGGAGAGCGCCATGTATGAGATTCAGAGCGAACGGCTGACCGCCGGGGAATACATTGATTTTTTGAAGCGGACAGACCTGGGCTCCCAGTACCCCAAAGAACGGTTTGAGGAGCGCATTCCCAGGCTGCTGGAAAACGCGTCGATCAGTCTGGTCGCAAGGGATGAGGCGCATCGCGTCGTTGGCGTGCTGATGGGGGTGACGGACTTTGCCTACTGGCTGTTTGTCACCGATCTGGGGGTTGACCGAAGCTGCGTCCGCCAAGGCATCGGCAGGCGCCTGATGAAGGCCGCGCTGGCGCTCGCGGGCGGAGAAAAGGACATCGCCGTGTATCTGGCGGCAAACGAAAAAGCCGTCCCCTTTTATGAAAAGCTCGGCATGAAAAAGGCTGACGAAGTGATGAAATACAACCATATCGAATGGACGGAGTTCACGGTGGAATGACCCGGCTCCGCACATACGAAAACGGCAGGGGAGCAAATCCTCTGCCGTTTGTATTTTCATCTGCTTAATCCGTTTGCTTCGCGCGGGCGGCGGCTTTGGCGCGGAGCTCGTGGCTCAGGGTGCGCT
This sequence comes from uncultured Eubacteriales bacterium, assembly GCA_902795275.1. Classification (GTDB taxonomy): domain Bacteria; phylum Bacillota; class Clostridia; order Christensenellales; family Aristaeellaceae; genus RUG563. The sequence continues at coordinate 23,997 of CADBKQ010000003.1, read as the reverse complement.
TGCGCATCCGCAGCGACTTGGGCGTGATTTCCAGCAGCTCGTCGTCGTCGATGAACTCCAGGCACTCTTCCAGCGTCAGCGGGTGGATAGACACCAAGCGCAGGCTGTCCTCAGAGGCAGAGGCGTTGCGCATGTTGGTGACGTGCTTGGCTTTGCACACGTTCACCACAATGTCGCCGGGGCGGCTGGACTCGCCGCAGATCATGCCGCCGTATACGGGCACCTGGTTGCCGATGAACAGGGTGCCGCGATCCTGCACGTTGAACAAGGCGTACTGGGTGGTTTCGCCGGTCTCATAGCACACCAGCGCGCCCACGTTGCGGTGGGGAATGTCGCCCTTGTAGTCCTCGTAGTGGTCGAACACGGCGCTCATGATGCCCTCGCCCCGGGTGTCAGTCATAAATTCGGAGCGATAGCCGAACAGGCCGCGGGACGGCACCAGGAATTCCAGCCTTACGCGGTCGCCGCCGCCCATGGTTTCCAGCGTGCCGCGCCGACGGCCAATCTTCTCGATCACGGCCCCGGCATACGCCTGGGGCACGTCGGCCACCATGCGCTCCACGGGCTCCTGCTTCCTGCCGTTCTCGTAGCGGTAGATGACCTCGGGCTTGCTCACCTGGAACTCATAGCCCTCGCGACGCATGGTTTCGATGAGAATGGACAGGTGCAGTTCGCCGCGGCCCCAGACCTCGAACTGGTCGGGGGTCTCGCCGTCCTTCACCCGCAGGGACACGTCGGTCTCCAATTCCCGGTACAGCCGGGCGCGGAGGTGGCGGCTGGTGACGAATTGGCCCTCCCGGCCAGCGAAGGGGGAATCGTTCACGGAGAAGGTCATGGTCACGGTGGGCTCGGTGATGGCCACGAAGGGCAGCGCTTCCGGCGCGGCGGGGTCGCAGACCGTGTCGCCGATGGAAATGTCGGCCAGCCCGGTCAGGGCCACGATGTCGCCCATGCTCACTTCCTCGGCGGGCACGCGCTTGAGGCCGTCATACAGGGAAAGGCCCGTCAGCCGCCAGGGAGGGGACACCTGCTCGCTCTGGGCGTTGCAGCGCACCACCATCATGTTGTCTTTCAACGTGCCCCGGTTGATGCGTCCGATGCCGATGCGGCCCACATAATCGTTATAGTCGATGGTGGAAATCAGCACCTGCGCGGGGCCGTCGGGGTCGCCCTCGGGGGCGGGGATGTACTTCATGATGCAGTCAAACAAAGGCCGCAGGTCGGTGCCGGGCTGGGCTAAATCCAAAGTAGCGGTGCCGGTGCGGGCGGAGGCGTAAATAATCGGCCTGTCCAGGGTCGCCGGGTCGGCGTCCAGTTCGATGAGCAGGTCCACCAGTTCGTCCACCACTTCTTCGCAGCGGGCGTCGGGCCTGTCCACTTTGTTAATGACCAGCAGCACCGGCAGCTTCAGGCCCAGGGCCTTTTGCAGCACGAAGCGAGTCTGGGGCATGGGGCCTTCAAAGCTGTCCACCAGCAGCAGCACGCCGTCCACCATCTTGAGCACGCGCTCCACCTCGCCGCCGAAATCGGCGTGGCCGGGGGTGTCCACGATGTTGATTTTCGCGTTGCCGTAATGCACGGCGGTGTTCTTGGCCAAAATGGTGATGCCGCGTTCCCGCTCCAGATCGTTGGAGTCCATCACGCGCTCGGCCACCTGCTGGTTCTGGCGGAACACGCCGCCCTGCCGCAGCATCTGGTCCACCAGCGTGGTCTTGCCGTGGTCAACGTGGGCGATAATGGCAATATTACGGATATCATTCCGAATCATAGGTGTTTCTCTTCTCCCTCCAGTCGGTTCAAAAACCAACGATACATTGTACATCGGTTTTTCTTGATTTGTCAACTGTTTCAGCCCCCATATTTCCATTTTTTTCGTGAAAAAACCGTTGACATTCCTTCCCTTTCATGATATACTTCTTCGGTAATCCGCTCGGGAGGGGCTTTGTTAAAGCGCGTTCGCGCTGCCCCATGGCTGAAATACGCCTCCTTTCCCTCCGTGGAAGCCCGGCGAGAAATAATAGGAGGTGCTGCTAACATGTACGCGATTATTGCGACAGGCGGCAAACAGTATCGGGTGTCCGAGGGCGACACCATCTACATCGAAAAGCTGGAAAACGAAGTGGGCGAAGTGGTCACCTTCCCCGTGCTGATGCTCTCCGGCGAGACCATCGAAGTGGGCAACCCCTTCATCACCGGCGCCACCGTGACCGGCAAAATCGTTCGCCACGGCAAGGGCGAAAAGATCGTCGTCTTCAAGTACAAGAGCAAGAAGAACTATCGCCGCAAGGCTGGCCACCGTCAGCCCTTCACCCAGGTGGAAATCACCGGCATCAACGGCTGAGAGTATGATCCGCGTAGCGCTGCGTTCCCAGGACGAATGCATCACCGGCTTTGACGTCAAAGGCCATGCCGGTTATGCCGAAGCGGGTCAGGACATCGTGTGCGCCGCGGTCTCCGTCCTCACCACCACCTGCGTCAACGCGCTGGAAACGGTGGCGGGCGTGAAGCCGACGGTGAAAACATCGGACGGGCGCATGCGCGTGGTGGTTCCCAGGAACAGCGGCCACGACGCCCAGGTGATCCTGCAAACCCTGCGCCAGGGACTGCGCGATCTGGCGGAGCAATATTCCCGGTATATTCTTCTCAACGAATTGTAAATATGGAGGTAACCATCATGTTGAAGCTCAATCTTCAGCTTTTCGCCCATAAAAAAGGTATGGGTTCCACCCGGAACGGCCGCGACAGCGAAAGCAAGCGACTGGGCCCGAAGCGGGCTGACGGCCAGTTCGTGCTGGCTGGCAACATCCTGGTGCGGCAGCGCGGCACCAAGATCCTGCCCGGCCTGAACGTCGGCATCGGCAAGGACGACACCCTGTTCGCCAAGGCGGACGGCGTGATGAAGTTTGAACGCAAGGGCAAGTTCAAGAAACAGGTTTCCGTGCATCCCACCGAGACCGTTGCCCAGTAACGAGCAAACAAAAGGGCTGCTTCCCAATTTGGCAAGCGGCCCTTTTTCTGTACGGAACAGGAGAAGCTATGTCGAAAGAATACGATGAATTTTTCCGCCTTGAAACGGAACGCCTGGCGCTGCGCCCTTTCACGGAAGCGGACTATCCCCTGATCCTGCGCATTTCCTCCGACCCGGCGACCACGGAATATCTCTACTACTGGGGGCGCATCGGCACCACGCCGGAATCCGACGCCCGGTGGTTCCTGGATTACGCGCTGAAAAACTGGAAGAAAACCCCCATCCGCGCCCGGGAGTTCTGCCTGGTGGTGAAGGAAACCGGCGAAGCCATCGGCGACGGCAGCGTGGAATGGGTGGAAGCTGAACCGGGTACGGCGGAGATCGGCTGGATCCTGCTGCCGGAATACCGGGGGAGAGGCTATGCCACGGAAGCGGGCCGGGAACTGATGCGGACGGCCTTTGAGGTCATGGGCGCGGACACCGTGATCGCCCACTGCGACAGCCGCAATATTCCTTCCCGAAACGTGATGGAGCGCCTGGGCATGACCCTGCGCGCCATTGAACCGGAAGCCCGGCCCGCGAAGCGCCCGGGCGAAAAAAACGGCGACGAATGCACCTATGCGCTTTCCAGGCCATAGCTCTGCGCACGATCCAAAATGACGGTTTTCATCTTTCATGAAAGCCGTTTTTTCGTATCATGAACGATAAAATTATTTCACGCGGTTGGTTGAAATTTCAATCCGGATTTGATATAATAAAAACAAACGGCTGGAGATTTAACAGCGCCGTTCAATTTCGTGAGAAAGAAGCATGCAATGAAAGTTTATTAACGTTCGGTTTTCCCTTCGGAGCTGGATATTCCTCGCTTCTCTTCTTCCGTTCTTCCCGGACGGAATGATTCTTTTTGTAATTTCATTGTGCGCTTCCATATCAAGGAGGATATGAATGAGCGAGTCTTTTGAAAAAATGTCCGTGATCGAGCTGCGTCAGAAAGCCAAGGAAATGGGCGTCAAGCTGGGGGCGGGCATCAATAAGCAGGGTATCGTGGAAAAATTAAAAGAAGCCGCGGCGGGCGGTGCGGCTGAAGCGCCCGCCGAACCGGAGGCAGAGCCCCAGCAGCAGGAGGAGCAGGAGCCTGCTTCGCGGCCGATTCGCAGCGCGGCCATCATCACCGACGATGAGGAAATCGACGATGACGACGATGTGCCCGTGCTCACGGCCAATCCCGCCCTGCGCGCCCCCGCCCGGATGACGGCCCGCCCCGTTCCCGCGCCGAACCCGGCGCCGACCGCCGGTTCTTCTCTCAGCACCATTTCAGCCAAAGCGCCGGCTTTCACCATGGAAGGTTCCCGCGCCTGGCACAATCCCCGCACGTATCAGGCCCAGACCCCCAATTATCAGCGCCCCGCGAACGCCAATTCCTGGTCGCGTCCGGCGCAGTCCGCGGCCCAGGATCAGCGCGGCTATGCCCGCCCCGACCCGAGGAGCCAGCACCGGATTCAGCAGCCGACCTATGTGAACCGCTTTGGCCCGGAACAGCCCCAGCAGGAGCCCGAGCCTTACCGCGGCTATGCCGGCGCGCCCGCGCAGCAGGATTATGGCGCTGCGCCCGGGAACTCCGGATATAATCAGGGCGGCTACGGCTATGCCCAGGGCGGCTACGCTCCCCACAGGGAGCAGGGCACGAACGCCGGACTGTCCGAAATTCTGGCGGCGGGCGACTGCTATGACGGCGAAGGCGTGCTGGAGGTGCATCCCGACGGCTACGGCTTCCTGCGCACGAATCATTACCTGCCCGGCAAGCAGGACGTCTACATTTCCAACGCCCAGATCCGGCGCTTCTCTCTGTGCACCGGCGATTATATCGTGGGGAAGGTCCGCCCGCAGCGGGAGTCTGACCGGTACAGCGCGATGCTGTACATCACGGAAATCAATGGTTCGCTGCCCGATGAAATGCCGGAGCGCCCGCGGTTTGACGAGCTGACTCCCATCTATCCCAAGAAGCGGATCACCCTGAGCGCAAAGAAAGAAAACGATCCCATCCTGCGGCTGATTGATTTGCTCTGTCCCATCGGGTTTGGCCAGCGCGCCATGCTCTGCTGTTCCAGCCGGGTGGATCGGCTGGCGCTGATGCGCAAGCTGGCCGCTCACGTGGCCAAGAACCACGCCAAAGCCCATCTGATGATGCTCCTGCTGGACGCTCGGCCCGAAGAAGTGACGGAAATGGCGGACGCCGTGGAATGCGACCTGGCTTACGCTTCCTTTGATGAAACGCCCGAAAACCAGGCGCGCGCCGCGGAACTGGCGCTGGAACGCGCCATGCGGCTGACGGAAGCGAAGAAGGATGTGGTGCTGCTGGTGGACAGCCTGACCCGCCTGACCAGCGCCTGCAACGCGTTCGCGCCCTCCACCGCCCGCACCCTCAGCAACGGCCTGGCCGCCGGCGCGCTCAACAAGCCCAAGCGGTTTTTCGGCGCGGCGCGGAACACCCGGGAGGGCGGCAGCCTGACCATCGTGGCCACCATGATCGCGGAAAGCGGAAACGATCTGGATAACGCCATCCTCCAGAGCTTTGAAGGCAACGGAAATATGACCTGCATGCTTCGGCAGCAGGGGCCCAATCAGCCCGTCATGATGGCGCCCGACAAGTGCGCCACCGTTCACGACGAATGGCTGCTGAGCGAGAAGGAACAGGCCATAGCCCAGAAGCTGCGGAAAATGATCGAAGGCATGTCCGCGGCCGAAGCCATGAACACGCTGCTGCCGCTGTTCGTTCAGGCTGAAAGCAATGAAGCGCTGGAAGCGCTGCTGAACAATTGATTAGCAGAAATAAAACGGAGACCGGCGGGACGCAACATCCCGCCGGTCTCCTGTTTTCTATCCTTTTGTGCTCTTTGCGCTGCATTCTATCATCCGGCGCGCCGGGTTACTTGTCCCCATACCCCCTGGGATTCTGCTTCTGCCAGTTCCAGGCGTCGCGGCACATGGCGTTCAGGTCGCGCTTGGCCTGCCAGTGCAGCAGTTCCCTGGCGCGGGTGGCGTCGGCATAGCAGACGGCGATGTCGCCCGCCCGGCGGGGCGTGATCTCGTAGGGGATTTTCAGATTGTTTTCTTTTTCAAAGGTGTGCACGATGTCCAGCACGCTGTAAGGCGTGCCGGTGCCCAGGTTGAAGATTTCCACGCCGGTGCGCTTCACCGCGTATTCCAGCGCGGCCAGATGGCCCGCCGCCAGATCCATCACGTGGATGTAGTCGCGTTCGCCCGTGCCGTCCCGGGTGGGATAGTCGTCGCCGAACACCCGCAGATGATCCAGCTTGCCGGAGGCCACCTGGCAGATGAAGGGCATCAGGTTGTTGGGAATGCCCGCTGGGTCTTCGCCGATGCGGCCGCTCTCATGCGCGCCGATGGGGTTGAAGTACCGCAGCAGAATGAAGGAGCGGGTGGGGTCGGCCTTCGCCACGTCGGTGAGGATGCGCTCGCTGATCCACTTGGTCCAGCCGTAGGGGTTGGTGCAGCCGGTGGGGAAATCCTCGCGCAGGGGCATGGTCTGGTTGGTGCCGTAGACCGTGGCGGAGGAGGAAAACACCAGCACCGGACAGTTGAATTTGGGCATCACCTTGCACAGGGTCATGGTGGCGTCCAGGTTGTTCTGGTAGTATTTCAGGGGCTTTTCCACGGACTCGCCCACGGCCTTGAGGCCCGCGAAGTGGATCACCGCGTCGATGGGCTGATATTGTTCAAACAGGGCGGTCACGGCGGCTTCGTCGGTACAGTCGCCCACCACCAGGGGCGCTTTCCTGCCGGTCAGCTCCTCCACCCGGCGCAGGGATTCGGGGCTGGAATTGTCCAGGTTATCCAAAACGACCACTTCATGGCCCGCTTCCAGCAGGCACAGGGCGGTATGGGAGCCGATGTATCCGGCTCCGCCTGTCAGTAAAACGCGCATTTGCTTTCCTCCTTGATTTACGGAATAAGCTGTTTCTATTATAATACACATGAAATTCCTCTTCTGTCAAGGGGAAAAAACAGCTGCTGTCCTGTGACGGGAAAACAGGCTGGGAAAAGCCCGCTGATTCACGAATGGGTGATTGCGCAAAAGAACAAAATATGGTAAAATGGTTCCATCATCCGGAAAGGGAGGGAAAAGTCCATGCAGCCCAGGCGTCTCAATCGGGAAAGCAAGAAGAAGCCGCACACCCCATTCTGGCTGGGAAAGCTGCTGGCGAAGGTGCCGCCCTGGCCGGTTTTTTATCCGCTTTACGAAGCCTCCCGCCTGAACCTGGAGGAAGAATTGTATTGGTCGCCCCGCATTCCAGCGGGGTTCGACGGCTTCCGGATCGTGTATCTTTCCGATATTCACTTTGGCCCGCTCTTTTCGGAGGAACGCTTGCGCGATCTGGCGCAGCGCGTGAACAAGCTGCATGCCGATGTGGTGATCCTGGGCGGCGATTATGGCATAGATTCCGACGGCGCAATCGAGTTTTTCCAATTAAAGCCTGGGTTCCAGGCCAAGACCGCCGTGCTGGGCGTGATGGGCAACCATGACCGGATGAAGCCGGAGGAAAACTTTGAAAAGCTGCTGGCCGCCATGCGGGACGACGGCGTGATGCCGCTGGTCAACGACGGCGTGGTGCTGGAGCGCAAAGGAAGCCGGATGGCTTTCGTATCCTGCGACGATTTTTACTGCGGCGAGCCCGACCTGAAAAAAACGGCGGCGCTGGCGAAAACCGCGGACTATACCGTATTCCTGCCGCATATGCCGGATATTCTGCCAGAGACCTATAAAATGCCCGGCCCGCTTTTTTACCAGCTGGTCCTTTGCGGCCACACCCACGGCGGGCAGGTCGCTTTCATGGGCCACGCCATTAAATCCTCCAGCATTTACGGCAGCCGCTATCTGTCCGGCTGGCACCATGAGCATGGCGTGGATATCCTGGTGAGCAACGGCGTGGGCACCTCCGGCCTGCCTGTGCGCCTGGGCGCGAAAGCGCAGATGCATTTAATCACGATGAAAAAAGAATTATAAACAAATCAGAGTTATGCTGTATTCAGGTGATGAAAACCACGCTGTACGGCATAACTCTGATTTTATGATAGGCTGATTTTTTATTCCGCATCCTGTGAAGCGGCAGGGGCAGAGGCGAGAATCGCTTCTATTTCTGCCGGAGAAAGGAGAAGCGTCGTGCTTTCCCGATACGTCTCGGGCGCAAGCATCGGCGGATAATAGAAAGCAATGGCGTCTCCCGTTTGGCAGGCCGCGAAGTCGCGGGCGGGAGAAAACTCAATTTCAAAATCCTCATAAGCGGGCTTTTCCGCGTCGGACAAGTTCGGATGCGACAGAAACCGTTCGTACAACACAGGCATCAGCGCATCCGCGATGGAGGACGAGGAGCCCTGGATGATCCGGGCGATTTCAGGATAATCCTCCGGCTTCACATCCTCCAGGCGTTCCGGGTCAACGCCCGCCAGAATCAGGATCACTCCGCGCAGGGTCAGCGTCTCCCCCGCGTACATGCCGCTTACGTCAAAGGTCAGCGGTTCCAGGGAATAGACCGTTTCTTCTCCCATCTCCTGGGAACGGAACTGCACGATGGAAAGCAGTTGATCGCTGTTGCAGGTAACGGTAAAATCGTGCTTCACTTCGTTTTTTCCGTCAAACCGCATGTCCGGCGTGTTGGCAAACATGGGCAGCACCAGATTCGTCATTTCGTCCAGCGCCATCTGGTAGGTGTCGTTGATGAGGGCTGCGGTGTAGTCGTCGCCCATGATTTTGGGGTAGGCGTAAGTGAAGTGGTACACCCAGTTTTTTTCGTTGGGGAAATACATTTCCCCTTCGTTCCGCTCCACGCGCAGCTCTGCGAAAGCGGAGAAAGCACAAAGCCAAAGCGCAAGCGCCGCCATAAGAATCGAACAATAACGTTTAACCATTGGAAATGCCCCACAAGCTCAGGGAATTGCGGATGATTTCGGCATAGAACGCATATTCCGCCTGGCGCTCCGCCGGGAACGTGAACGTCACCATCACCAGGCGCTGCATTTCTTCGGACGTGGTCACGAGGGTATAGCTGCCCTCCTGCATCACGCTGAACCGTTCAAATTCAGGCTCCTGGTTGATTATTGCCTGGGGATACACGAGCTGGTATGAAGTCACCGCTTCGGCGAAGGCCGTCTGCTCGTCCGACGTGACGATGGTCAGGGTCGCCTTTCCGTCGGCCGTCTGCCATACGCGGTGGGCGGCGGTTTTATCCGTCACGCCCAGGATGCCGGGCAGGTTCACGGAATACTCCATCTTTTCGTTTTCAAACGCAATCCACTGGCTCAGGTCGCCGGCCTCGTAGAAGGGCGAAATCGAAATGCCGTTTACAGTGTAGCCAAAGGGCTTTTCGGGCGCGCTGCGAAGGGATATGCGGGCGCTGCACTGCCAGACCAGCGCGTCCTCGGGAATCTCCTCGGCGCTCTGCTGCACTTCCGTCTCTTTCGCGGTAAACACGTCACACAGCACGTCCACGTCCGTACCGTCAGATTCAGCGGAATAGACGTACACGCCGTAATGGCACAAAGGGGCAAAGGCCAGGTTCAGTTCTTCCCCGGTGTAGCAGGTGCGGTACAGGTTTTCGTTTTTCAGCGCTTCAGCTTCTTCGTCGGTCCATTGCCTGAAAGCATACGCGGGACTCGTGAAAATTCCCTCGTACAGTTCCTGGGCCTGGGCGATGTCAAGCGCAAGGATTCCTTGTTCGTCGGCTTCCGTTTCGCAGGGAAGAACGCCCGCCTGAATGCCCCAGGCCAAGGCGCAGGAAACCAGCAAGTCGGAAGGTGTTTCATTCATTTCCAGGGCGGGGATGATCCACGACGCGCCGGGCTGGGCGGGCGTTTGCTGCAAAATCGCAGCGTTCACGGCCAGCTCGGCCAGGGCTGTGAGCTTTTCATCCACCGCCACATCCAGGGTCTTTATATCGCGGGTCGGCGCGGCCAGGCCGGGAACGGCGGCAAGCGCCAGGCACAGGGCCAGCAGCAGAGCGAAACATTTCTTGGCGTTCATCGGTATTCCTCCTTTTCCAAGGATGATTCTTTGGAAGAATGAAGAAAAAGCGTTCAGGCGTCCTCCAAATCAGGGTTTGCCCCTGTGGGCGGAGACTGCTGTTCGTTTTCCTTGGGCTGGTTCATAACGGTCACTGTGGCCCATTCCACGCGCCGGTCCACGATCTCCTCCGCACGGATGCGCAGCCCGTAGCACTCCACCACAGGATGGGTGCCGTCCTTGGGAATGGTCATCATGCGGCTGAAAATTAGCCCGCCCAGGGATTCAAAGCCTGCGTCGGTGGGCAGGTTCAGGCCCAGCGCGTCGTTGATCACCTCGATCAGCGCGCCGCCCGCGATGCGGTACTGGTTCTCCCCGATCTTCTGAATCTCCTGCGGCAGGGGCGGGTCGTACTCGTCGTAGATGTTGCCCACGATTTCCTCCAGCAGGTCTTCCATGGTAATCAGGCCGCTGGTGCCGCCGTACTCGTCCACCACGATGGCGATGTGGGTTTTGTTCTTCTGCATGTCGCGGAACAGCACGTCCGTGCGCACGGATTCCGGAACGAAATAGGCGGGCCGCAGAATTTCCCGCAGGGTCTTTTTCCCGCCGGTGGACAGAGCCAGCAGGTAGTCCCGGGTGGTGATGGTGCCCAGCACGTCGTCCAAATCTTCGCCGTACACCGGGAAACGGCTCAGGCCGCTTTCCAGGATGGTTTTCATGATTTCCTTGTTGCCCGCATCCACCTGCAGGGCGGTCACGTCGGTGCGGTGGGTCATGCAGTCGGCGGCGGTCATGTTGTTGAACTCAAAGATGTTCTCGATCATGTCCCGCTCGTCGCCCTCGATGGCGCCCTTTTCCTCGCCCATGTCCACCATCATGCGGATCTCGTCCTCGGTCACTTCTTCCTCATTGGCGGCGGGGTCGATGCCAAAGAGCCGCAGCACGCCGTTGACCGACTTGGTGAGCAGCCACACCACGGGCTTGGTGATCTTCGCCGTGGCGTCAATGACGCCCGCCACAGCCCGGGCCACCTTCTCCGGCTCCTTCATGGCCACCCGCTTGGGCACCAGTTCGCCGAAGACCAGCGTAAAATAAGAAAGAATCAGGGTGATCAGCACCACACAGAGGGTGTTCAGGGTGCCTTTGGAAATGAGCGTAAAGCCCCACTTGTCCCGGATCAGGCTCACCAGCGGCGCGGCGAAGTTGTCCGCCGCGAAAGCGCTGCCCAGGAAGCCCGCCAGGGTGATGGCGATCTGGATGGTGGAGAGAAACCTGGAAGGCTCTAAAACCATTTTCAGCAGCTTCTGGGATGTTTTATCGCCCTCCTCGGCTTTGTGCCGCAGCTTGGTTTCGCTCAGGGACACCACGGCGATTTCCGCCGCCGCGAAAAAGGCGTTGATGGCAATCAGGACGATCTGAATCAGCAATAGGCCGCCTATGGGAGTATCCAAACAAAATTCACTCCGTTTCAAATGGATGCATGCATATGCAAACCGCTTCGGTTTACCGCCCTATTATAGCATACCCCTATGCCGATTTCCACATAAAAATGAAAAGAAATTGTAACAATATCATGGTTTTCCTTGTTTCACCCGCCGGGAATATGGTATACTCAATACCGTACTTTTCATCTCTTTTTGAGGCGGCTTGTATGAAGCAGATGCTTTCCCGCCCTGTGGGGCGTTTCTCAGCGCTGATGCTGTCGGCGGCGGCATTGCAGGCCGTTTTCCGTCTGTGCCTGGGTATCGAAGGCGACGCGGGCGCGCTGCTGCTGATGGTCTTTCTGTATATCGCGCTGCCTGCCGCGTCCGTGCTGCTTCCTTTCTGGGCGGGCAGGGGCGGCGTGCCCGCCATTGCCGCCTTCTTTCCTATCGGCGGAGCGGCGCTGGTCTTTTCCTCCGTGCCGCCCGCGCTTTGCTGGGCGTGCATGGCGCTGTCGCTGGTGGCGGCCACGGCGGGACAGGAAATCTTAAAACGAACGGAATCGGAGAAAAAGGATCATCATGGCCGAAGAAATCAGAAGCGATAGAAAAATCAGTCCCGTCGGCAGGATCTTTCTCGTGCTGGGCGTGCTGCTGCTGATGGCGGTGGCGTATGTGGCGGCTGTTCTGCTGCAATCGCCGAACGAGCAGGCGAACCGGCTTGCGTTCCCGTCGGAAAGGGAAGACGTTCCCCGGATGCAGCCCGCCGCCATGAGCAGTCCCCAGGCGCTTTCCGAGCTGTTCGGCGCGCCGCTGCCTTTTCTGCCGGGCTACGCCATGACGGGAGAAGGAACCAACGCCGATTATGAGGGCACTAACGCCCGTATCGCCACGCTGCGTTACAGCGGCGTCACCATTTCCGCCGTGCGTCCCGCCGCCGCCGCGCCGCTGCTGCTGCGCGGGGAGCTGTCCGTGAACCTGCGCGGCGACCTGTCCGTTCTCAATCTGCCCGCCATGCTGGCGGAGAAGGGAAACGCCCGGTGCGTCTATTTTTCCAGCACGGACGCGGCCTATTCCGTCTACGCTCCGCAGGCAGGCGAGGAGGATTTTTTCGCCATGCTGGAAAAACTGCAATGGACGGAATGACGTTTATGGTCCAGCGAATCATTCTGATGAAAGAACGAGGACACACCCATGACGAAAGAATTGTTTATTCAGGCGATTACAAAGTTCTTGGGCGGCGTGGCGCTGCTGGGGCTGCTGATCTTCCTGCCCGCGGGGACGTTCAGTTACTGGCAGGGCTGGCTGCTGATGGGCATTCTGTTCATCCCCATGTTCATCGCGGGGCTGGTGATGATGAAGAAAAACCCCGAGCTGCTGAAAAAGCGCCTGAACGCGAAGGAAGAAGAAGCGGAGCAGAAGCAGGTGATCATTTTCAGCGGCCTCATGTTCCTGGCGACGTTCGTGCTGGCTGGGCTGAACTTCCGGTTCCAATGGCTGCTGCTGCCGGATTGGGCGGTGTGGGCTGCGGCGGTTCTGTTCCTGCTGGCATATGCCCTGTATGCCGAAGTGCTTCGGGAAAACACCTATCTTTCCCGCACGATTGAAGTGCAGGAGGAACAGAAGGTGATCGACACCGGCCTGTACGGCATCGTGCGCCATCCCATGTACGCCGCCACGCTGGTGCTGTTCCTGTCCATGCCCCTGGTGCTGGCCTCGCCGCTTTCCTTTCTGGTGATGCTGCTGTATATTCCCATTATTAATAAGCGTATGGGCAACGAGGAAGAAGTGCTCAGGCAGGGTCTGAAAGGGTATAACGCCTATATGAAGAAAGTCCGCTACAGGGTGATTCCGTTCCTGTGGTAAACAGCGCGGCGCCCGGGAACAGCCTGATGGGGATTTGTAAAATGCTTTTTCTTTTTTCTCATTTTCTGCTCCGTACAATGCTCCGTACAATGCTTTTTCTTGCTTTTTCTTTTTTTCTTTTTTCTCATTTTCACTATTGACAATCGGCTTGTTGCGTGCTATAATCTATCACGTTGCTGAAGCAGGTCAAGAGAAATCCGGCGAGAAGCAGGGTGCCTTGACTTCCTCCGCACGACTGGGTGTAGCGCAGCTTGGTAGCGTGCTTGAATGGGGTTCAAGAGGCCGAGAGTTCAAATCTCTCCACCCAGACTGAAAGAAGTCCTGAAACAAAAAGGTTTCAGGGCTTTTTTGTCTGTACCCCAACCGTACCCCAACCGATGCTTACAGGCTTTCGATATACCTCTGCATGATCTCCGCGCTGTTCTGCATCATGGTTTCCGATACATGCCCGTAATGCTTTTTACCGTTTCAATGTTTTTCACAACTGCATTCTACCGCACCTGCCGGTCTTTTTCGGAGTTCGGCTTTTGCACACAAAAAGGACTGCCTCATTGAGAGACAGCCCATTTTTTGCTTCATGAGAAATCAAGCGGCGGGGGCTTCCTCAGCGGGAGCTTCTTCAGCGGGGGCTTCCGCCGGCGCTTCTTCAGCGGCGGGAACGGCGCTGGTTACGCTGTACTGGGTGATGGCTTCACCGGCAGCGTTATACAGCACGATCACGATAAATTCACCGGACTGCAGGTCGGTCAGCGAGAAGAGGGAAACATCGTCGTATTCCCGCAGGACATTGCCCTCGGCATCGCATACGCGGACACCGGCCCTGGCGACTTTCAGGTTTTCACTCAGCGCCTGGATATCGGCGATCTGGGCAGCCGCGTTTTCATAAGCGATTTTCAGATCGTCGCGTTCGCCGATCACCATGCTCAGGGCTTCCTGGGTCTGCTGCAGTTCCATGGTGATCTGATCGACGGTTTCCTGAGCGGAGGCAAGGGCGGCTTTGGCCTGCGTCAGCTCATCGTCCGTGGGGCCGACCAGCGCTTCCAGCGCGGTCTGCGCCTGCTTGATCACGATGGGCAGCTGTTCCGCGGCGGCGTTGGCACTGGTTTGCAGGGCATCGCGTTCTTCCGTCACATTGCTCAGCTGGTCGGACACCTCTTTGACCCGGCTTTCATAAGCAGCCGCTTTGCCTTCCGCATCCGCAATTTTGCTTTCCGCGTCGGCAACGCGGGTTTCGGCTTCCTGCAGCTTGGTGCTCAGCTCGGCGGCCTGGGCTTCGGCGGCTTTCTTCGCCTCGGCATCGGCGGCGGCTTCGTCCAGCTGTTTGGTCAGGTTCACTTTATCGGATTCAAGCTGTGCGATTTGGTCGGAAAGGGTGTTGCGCTGTCCCGCGAATACGGCGACCAGAACGACGGCGATAATGATGATGGGGAGCACAATCCAAATGGACTTTTTCATGGGCACTTCTCCTTTGCTCTCAATTGAAGGGTCGGTCAGAGGATGAATACGGAAGATTTCGATTTGCTTCTGACACAGACGAACAATCTGTGGGTCATCTGGAGAATTGAACAGGATCCCCCACCAAGGCAGGGAAGAGGAAGGATTATTCCTCCTCTTCCTCTTCCTTCTGGGCGCTTTCGATGATCTTCTTGGCGGCGTCGGAGGGCATTTCCTCATAACGCTCGAAGGTCATGGTGAAGGAGCCGCGGGCCTGGGTCATGGAGCGCAGGTCGGTGGCATACTTGAACATTTCGCCCATGGGCGCTTCGGCGGTGACGCGCTGCTGGCCGTCCACCTGGTCCATGCCCATGATGCGGCCGCGACGCTTGTTCATGTCGCCCATGATGTCGCCCATGTACTCGTCGGGAACGAACACTTCCACGTGCATGATGGGCTCCAGCAGCACGGGGCTGGCGTCCATGCAGCCCTTCTTGTAGGCGATGCGGGCAGCGGTCTTGAAGGCCATTTCAGAGGAGTCCACGGGGTGGTAGGAGCCGTCGTACAGCTTGGCATGAAGGCCGACCATGGGATAACCGGCCAGAACACCCTTTCGGATGTTTTCGCGCAGGCCCTTTTCCACGGCGGGAATGAAGTTGCGGGGCACCGCGCCGCCGACGACCGCGTCTTCAAACTCGAAGTCGATGTTGGTGTCGCCGATGGGGGAGAACTCGATCCACACGTCGCCGAACTGACCGTGGCCGCCGGACTGCTTCTTGTGGCGGCCCTGGCAGGCGACCTTCTTGCGGATGGTTTCACGGTAAGGAATCTTGGGATCGTTCAGGTTGGCGTTGGCGCCGAACTTGCTGGCCAGCTTGTTGCGGATCACGTCCAGATGCACTTCGCCCTGGCCGGACACGAGGGTTTCGGTGGTCTCGGTGTTCTTTTCCACTTTAATGGAAGGATCTTCTTCCTGGAGACGGCTGAGGCCGGAGAACACTTTGTCTTCTTCGCCCTGCTTGGCGGCGGAAATGGCTTTGGAGATGCAGGGGATGGGGAAGTCGATGGCGGGATACTTGATGGGCGCGGAAGCGTCGCACAGGGTATCGCCGGTGTTGGTGAACTGCAGCTTGGACAGCGCGCCGATGTCGCCGGCGTTCAGCAGGGAAGCGTTGGTCTGCTTCTTGCCGCGCATGGTGAACAGGCCGCCCGCCTTTTCAGGCTTGTCGGCGTTGGCGTTGTACAGGGCGGTGCCGGGAGTGATGGAGCCGGACATGACGCGGAACAGGCTCAGCTTTCCCACGAAGGGGTCGGCCACGGTCTTGAAGACCAGGGCGGAGAAGGGCTCGCTGTTGGCGCAGGCGCGCTCCGCCTTGTCGCCGGTCTTGGGGTTTTCGCCCGCGGCTTTGGCATGGGCGGGAGAATGCAGGTACACGCTCATCACGTCCAGCATCTTGGCGACGCCGACACCGGTGAGGGCGGACACGGCCACCACGGGCACGATGGTGCCGTTGGCCATGCCGGCGCGGAAGCCGGAGAGGATCTCGTCGTGGGTCAGCTCTTCGCCTTCCAGGTACTTCATCATCAGCTCGTCGTCAGCGCCGGCGGCGGCTTCGGTGATTTCTTCCATGGCGGTGGAGATGGCGGAGGCCATATCGCCGGGCACGGGCACTTCCTTGAGGCCCTTGCCGGCGCCTTCATAGGCCTTGTTTTCCAGGACGTTTACCACGCCCTTGAAGGACGCGCCCTGGCCCATGGGCAGCAGCATGGGAACGACGGAGGAACCGAACTTGTCGCGCAGCTGATCGACCACCTTCATATAGTTGGCGTTTTCAGCGTCCATGCGGTTGATGATGAACATGCGGCACACGTCGTTCTTCTGGGCGTATTTCCAGGCTTTTTCAGCGCCCACGTCCAGGCCGCTGACGGCGCCGACCACGATGCCCGCGGTTTCCACCACGCGGAGGGGGCCCATCATTTCGCCGATGAAATCGAAGTAGCCGGGCACGTCGATCACGTTGATCTTGGTCTTTTTCCATTCCACGGGCGCGACGGCGGCGCTGATGGAAATGCCGCGCTTGACTTCTTCGGGATCATAGTCGGTGGTGGTGGAGCCGTCTTCCACCTTGCCCTGGCGATCCACGAGGCCCGCGGCGTAGAGCATCGCTTCGGTCAGCGTGGTTTTGCCGTTGCTGCCGTGGCCGATGAGCGTGATATTGCGAATGTTTTCAGTGGTGTAGTCTGCCATGTCGGTTCCCCCTAAAAATTCATTTGATTCTTGATTACGCACAAACGCATAGTGAATCACATACCTATCCTATTCTATCAGATTATCAGGCAAAATACAAGCCATTTGCTCCAAAAGATTTTGGATACAAATGGCTCATTTATGCTATATATGGTAGATATAGCGCCGTATGTGACAATATACGGCAAATCTCTTTTTCAAAAATTGGAAAGCGGCGTTTTACAGGTAGGGCCGGATCCGCTGCGCCAGGTGTTCTTCCTCGGTCACCAGGCGTTTGGCGAGGTTCTTGGATTTCTCATCCGCGGCCTTGTATTGGTTCAGGTACTTGCTCAGCGACTTGACGCCCATGTTGCAGCCGTCGGTCATCAGGTCGGCCACCGTGGCGTCGGAAGCGTCCATGGCCAGCTCCGCTTTGGTTTTCAGCCAGCTCATGGCGGAGGCCATGGGCGCAGGGTCTTTTCCTTCGTCCCGGAACCGGTCCAGTTCGCCGCGAATCTCGCCTGACAGCGCTTCGTGCTCCTCTCGGGACTGGGCGAGCGCCTGCTTCAAGCGGCCGTCCTGTACCCGGTCGATCACGTCGTTCAGCGAATCCACGCCCATTTTCGCGCCCGCGTCGCATTCCCGCAGCAGCCGCACGGTATCCTGTTCGATCATAAAAACACCTCCCTGTTTCTTTCTTCCTCAGCATTTCCGGGTTTGGCCGGTTTTATGCGGAAGAAAAACGGGGAGGAAAAGGGATTAGGGATTAGGGATTAGAGAGATAGTGGGCGATACAATTTGGAAGCGCATTGAGAAAGTAAGACAAAATGACTAATCCCTATTCCCTAATCCCTCCTTCGTGAAAGCGTCCTTCCAGCGCCATCATCCATACCGTTCCTAATTCAGAATCAGGTCCATCCCATTCGGGGACATGGTGTTCCTGTGGCCGGTGGAACCGTCGCCCAGCTCGGCGTGGTTGTTGAAGCCGGCGGCCATCATGGTGCCGTCCTGCAGCACACAGAGGGCGAACATGCTGCCCGTTTCCGCCACGATCACATCCCTTTCCACGCACTGCCCGGGAAGGCCGCCCACCACGCCCCGCAGGTGCTGGCCCAGCTGGCCGTAGCCGTTATTGCCCCAGGACCACAGGGACGTGTCGGACAGGATGGCGTAATTCTGGGAGGAGTAAACCGACAGGCTGGTGGCGGGCAAAGGCAGATTGACCTGCACAGGCGCTGTGACCGTCTTTCCCCTTGATTCAACGCCCACCTGGTATACGTCGTTCTTGCCCCAGGCCCACACCCGGCCCTGCTTGTCCAGCACCGCCGCGTGATAACCGCCCGCTTCGATGGCCGCGATTTCAATATCGCCGATGTTCACCTGTACAGGCATGGCAAAGAAGGCTTCCGAACTGGGAGAGAGGATGCTGAATTCATTATCGCCCCAGCCCCACAGCCTGCCTTCGCTGTCCAGCGCCAGGGAGAACTGGCCGCCCGCGGCGATCTGCACGATGTTTTGCAGGGCCAGCTTGCAGGGCGCGATGGTTTTCTGCCGGGAACCGTTTCCGACCTGTCCCTTGCTGTTCCGGCCCCAGGCGTACACTTCGCCGTTTTCCGTCAGCAGCAGGCAATGGCCGAAGCCGCAGGATAAGGCGGCGGGCTTTTCGGGAACATGGAATTGCTTATGCGTGGAATAGCTGCCCTCCGCTTTGCCGAGGGTGCCGAAATCGCTGTTGCCCACGGCGTACAGCGTGCCGTCGTTCATCCAGAAGAAGCTGAAATTGCTGCCGCTCACAATGTCCTTGACCTGAGAAAGGTCGATCTCGGCGTTCTTGGTTTTGAAGTCCGAAGGATAGATGCCCAGGATGCCGCTGGCGTTGTTGAAATGCCCTTTCCCAAGCTGGCCGTACTGGTTGTCGCCCCACACGCGGAAATTCCCGGCGGTGTCGCGGGAATAGGCGAAGCTGCCGCCCAGGGACAGGATAAAATACCGTCCGTCCGGCAGGTCGTACCGCGCGGCGGAGGCGGGCAGGGCCAGCAGCACCAGCGCCAGGGCCAGCGCAAAAACACGCATTATTTTCATCGGTCAACCTTCTTTCTGAAAACCGCCCGCAGGATCAGCGCGGCCATGCCCGCCAGGGTCACGATCATGACCGCGTAAATCAGCCCATGGGAAAGGTTTGTTTTGTCCAGCGCGAACTCCGCGCCGATGCAGACGCCCGCGCCCAGGAGAAGCAAGAGGAATTCCAGCGCGGCTTTCTTCGGGGGAACGCGCTTCCACAGGGCGGCAATCAGCGCGCCGGCCAGCATCAGGGCGTAGAAGATCTGCGTCACCCGGGCGAAAATAAAGATGAACAGCACGTCGTCGTGCCGCAGGCTTTCCGGCATGATCTGGCTGGCGCAGAAAAGGGCCAGGGCGCTCAGGAACAATTGACCGCTTCTCTTGCATTTCTGTTTCAGGAAAACCAGCGCAGCCATCAGGATCAGCGCCAGCAGTGCTTCCAGGAAGCACACCGCTACCGCGTATTCTTCCATATAGGTTTCCAGCGCGAACGGGAACGCGGCCAGGGGCGAATCGTACAGGAACACGCCGTAGCCGTGGCCCGCCAGCGGCTCCAGCAGCCTTTCCAGAACAAACACAGCCAGCCCGGGGAAAACAAAGCTGTCCAGATACTCCGCGGCTTTTCCTCCGCAAAGCCTTGCGGCGAGGGGCGCGGCCAGGATGCAGCCCAGCATCACGCCGCCGATATTCACGCTGCCGCTCCGGAAATCAAAGAAGGGCAGGAGGCCGGAAAAATCGCCCATCTCGTCGTAAAACATCCGGCCAAACCGCACGGCGCAGTAGACAGCCCTGCCAAGCAGCAGGCCGAGCGCCCCGCAGAGAAGGCAGTACACCGCTGCCGCCCCGGTTTTGATTCTTTTACGGCGCGCCAGGGCGATCAGCCACGCCGCGGCGGCCAGACAGCCGACGGTCATGGCCAGGCCGTAGAGACTGATTTCCCCGCCGGGCAGGGAAATCATTTTTACTTCCATCATATTATTTCACCAGCGTTGCAAAGTAAATGATGTCGCTCAAATGGCGCTCGCTGATATCGGAGGAATTGACCCGCGTCATCACCAGCTTTCCGCTGTCCGGGCTGACTTCGCGGAAGATCATGGCCGCGCTGTTGCCGCCGTCCAGATTGTAGGCGATCAGGCAGCCGTTTTCGCTCAGCTGTTTGCCCGCGTCCTCGCACACTTTGGCGAAATCATACAGCGTCATGCCCTTATTGCCGGGGGACTGCGGGCCGTTGGTGGAAATGAGCATGTATTCCAGCGGGCCGAGCTGGGCGATGGCGGAGCGCTGCGTCATGTTCTGGGAGCCGATGCTGGCGTTCTTATAGCCTTCGGAAATCACGCTCACGCCGTCCTGCACGATCATCGGGCCGAAGCAGAAGATGTTATAAAGCTGGGGCCGGTTCTGATCCATATATTCCTTGTAATACTGCTTGGTGCAGTTGGTCAGCACGCTCAGGTCGCCGTTCATGTCAATCACCAGCAGATCCGTAGACCCGTTGGCAAAGTTGCGGTACTGCCGGTTCTGGCGCAGCACCACGGCGCATTTATCCGCTTTCGTATAGTAATCGCCGTTGATGGCGATCACCGCGTTGGCCGCCCTGGCAATCAGGGTAGCCTTGTTTTCGGTTTCATACTGGAAAGTGGCGGTGGGGGAGGCTACGATCCCGGCGGGCGCTGTGCGCAGCTGGGACGGATCGGAGATTTTGATATGCGCGTAGAAATAATCTGTGTCCGCGTAGCGGTCCTGGTAAATCTTTACCGATATGGAAGCGTCCTCATATTCCGTCGGGGAAATGTATCCCGCTTCCGACGGCATCGGCCCCGGCTGAAAATTGTCCATGGGCAAGGGTTCAAACCCTTCCGCCGCAGTAAGCCGGGGGCAGAGCAGCAAGGCGCAGAGAGCAAGAATCAGAACAGCCTGTTTCCGCATTTCCGAATCTCCTTTTACACAAAAAATACCATGATGATGATACCATAGTATCCATGAAAAAGCAAGTTCTTGCAGAGGCTGGGATCAGGAAATCGTTCGCATTTTCGTTGACAATCCGGTGGGTTTAGGGTATGATGTGTAATGGCTAAAGGCCCGAAAGGAGATTATTCAAAATGGAAAACACGGTCAATAAAAGCATGAGCATCGGAGAAGTACTGAACATTCATCGCGGCACCGCCCGCATTCTGATGGAATTCGGCATGCACTGCTTGGGCTGCCCCCATGCTGTGATGGAGTCTTTGGAGGACGCCTGCGCCGCCCATGGCACCAACGTGGACGAGCTGGTGCACCAGCTGAACGAATTCCTGGCCGAGGCGAAATAACCGCCATGCAGGTGCGCAGCGCGGGGGAAGCCCTGTTCATTGCCTGTGAAATGGAAAAGCGCGCCATCCGCCTGTACGAGCGCGCGCTCGCCATCTTTGCGGACAGCTCCTGCCGGGAGGCTGTCCGCGCCATTTTGACGGACGAAAGGCACCACCTGGCCCGGTTCTCCGAGATGGGCGGCGAAACGCCCGGCTTTGAGCGGGCGCGGCTGCTCTCCGCCCAAGCGACGAGCATGCTGTTTTCCGGCGGGCTGATGGAAGCCCAGCGCAAAGGTGCGTTTGAATCCGTCCTGCGGCTTTATCAGTATGCCGCGGATGAGGAACGAAACGCCGCCGCGCGCTACGGCGAATTCGCCGATCAGCTGGAAGGCGCCGCCTCCGCCGCGTTCCGCCAGATTGAATTGGAAGAAACAGGGCACTTGATGAAACTGAACGAAATGATCCGCGCGCTGTCCGGCCAAACGGAGGGCGGCGCGGAGGAATAAAGAAGGAAATAAAACACATGATGCAGCAGCTTGCCATTGCCACCCTGAAACCTGACGACCGCTTTCTGGGCTTCCTGCTCGTGCGGACAGCCGAGCAGCGCACGTCCGCCAAGGGCGGCAAATATCTTGACCTGACCCTGTGCGACAAGGACAGCGAAATCAACTGCAAGAAATGGGACGGCACGGTTCCGCCTCCTAAACAGGGCAGCGTCATCAAGGTGGCGGGCACGGTGCAGGAGTTCAACGGCCGGCTGCAAATGCGCATCGACCAGATGCGGGATTCCCGGCCCGACGATCAGGTGGATTTATCGGTGCTCATGCCCTGCGCGCCCGAACCGGCGGAGGATATGATGGCTGAGATCAACCGCACCGTCAGCCGGATGAAAACGCCGGAATTGCAGGCCATCCTGCGGGAGCTGCTGAACATGTGCGGCGACAAGCTGATGTATTATCCCGCCGCCCAGCGCGTGCACCACGCGGAGCGCAGCGGCCTGCTGCACCATACGCTCGGCGTGCTCCGCGCCGCCGAAGCGGTGCTGCCCCTGTATCCCTTCCTGAACGGCGACCTGCTCCGGGCCGGGGCCATCGCCCACGACCTGAGCAAGACCGCCGAGCTCCTCAGCGACGAGGGCGGCAACGTGTCCGATTATTCCGCGGAAGGGCAATTGCTGGGGCATCTGGTGCACGGCGTGGCCCAGGTGCGGGAGGCGGCGCGGCGCGCGAACGTAAGCGGGGAATACGTGCTTCTTCTGTGCCACATGGTGATCAGCCACCACGGCCTGCCCGAGCACGGCAGCCCGCGCCCGCCCATGTTCCCCGAGGCGGAAATGCTGCACCTGCTGGACGACATGGACGCTAAGATGAATGAGATGGAAGGTGTGATGCGCCGCACGCCCGCGGGCGCGTTCAGCGAAAAAATCTGGACCCTGGACCGCAGGCTGTACCATCCCCGCCTCCAGACGGACGCCGATTCGTCCGACGCGGAGCAATCCAATGCCGACGCGTATTCCGGACTTTTGTAAAATCCCTTGGAAATCCAGCTTCTACAGCGTTAAAGTGCTTGACGAAAGATGAAGAAAATGTTACAATAATACTACGAAACTATGATTTCCTCGTTTTCCGCTGGCGGAAAGCGAGCCGGATTCAAGGAGGCATCTTTCGGATGAAAAAATCATTGCGAGTTTTAGCGCTGCTGATGCTGGCGGTTTTGCTGACGGGATGCGCGGTGCAGGAACAGAATTTTCCCGACGCCGATACCGCCCAGGCGAGTGCCCAGCAGCGGGACCCCATGGATTTGACCACGCCCGTGCCGCGGCAGGAGCTGGATCTGCCCGAGGGCTATGACCCGGCTTCCGAAGAGAGCGGGGAAGACGAGGTATATAATGATAACGCGGTATACGATGACTATGGCCGCAACGTCTACGCAGGCGCGACGCCCATCCCCATCGACCCCATCGACATGCCCACGCCCACGCCCAAGCCCACGCTGAAATTTGAGTTTGGCACCGTGACCTCCGACAAGCTGCACCTGATGTTCGACGCGCCGCAGGGCTGGGGCATTGATGATTCCGTCAGCGACGCGGTCACGCTGATCAACCCCAACGAGCTGGACGGCTACAGCGCGCAGATGACCATCCGCGTGTACTCCGTTGCCAGCACCTTCAAAATCAACGATCTGAAAGCGGAGCTGCGCAACACGCTCAAGGATTTGGGCCAGTACAACTTCACCAAATGGAAGACCACCGAACTGGCAAACCGCACCATCCTCAAGAAGGACGGCTTCTACGCCGACTATGAAGGCACCTACACCAGCGGCGTTTCCATTTACGGCCGCGTGATGATGGCACTGCTGGACAACAATCAGGTTATCATGCTGCATCTTTCCTGCCCCGACGGGTACTTCAACAGCAGCTACAAAACGGTGATCAATCACGCGCGCGACAGCCTGAAACAAATCTGATCCTTGCATCAGCAAACAAGCCGGACGGATTCATGCTCCGTCCGGCTGTTGTTTTATTGTGCTAAACAAATAATTGGAAAACGCTGGGGCTATGCGCCCCAGACCCCCACCAGGGGGATGATCCCCCTGGACCCGCACTTGGCGATATAATACTAAATCCCATCTAAAAGCTTGAATCTTCGGGCGTCTTTTCCGCCCTGGCTGTGCTTCACTCCGGTCAACGTAGCGCTGCTACGCCTCCCTTC
>CADBKQ010000002.1 GCA_902795275.1 uncultured Eubacteriales bacterium | reverse complement strand
GCAACCCGGACGCGCTTTGTTCAACCAGGAAAAATCGAAATTGATGCAAACGAAAGGGCAGTTATCGGAAAGCGCAATGCTGCTTTTTCGTTTGCACCACCTTCGATTCTTTCCTTAACGACTTGTCGACATGTTCCCGATAACGGATAGGAGGCAAAAACCGGTTGACATGTTCCTGGCGAACAGGCAAATCGTTGATATGTTCCCGGACGTGATTTTGCGAACAGGCAGTGGTCAGTGGACAAGTTCCCGCTTACTGGCGCAGGTATGAATTAGTAGTTTCATTTCCTCGAGCCATGTCGAGACTGTCTGTTTACTCACACATAAAGACTGAAAAGAGCCGAGAAAAGCCTGAAATCAAGGGGTTTCCGTCACTGGGAGCATATCGTGCTCCGCGTGATGGGAACCCTCTTTTTATGTTCGGGGGAACTGGTCAAGAGGCAGGGTTGTGGCTACGATTTTACCCCCTTTTATCTATGGCAAAGAATGGTTCCCTCCAGAAATACCTGAATTAAAATATTTTATCATGCTAACACTTTAGCTTGACAGAGTGATAAAGTAGTGCTATACTATGCCCTGTAAATCTGATTCACGAACCGGCAGGAGGAGCTTATGGAGCAGGACGTAACCCAGGCGCTGCGCAGGGAAGAAAAAATCACCCTGGCCCTTCGGGCGCTGTATGAGCAGTACGGCTTCCGGAAATACCGGATGGGGAAGTTTGAGGAATACGAGCTGTATATGGAAAACAAAAACTTCCTCAAAAACCCCAATATCATTACCTTCCACGACCTGGACGGGCGGCTGATGGCTTTAAAGCCCGACGTGACGCTGTCCATCGCCAAGAACACCCGGGCCAGCGCCCAGTCCAGCGAAAAGGTGTATTACCTGGAAAATGTCTACTGGCTGGAAAAGCAGACCGGCGGCTACAAGGAAGTGAACCAGCTGGGCCTGGAATCCATCGGCAGGCTGGACGCCTTTTCCTATTATGAAGTGCTGGCCCTGGCCCAGGAAACCCTGGCCGCCATCAGCGAAAGCCACTGGATGCAGGTTTCCCATATCGGCTTCTGGGTGGCGCTGCTGGACGGCCTCAGCATCGAAGAAGGGCTGCGGAAGGAACTGTTCGCCTGCGTCCACGGCAAGCGCCTGCATGAATTAAAGGCGCTGCTGGACGGGGCGGGCGTGGCTCCCTTCGCTGCGGAATTGATCGTGCAGGCCGCGTCCCTGTGCGGCGGGTTTGAGGATACGCTGGCCGCCGCCCGGCGCATCGCCATTTCCAACGGCATGACCGACGCGCTGAACGAGCTGGAAACGGTGTACAGCCTGCTGAAACAGAAGGGCTGTGCGGAGCATATGCGCCTCGACTTTTCGCTGGTGAACGACTGCGATTATTACGACGGCCTGATTTTCCAGGGCTATGTGGAGGGCGTGCCGCGGGCGCTGCTGTTCGGCGGCTACTACGGAAAGCTGCTGCGGAAGTTCGGAAAGAACCTGGACGCCATCGGCTTCGCGGTGTACCTGAACGAATTGGACGTGCTGTTCCGTTCCCAGCACGGGGCGGACGTGGACGCGCTGATCCTCTACAACGAAACCGCTGATTTGAGCGCGTTGCTTACGATGGCTGAATCCCTCCGGGCCCGGGGCGGCGGCCTGCGGGTGCGGGTGGAAAAGAAGCTGCCGGAGGACGCCCGGTATGATAAACTGTACCGGTTCACGGAAAACGGTCTGGAGGAGGTGGGGAAGGATGCTTAACATCGCGCTGCCGAAAGGAAGACTGGGCGACCAGGTGCTTTCCTTGTTCTCCAAGATCGGCTTCGACTGCGGCGGCATCTACGACGGCGACCGGCGGCTGGTGCTGGAAAGCCCGGAAAACGGCGTGCGGTACCTGCTGGTGAAGCCCTCCGACGTGGCGATTTATGTGGAGTACGGCGCGGCGGACATCGGCGTGGTGGGAAAGGACATTCTCCTGGACGGGGAGCCCGACGTGTATGAACTGCTGGACCTGAACATCGGCAAGTGCCGGGTCTGCGTGGCCGGGCCGGACGATTATGTGGAGGACCGGGAGTCAATGCTGCGGGTGGCGACCAAGTTTACTAAAATCGCCAAGGACTACTACAACGCCAAGAACCGGGAAATCGAGATTATCAAGCTGAACGGCTCCATCGAATTGGCCCCCATCCTGGGGCTGACCGACGTGATCGTGGACATCGTGGAATCGGGCCGCACGCTCAAGGAAAACCATTTGAAGGTGCTGGAAACGGTGTGCCCCATCAGCGCCCGGCTCATCGCCAACCGGGCCAGTTACTTATTCAAAAACGAAATCATTATGCAAATCACTGAAAAATTGCAGGGGGTGCTGCCGCAATGATGAAGATCATGCCGGTTGACCAGTTTAAACCCGAGGAGTTTAAAACCCCGCCCATCCAGGCGGGAAACGAAATCGAAGCCATCGTCGATGAAATCATTGCCAACGTGCGCAAAAACGGCGACCGGGCGTTGAAGGAATACGCCGCGAAATTTGATAAGGCGGAATTGGATGCTGTTCTGGTCAGCGAAGAGGAAATCGCGGAAGCCTTCGCCGCCTGCGACGCGGAGTTCATCGAGATCCTGAAACAGGCGAGGGACAACATCGAGAATTTCCACAAGCGCCAGGTGCGCAGCAGCTTCATCGTCAGCGAAGAGGACGGCAGGGTGATGGGCCAGCGAGTCATTCCGCTCAAGCGCGTGGGCCTGTACGTGCCCGGCGGCACGGCGGCGTATCCCTCCTCCGTGCTCATGAACGCGGTGCCGCCCAAGATTGCCGGGGTGAAGGAAATCGTCATCGCCACCCCGCCGGGAAAGGATGGCAAGGTGAACCCCGCCATCCTCTGCGCGGCGAAGATCGCGGGCGTCACCAAGATCGTGAAGGCGGGCGGCGCCCAGGCTATCGCGGCGCTGGCCTACGGCACGGAGTCCGTGCCCAACGTGGACAAGATCGTGGGCCCCGGCAACGTGTTCGTGGCCACCGCCAAGCGCCGGGTGTACGGCATCGTGGATATTGACATGATCGCCGGGCCGAGCGAAATCCTGGTGCTGGCCGACGGAAAAAGCAACCCGGCGTTCGTGGCGGCGGACTTGCTTTCCCAGGCGGAACATGATAAACTGGCATCGGCCATCTTGGTGACCGACAGCGCGGAACTCGCCGAGCAGGTGCAGGCGGAAGTCGAAAAGCAATTGAAGCTGCTGCCCCGACAGGAAATCGCCCGCGCATCCATCGACAACAACGGAAAAATCATCGTGGTCCACAACCTGGAGCAGGGCATCGACATTGCCAACCTCATTGCCCCCGAACACCTGGAAATCTGCGTGGACGAGCCCTTTGCCTACCTGCCCCGCATCGAAAGCGCCGGGAGCGTTTTCCTGGGCCGCAACGTGCCGGAAGCCCTGGGCGACTACTGGGCCGGCCCCAACCACACCCTGCCCACCAGCGGAACAGCCCGGTTCTCCTCCCCCCTTTCGGTGGATGATTTCGTGAAGAAATCCCAGTTCCTCTATTATTCCACGGACGCGCTGAAAGCCGCAAAGGACAGCATCGTGTCCTTTGCCCGGCGGGAAGGGCTGAACGGCCACGCCAATTCCGTGGCGATCCGGTTTGGGGAGTCAGCGGTATGAGCAGATTTTTCAGTGAACGGCTGCAAAGCCTGAAAGCCTATGTCCCCGGCGAACAGCCCAAGGTGCGGAATCTGATCAAGCTGAACACCAACGAAAGCCCATTTCCTCCGGCGCCGGGGGTCAAGGAAGCCGTGGCGGAAGCGGCGGAGTCCTTGCAGCTTTATAACGATTTGTCCGCCGCGAAGCTGATTCGTCTGCTGGCGGAAACCTACGGCTTGCAAGAAAACCAGATCACCGTCAGCAACGGTTCCGATGAAATCCTGGCCTTCGCGTTCCAGGTGTTCGGCGGGCATGGGCTGGCCTTCCCGGATATTACCTACGGCTTCTATCCCGTGTGGGCCGACCTGTACGGCCTGGACAGGAAGATCATCCCCCTGGACGAGGATTTCAACGTCCGCATTCAGGACTACGCGGGCAACGACCGCTGCGTGGTGATTGCCAATCCCAACGCACCCACGGGCAAGGCCCTGCCGCTTTCCGCCCTGCGGGAAATCGCGGAGAAGAACCCCGACCAGGTGGTGATCGTGGACGAAGCCTATGTGGATTTCGGCGGGGAAAGCGCGCTGGCCTTGATTCCGGAGTTTGATAACGTGCTGGTGGTGCGCACCTTCTCTAAGTCCCGGCAGTTAGCCGGGGCGCGGCTGGGATTCGCTATGGGGAACGCGGCGCTGATCGACGATCTGAACCGGGTACGCTTCTCCTTCCACCCTTACAACGTGAACACCCTTACCCAGGCGGCGGGCGCGGCGGCGCTAAAACAGCCGGATTACTTTGAATCCTGCCGTCAGACCATCATGGATACCCGCGCCTGGACGGTGGAACAGCTAAAGAATTTAGGCTTCCGGGCGCTTCCCAGCAGCGCCAACTTCGTCTTTGCCGCCGCGCCCGGCATGAGCGGGGCGGAATACCAAAAGAAACTGCGGGAGAAAAACATCCTGATCCGCTACTTTGACCTGCCCCGCATCCGGGACTTCACCCGCATCACCATCGGCACGAAAGCACAGATGGAAGCGCTGATTCAGGCTACCAAGGAGATTTTGCTATGAGACAGGCGACGATTGAACGGAAAACCAAAGAAACGGACATTTGCCTATCGCTGAATATCGACGGCGCGGGTAAAGCGGAGATCGACACCGGCGTGGGCTTTTTGAACCACATGCTGGAGCTGTTCGCTTTTCACAGCGGCTTTGACCTGACCGTGCGGTGCAAGGGCGATACCTGGGTGGACGACCACCATTCCGTGGAGGACATCGGCATCGCCCTGGGCCAGGCATTGCTGGAAGCCCTGGGGGACAAAAAGGGCATTGCCCGGTACGGCAATTTCCTGCTGCCCATGGACGAAGCCCTGGTGCTGGTGGTGATTGATTTAAGCGGACGGGACACCCTGGGCTACCAGGTCCATCTGCCCGCGGAAAAGGTGGGCACCTTCGACACCGAGCTGGTCAAGGAATTCATGCTGGGCTTTACCCGCAACGCCAAAGCCTGCCTGCATTTCCAGCAGCTGGCGGGGGAGAACACCCACCACATCATCGAGGCCATGTTCAAGGGCCTGGGCCGGGCGCTGCGCCAGGCAGTCGCCATCGACCCGAAACGGGCGGAGGAAACGCCCTCGTCCAAAGGCGTATTATAAGGGGTGATTCACTTTGATCGCCATCATCGACTACGGCGTGGGCAACCTGTATTCCCTCAGCCATTCCCTGTCCTTCCTGGGGATCGACAACAAAGTGACCCGCGACAGGGAAGAAATCTTAGGCGCGGACAAGATCATCCTGCCCGGCGTCGGGGCGTTCGGGGACGCGCGGGACAAGCTGCGGGAAACGGGCATGGACGCGCTGGTGCTGCAAAAAGCCAGGGCAGGTGCGCCGCTGCTGGGCATCTGTTTGGGGATGCAATTGCTGTTTGAAAAAAGCTATGAATACGGGGAGCATGAGGGCCTGGGGCTTTTGCCCGGCGAAATCTGCCCCCTGAAACCTGACATTCCCGAAAACCTGAAAGTGCCGCACATCGGCTGGAACGGCCTGTGTATCCAGGGGGACAGTCCCCTGCTCAAAGACATTCAGGAGGGGGACAGCGTGTACTACGTTCACTCTTTCTACGCCAAAGGCGCGGGGGACGCGGTGAAAGCGGCGTCGGAATACGGGGTCATGGTGCCCGGCCTGGTGCAGCGGGGCAACGTGTTCGGGGCGCAGTTCCACCCCGAAAAAAGCGGCCCGGTGGGACTGAAAATGCTGAAAGCCTTCGGGGAGGAAACGCTATGCTGATTTTTCCGGCCATTGACCTGCGTGACGGCCAGGTGGTGCGCCTGGTGGAGGGCGACTACGACCGCATGACCGTGTACGGCAGCGACCCGCTGGCCGTTGCCAAAGCATACAGGGCGGCGGGCGCGGAATACCTGCACGTGGTAGACCTGGACGCGGCGAAGGACGGGGAACAGAAAAACCTGACCGTGATTCAGAAGTTGGCTGCCGAAAGCGGCCTCAGGCTGGAAGTCGGCGGCGGCGTGCGGGACGAAGAAAGCGCCAAGCGCTATCTGGACGCGGGCGTCAGCCGGGTGATTTTAGGCTCCGCCGCCATTGAAAATCCTCAGTTCATGGAAAACCTGGCGAAGCAGTATCCCGGAAAGGTCGCCGCCGGGGTGGACGCCCGGAACGGATTCGTAGCGATTCACGGCTGGAAAACCGTCACCGATATTGTCGCTTATGATTTCGTGGAAAGCCTGCCCGGGCGCGGCATTGGCACCGTGATCTACACCGACATCAGTCGGGATGGGAAATTGCAGGGGCCGAACATCGAAGTGTATCAACGGCTTGGCCAGATCAAGGGCCTCGACATTGTCGCTTCCGGCGGCGTGTCATCGGCGGCGGATATTTCCGCTCTGGCAAAGCTGAATCTCTACGCCGCCATCATCGGCAAAGCGCTGTATGACGGCAGGATCACCCTCGTCCAAGCCCTGCAAGCGGCGAAAAATAAGATGATGTAACAATTGCCTGATGCCGGAGAGTGAACATACTCCTTTACGGTTTTCTCGGAAGGGGGTGTGGGGGGAACCGCTCTTTGGCCTCCAAAGAGTTGTTCCCCCCACAAAAGAGGTGAAACAAAATGATCGCCAAAAGAATCATTCCCTGCCTGGACGTGCGGAACGGACGGGTGGTGAAGGGCACCAACTTTGAAGGCATCCAGGACGTGGCCGACCCGGTGGAGATGGCGAAGTATTACAACGACACCGGCGCGGACGAATTGGTGTTCTACGATATTACGGCGTCCTTCGAGGGCCGGGGCCTGTTCACCGATATTTTGAAGCGCACTGCGGCGCAGGTGTTTATCCCCCTGACGGTGGGCGGCGGCATCAACGATGTTTCCGACTTTGAGCGGGTGCTGTCCTGCGGGGCGGACAAGGTGAGCGTCAACTCCGGGGCCATCAAAGACCCTTCCCTCATCGAGCGCGCCGCCAAGCGGTATGGCGACCAGTGCGTGGTGCTGAGCATGGACGTGAAGCGGGTGGACGGACAGTTCCGCATTTTCGCCAAGGGCGGGCGGATCGACACCGGCATCGACGCCCTGCAATGGGCCCACGACGGCCAGGAACGCGGCGCGGGGGAACTGGTGGTGAACAGCATCGATACCGACGGCGTGAAGCAGGGCTTCGACCTGGAAATGCTGGCGGCGATGGCGAAGCAGGTCACCATTCCCATCATCGCCTCCGGCGGGGCGGGCAAGAAGGAGGATTTCAAAACCCTCTTTGAATCCGTGCCCCAGGTGGACGCGGGGCTGGCCGCTTCCATTTTCCACAGGAAGGAAGTATCCCTGCCGGAACTGAAACGGTATTTAGCGCAGCAAGGCATCCCCATGCGCATTTTACGGGAGGAAGAAAGATGAACATTGACGATTTGAAATTCGATGACAAGGGCCTGATCCCCGCGGTGGTGCAGGATTACTTTTCCAAGCAGGTGCTGACCGTGGCGTACATGAACAGGGAATCCTTGGAAATCTCCATGCGGGAGGGCCGCACTTGCTTCTTCTCCCGTTCCCGCCAGCAATTGTGGCGCAAGGGCGAGACCAGCGGCAACACCCAGGAGATCGTCACCATCAAGGCGGACTGCGACTTGGACGCGCTGGTGGTGGAGGTCATCAAAAAAGGCCCCGCCTGCCACACCGGCAGCGAAAGCTGCTTCTTCAATCCGGTGTACCAGAGCGAGACCCAGCAGGATTTTTCCCTGGAAGCCCTCTATGAACTGCTCAAGGGCCGCAAGACCAACCCCAAGGAGGGCAGCTACACCACCTACCTGTATCAGAAGGGCATCGACAAAATTCTGAAAAAAGTCGGGGAGGAATGCACCGAGGTCATCGTGGCGGGCAAGGGCGGCGACAAGGGCGAAACCATCTTTGAGATTGCCGACCTGGCTTACCACGTCATGGTGCTGATGGTGGAAATGGGCATCGAGCCCAAGGACATTTTCGCCCAGCTCGCCAGTCGGCATGTGGTGGATCATAAGGTGAAGCAGGAGAAGATGCAATAATACCAATAACGCCTTCGCAGCAATGCGAAGGCGTTATTGATTTACGCATGGCACGCGAAGGCCACCCAATCGCCTTTATGCTGGACTTCGTCGATGGCATAGCCCGCTTTCAGCAGCGCGTCGTGGACGTCCTGCTCGGCCTCGGCGATGATGCCGGAGCAGACGAAGACGCCGCCGGGGGTCAGGTGCTTTTTCAACGGCGCGGCCAGCATGCAGATGACGGGGGCCAGGATGTTGGCGACGGCGAAATCGAACTGCTGGGACAAGCCCTGCAGCAAATCGCCCTTGCGCACGTCGATGGCGTTTTCCAGGCCGTTGTGAGCCACGTTTTCTTTCGCGACCCGCACCGCGTCCGGGTCGATATCCACGGCTACGATGCCTTTCGCCCCCAGCCTCGCTGCGGCGATGGCCAGGATGCCGCTGCCGGTGCCTACGTCCAGCAGCGTGCCGCCCCTGTAATACTTCTCGATCAAGCCCACGCACATGGCGGTGGTCTCATGGGTGCCGGTGCCGAAGGCCATGCCGGGGTCGATTTCGATGATCAGGTCGCCGGGCTGGGCGTCCCAGGGCTCCCAAGTGGGCTTCACCACCATATGCGCGCCGATGCGGAAAGGCTTGTAATACTGCTTCCAGTTCTCCGCCCAGTCCTCTTCTTTCACGCCCTGCAGGGTCACATCCAGCGTGCCCATATCGGGATTCTTCACCAGGGAAAGCTGTTCCCGCATGGAGCCGATGATTTTTTTCAGGCTGTCTTCGTCAAACCAGGCCTTCACCTGCACGTCCTCCGGCATGGCGTCGATGACGGACTGATCCATCAGCTCCCAGTTGGCGGTGGGTTTATTGGGGTCGGGCAGGTCAGCCCGGTCCAGAATTTGCGTGCCCGCCGCGCCTAAGCGCAGCAGAATGTCCGATACGATTTCCGATCCCCGGGTGGTGGTGGAAATGGTGACTTCTGTGTATTCCATGGCTTTGCTCCTATCTGTTTATGATGATACCGTCATGCTTGTTTAAGTTCTAAGTTCTTAGTTCTAAGTCCTAAGGCTTTTGTCACGTTTGGTCTGTTTTTCGTGTAAGGACAAATGTTGCTTAGAACTTTGAACTTAGAACTTGGAACCCAATGCTTCTCAAGCTACATTATGCCAATGATCTGAACAGCGCCATACTGACCACGTCGTGATACGCGCCTTCCCGGAAGATTTCCTGTTTCAGCACGCCCTCCCGCACGAAGCCGCATTTTTCGTAGCAGCGCAGAGCAGGCGCGTTAAAGTCAAACACCAGCGCCTTGATCTTGTGCAGGTTCATTTCCATGAAGCCGAAGGTACACAGGGTCTGGATGGCATCGGCGCCGTAGCCCTTGCCGCGGCAGTCCTTGTTTCCGATCAGGATGGCCAGCTCTCCCACCCTGTTTTTCCAGTTCACCTTCACGAAGCCGCACTGGCCGATGAAGCGGCGCTCCTCTTTGGTTTCGATGGCGAATTGATATTCCCCGGAAGTGAAGCTGGTGTTTTTGCCCATGTCCCGGGCGGCGTCATCCACGGTGGAGGGGTACAAGATCGCGCCCGACGCGCCGCGCATCACCTCGTAATCGTTTTGGTAAGTCAGCACGTGCATCAGATCGCTGTTGTCAAACGCCCGCAGGCGCACCAGACGGCCTTCATACATGGTCTTTCTCTCCTTCCGTTCCCTCTCATGATAATGCCCCGCCCGGCGCTTGTCAATGCCGGAAAAGGAAAAATGCGCGAACTTTTCTTAGCGCCAGGCCGCCTGCCTCTTGATATTTCCCCCTGCTCCGTCGTATAATAGGGAGGATAAAACGGATTTTTTTGAGGTGGAGCATGATCGACATTTTGGATTATCAGGGACAGCGCGTCCACATGATCGGCATCGGTGGCAGCAGCATGAGCGGGCTGGCCGAAATGCTGTTAAAGGAAGGCTATACCGTCACCGGATCGGACAACGCCAACTCCCACGCGGTGGAGCGGCTGCGGAACATGGGCATTGAAATCTCCGTTGGCCATCAAGCGGAGAATGTTCACGGCGCGAAGCTGATTGTTTTTTCCGCCGCGATTTCCCCGGAGAATCCCGAGCGGCAGGAAGCCAAGCGTCTGGGCATTCCCGAAATGGAGCGCTCCACCCTGCTGGGGCAATTGATGCGCGGGCATAAAAACGCCATCTGCATCAGCGGCACCCACGGGAAAACCACCACTTCCTCCATGATCGCGGAAACCATGCTGGAATGCGGTCTCGACCCGACCGTGAGCTTCGGCGGGCGTCTGGACGCCCTGGGCGGCGGCAGCCGCGTGGGCGGGAAGGACGTGTTCGTGGCGGAAGCCTGCGAATTCCATGGCAGCTTTCTGGAAATGCATCCCACGGTGGCGGTGGTGCTGAACATTGAGGAAGACCACCTGGATTGGTATCAGGACATCGACGACATCGAGCGGGCGTTTGGAAAATTCCTGTCCCTGCTGCCGCCTCACGGTGTGGCTCTTGGCTGGGGCGAGGATCGGCGCGTGCTGCGGCTGCTTGCACATTTGAGCTGTGGCAAGCGCACCTTCGGTATGGAACCGGGCAACGACTATTATCCCGAAAACCTGGTGTACAGCGACACCGGCTGCCCCCGGTATGACGTGATGTTCCGGGGAAAAAAGCTGGCGCATATCGAGTTGAAGGTGGCTGGGAGTTTCAACGTGCTCAACTCCCTGGCGGCTTTCGCGGCGGCTCACGCGGTAGGCGTGGAACCGGAAAAGATCGCGGAATCGCTGAATCACTTCGCGGGCGTGCATCGGCGGTTTGAGTTCACCGGCCTGATCGACGGGGTGAAAATGTACCACGATTACGGCCACAATCCCGCCGAAATGAAAGCCGCCCTGAGCGTGGCGAAAATGCAGCGGCCCAACCATCTCTGGGCGGTGATGCAGCCGCACACTTACAGCCGGGTGAAGGGCCTGTTCCAGGATTATCTGACCTGCACGGAGGCCGCCGATTATACCCTGGTAACGGATATTTTCGCCGCCCGGGAAAAGGACCCCGGGGACATCAAGGCGGAAATGGTGGTGGAAGGCATGCGCGCCCATGGCGTGGACGCGGTGCACACCCCCACCTTCGACGACACGGAAAAGTACCTCCGCGCGCACTGGCAGCCCGGCGACCTGGTGCTCACCATGGGCTGCGGCAATATCAACCTGCTCAATGAACAGATGCAGCTGCACGGGGATACGGACCGATAAACGGGGGAGATACCATGGATTGTTTCACGATTTGGGACCGCGATGTGGAAGAAGTCACCAACGAGGGCATTCATTACCTGGGCGGCTTCATCGACTTTGCGGAATGCGCCGCGGTGTTTAAGCGGCAGCGCGGCGGCGACGGCACGTTCGTGGGGGAGTGCCGCGACGGGGGCAGGCTGAAATATCTGCTGTTCTATTCCGAACGCATCTTCACCCGCCTCGCATTTGAAAACGAGCCCCCGATCAAAACGTTGTTTTCCAAAAAGCCCTCGGATAAAGAACGGCTGAAGGACGTGCAGAAAAAGATCGAGGACGCGGGATTTCATCTCTCGCAGATTGAGTAACGCCTGAAGGAATGGATTTGCCGCCGGGAAGGAACAGAAGGCATGAGAACGTTTTGGGTATTCAGCTGCTTCGGGCTGATGGCTGTGATGTACCTGATCTATCAGTCGATCAAATGTGGCGCTGAGGAGCACAAATGGCAGGAATGGTTCTTTAGGGGCGCGGCGGCAGCCATGTCAGCGCTGTTGGCGGGCTCCGGCTATTTTTCCCGCCCTGCTCCCGAGCGGCTGATGATTCTGATCGGCTTGTGCGTGTTCGCCGCGGCGGATGTGATCCTGGACAGGAGCTTTCTTGCGGGCCTGGCGGCGTTTGGGCTGGGGCGCCTTTGCTGCTGCGCGGCGATGCTGATTTCCCGGGCGCCGGGCAGGATCAATCTGATCGTTTTTCTGGCGCTGCTCTGCCTGATCTTGGCGCTGATTCCACAGATGAAAAAACTGGCGAAGGGCCGGTCCCCGCTTCCTTATCATGGATACGCCCTGCTGCTTGCGGCAATGACTTCCCTGGCTGTGACCCAAAAGCCGCTTCTGCTGGCGGGCGCGGTGCTGTTCGCTGTGTCGGACGGCATGCTGCTGTTCCAGATCGTGAAGAACATCAAAGCCAAGCGGTACGACTACCTGTGCCTGGGCAGCCATTTTCTGGCCCTGTTCCTGATCGCCGCATCCACGGTTTTTTAAACGGACAAAGCGCCAAAGAAAGAGGATATACGGGATGGATTCCATCATCACCACGCTGGACGCGGTTTGCCTGGCTTCCCAGCTGATTCTGGAAAACGGCGGGGAGACTTACCGGGCGGAAGAAACGGTGGAAAGGATGTGCCAGGGCCTGGGCATTCCCGGGGTGGACGTGCTGGCGCTGCCCACCGGTCTGATGCTCACGCTGACGCTGGAGGAGGATAAAACCATCTCCCGCATCGTGCGCGTGCACAGCCGTTCCACCGACCTGAACCGCATTGACGAATGCAACGATATTTCCCGGAAAGTGGCCGCCGGCCAGATGACCGCCGCCGAAGCGCTGAATGCCCTGCGCGAAATTAAGCGTCCCCGGAAGGACAAGCGCGCCCTGCTGATCGCCGCCAGCGCGGTGACAGCGGCCAGCTTTACGGTGATGCTGGGCGGCGGATGGACGGAATTCGGCGTTTCTTTTTTTTGCGGCGCGCTGGTGCAGTGGGTGCTGACCCCGCTGGGAAAGATGAAGGTGCCGCCGCTGATTTCCAGCATGATCGCCGGCGCTTTGACCACTCTGCTGGCCTTGCTCGGCACCATGGTGGTGGACAATGTGAATATCGAGCCGGTGATTTCCGGCGCGATCATGCCGCTGCTGCCCGGCCTGGCCACCACCAACGCCATGCGGGATACCATCCGCGGCGATTTGGTGTCCGGCGGGGCGCGGCTGGGGGAGGCCATTCTGTCGGTGATGATGCTGGCGGCCGGTATCGGCCTGATGCTGAGCATGTGGGGAGGCGGACTCAAATGAGCTGGTGGATTCAATTGCTTGCCTGCGGCGTCGCCGCGGCCAGTTTTTCCGTGCTGCTGCACCAGCCCAGGAGCACCATCCTGGTCAGCTCCGTCGTCAGCATCCTGGGATACAGTGTGTTCCTGCTGCTGAAACAAAGCACGCTGGCCTACTTCCTGGCCAGCCTGTTGATCGGCCTGTGCTGCGAGCTGGCCGCCCGGCTGATGAAGCGCGTGGCGACCCTGTTTGTGACGGGAGCCATCATCCCCCTGGTTCCCGGCATCGGCCTGTACCGCACCATGCGCTTTGTGGTGGACGGGGAATACAGCCGGGCCGTCCAGACCGGCGCGGCCACCCTGCTGGGCATCTGCGGCATCGCCATGGCGATTACCATTTCGTCGGTGCTCTTTTCGGCCTTCTGGCGTCAGAACGCGAAAAAACGGGGCGCGTCATGCTGACCCCGGAGAGAAGCGCTTACATTGCCGCCATGGAACCGCTGCGTTTTGAAGCGCTCCTGGGAAAGTCAGAGCAGATCGCCGTAGTCGGCAGCGGCAGCGGGGAAACGATTCCGGAGGAGATCATGGG
Source organism: uncultured Eubacteriales bacterium (assembly GCA_902795275.1). GTDB lineage: Bacteria > Bacillota > Clostridia > Christensenellales > Aristaeellaceae > RUG563. Next base: position 113,540 of record CADBKQ010000002.1, on the reverse strand, counting down.
CTTGTGCCCGGACTTTCTGCTGCTGGACGGCGTGCTTTCGGGTCTGGACAGCCTGAGCCTTCTGGAACGGCTGAGCGAAACCATGCCTTGTCCGCCCAGGGTGCTGTACCTGGGGCGGGAAGATAAATGGCTGGGGCTGGCGCTCCAAAGGGGAGCGGACGCAGCGGCGGCCTGGAACACCGACGATGAAATAATTCTGCGGCTCACGGAGAGCACCGCCCAAAAGCCGCTGCCCAGGCTGGCGGAGCGCTGGGAGGCGGACAGGATGGAAATTGCTGAAAAATACGCCGTTCTCCTGCGTATACCGGAAGCCCTCAAAGGGAAACAATATATTTGCCGGGCGGTGTCCGCGCTGGCCTGCGCGCCGCAGCTTGGCGCTTCCTTCACGGGGCTGCTGTATCCGCTTGTTGCCTCATCCTGCCTTACCTCCGCCCGCGCGGTGGAAAAGGCCATCCGTACTGCGGTGGAAAGCACCTGGCTCCGCGGCGACCTGAACGCCATTCAGACCCTGTTCGGTTATTCCGTGGACGCGGAACGCGGGAAGCCCACCAACGCCGAATTCCTGTCCATGCTGGCGGGATATGTGAGGCGCGACCTGGCGCGCCGGATGCGGGAAAAAGAACGGAATGATTCAGAAAGAATGGGAAAAATATCCTGAATTTGCCTGATTTGGCATGTTTCCGACAAATACATGACATTGCGTTCATTATCTTCCTGTGGTATGATATAGGGGTGCTGAAAAAGCACGAAAAAGAAAACGGCCGAGAGCCGCAGATGAAAGGACTTCGCAAAATGAAGAAGGTTATTTGCAAGGTTGAATATGATACAGAATCTTCCGAACTGATTCAGAAGAAAGTGTTCGGCGCTTTCGGCGATGCTGACGGTTACGAAGAAGACCTGTACAAGACCCAGGACGGCAAGCTGTTCCTGTACGGCGTGGGCGGCCCCGAATCCCCCTACGCGGAAGAGACCATCAAGCGCGTTTCCGCCGCCAAGGCTGCGGAATGGCAGAAGGCCTGATCCATATTCAGCAAAGGAAAAGGACGCGGAGAAGATCCGGCGTCCTTTTCCTTTTGGTTTATTCGGCCTTCTGGACAAATTCTTTCATCACGTACCCGTTCAGATCGTCAGTGCGCACGGTCAGCCAGTCGCCGTCCTCATGGAGCACGATCAACTCCTGGCCGTAGTACAGCAGGCGAATCACGTCGGACTGGGTGCTGGGCTGGGCGCGCATGTTGAGATAAGAGTTTTCGCCGATGTTCGTTACCTTCACCTTGTATTCCTGCGGGCCGGGCGTGGAAAGCACCGGCATCACCGTGGGCCGGGGCGTGGGCGTTGCCGCGGGGCCGGGCGTGGTGAGGAAGCGGGCGTCCAGCTTGGGCTGCAATTGGGCGGTGTAGCTGACGGTTTCCAGCTGCATGCCGGGATAATAGAACCGCAGAATCTGCTCATAATTCCAGCGGTAAATCCCCGCCATGCACTGCGCCCCCCGCTGGCTCATGCCTACGCCGTGGCCGAACCGCCGGGATTCCAGGATAAACGATGCTGATGTTTCCTTGATGGAAATGATCTCGTTGCTGCCGGAGTTGATGGACAGGTTCAGAGCGCTTTCCACCAGCGGGAAAAGATCCAGCGTCACCAGCACCGGGTCGGACAGCGCTTCGGGAGCGCTCCATTTTTCACCGGGCAGGGGGGAGGGCGCGGGCGTGTCGGTGGGAAGCGGGGCGTCGTCCTTGATGACGGAGAAAATCGAAATGTCCTCTTCTTCCGGCGGCTCCTCCACAATCAGCTTCCGGGCTTTCACCGTCAGGAACAGCCGCAGCAGCGTCATGATCTTGGAGGGCGAATCGTGATACTTGGGCAGCGCGGTTTCGGCGTCCATGATGCCCATTACCTGAATCTGCTCCATGTCCCCGTCGTAACCCTTGCTTTCCAGCAGCTCGGACAGGGCGCTTAAAATGGGCTCTTTCAGCGCGCCCAGGTCGTCGTTGCTTTTCAGCTCCTTGGGCAGCCGGGCGCTTCTGACCACGCTTTCCGGATTCTGCAAATCGTAGGGATCGTCGGCCATCGTCAGATACCCGGGGTTTTCCTTGCTCCACACATGGGAGGGCAGATCGGTCTGCCCGCCGTTGCTGGCGGAGTAATAGCAGTCGGCCATCTGTCCCTTGTAATACCCGCATTGGCCCGCGGTTTCCCGCACGGCCTGGGCGGCGTTTTTATTTTGGGCTTTCACGCCGTAATAAGCCTGGTCGTTGGTGTTGTCCTCCACGTCGTAGTCCTTCGCCGAGCCTGTCCTTTTCAGGGCGTAAGTGCGGGCGGCCACGGCCTGGGCTTTCAGCGCTTCCAGCGGGAAGGAATCGCTCATTTCATACGGCACCACGCCCAGCAGGTATTCCTCCACCGGCGCGTACAGGACGGCGCGGATACTTCCGCCGTCGGCGGTCAGCTTCAGATCGCCGGGGTGCAGCTCATAATTGCCGTTGAAGCGGATGCCGTTTTCCAGGCCCTCCTCCGTTTCGTGGCGCACCAGGGTCATCTGCTTGCCCATCTTCATGGACATGCCTTCGTAATAGACATACAGCCCGTCTTTTCCGGATACGACGGTCAGCTGGCTGCCCCGCTGGAAGGCGATACCCTCCAGGGTATAGCTGCCGTCCAGGGAGATTTTCAGCTGGTCGGTCACTTTCAGCCGCGTCAGCAGCACCCGCACCACGCCGCTGGTTTTTTCCGCTTCCGCCTGCATGGATACAGGCAGCAGAAGCATCACCGCCAGCATAAAGGAAATGAATCGCACCGTTCTTTTCAAACGAACAGCCCCTTTCCCACGGAATTGATGGTTCAATATATGTTGATCATCCGGCGGAATGACGGTTCCGGATTGTAAATTTCCCGGCATGCTTCCCGGCGCGTTTCGCCGGCCTCGCATCCTGTCTGTTTTATTATATCGAAAAATGTCGCGAATGCAAATAGAAAAATATGAAAAACGCCGCCCATGCCAGGGAAGCATGCGCGGCGCGGGGAATGCTGTTATTGAATGTCGATGCAGAACATGGCGGCGTTGCCCTTGCTGCAAGTGCCAACCACCAGACGATCTTTGTACACGGCGGGGCTGGCCTGAATCGCGCCGCCCAGGTTGATGGAAGCGCGCTTTTCGCCGGTGCGCCCGGATAGCATGGTCAGGTTGCCGCCTTCGTCGCCCTGGATGATCCAGGCTTCGCCCCGTTCGTCGTACACAGCAACGGGGGAGGAGATGGCTTCGTCCGCCAGCGCGTATTCCCATACCGCCCGGCCGGAATTCTTGTCCAGCGCGATGACCTTGCTGCCGCCGCCGCTGACCTTGTTCACGGTGAAGATGACCAGATTGCCGATGGCGTTCTGGCCGATCACCGGGCTGGCCTTGCAGCCGGAAAGCTGGTTCTTGTCAAAATCGCATTTGATTTCGTAGCGCCAGATTTCATCCCCGGTCAGGGCGTTCAGGCTGCGGATGGTCACGGGGTTCTTGGCGCCGAGGCGGTTATATGCGGTGTTGCCGACGTACAGCCGCAGATTGTTGCTTCCGTCCATGTCCAGGGCAGGGCAGGCGTCGATGTTGTCGCCTCCGTCCACAGCCCAGACGGTCTTCATCGTGTCGGAATCCACGCAGCGGATGATGCCGTAGGCGTCCGCCATATAGATGTATTTGTCGTACATCGCCACGCTGCTTTCCACGGCGGTCTGGGCATCCTTTTCGCTGCCCGATTTGGTGAGCAGGTAGGTGATTTCGGGCTTGATGTCAATGGACACCGCCCGGTCGGGGAAGTCGTTGTTGGGATACTCAAACTTCATGTTCAGATCGACGGTGTACAGCAAGCCGTTTTCCCCGGCGACGATCATGGCGTTCACGCCCCGCTCGTCGTACAGGAACAGGGAAGTGCCGTCAAAAGCGCCGTTGCTGGAGTACTGCTTGGGCTGCGTGTCGTGCTTGCGGCCGTTGAGCAGGTACACTTCCTTGCCCGTGACCAGATTGAACAGCCGCGTGCCGATGGAACCGGTCTTGCCGTTGGCCAGCTTGGAAATGCCCTGGCCCACGGCCAGCAGCGGCCTGCAAATGCAGTCGACGGATACGCTGCCCTTCATAGGATAGCCCACGTTGATTTCATCCCGGGTGGGCGTGCCGTCCTTCAAGTCGAGGAAATAGATTTTTCCGTCCTGCCCGGCGAAGATGACTTCGTTGAGAACCTTGCTCTTTTTGTCCTCAAACAGGTTCATGCCCTCGCGGACCTCCTTCGACCAGTGGACGATGGCGGGCTGGCCGGTCCAGCCGACGCCGTACAGGGTGCCGCTGTCCTCTGTGCGGAGCGATCCCAGGGGAACCTGCCAGGCCACGGAAAGGGATTCAGCCTGCACATCCGCTGTGCCAAAGGCCGCGTTGCGGCGGAAGTTGTCGCCGCGGAAGGTCGTCACGCCGATGGCGTAATGGGTATATTGGTCGGGATGCGGAGCGACGTAGCCCATTTCGCGGCTGAAGGAGGAAACGCTCTTTTTCCCGCGGTAGACCGTGTCCGTGGTTTTCAGCGAACCCGCGCCCTCGTTTGCTTCCAGCCGGGGCAGCGGCGTGACGGTGGGATCCGGAGTGGGGCCCATGGGCGGCGCTTCGGTGGGCTCCGCAGTCGGGTCGGGCGTCGGCTCTTCCGTCGGCATGTCGGTCGGGTCTTCCGTCAGCATGTCATCCGGCGTTTCGGTGGGAAGCGGCTCGACCGTGGGAGCCCAGGTGACGGCGGCGGAAAGGGGTTCGGAGTCCTCCGAAAAGAGCGGGATCCCCGTTCCTTCTGATTCGGGAGGAACGCTGTCCTCCGGTTCGGAAACGAAGAAAACCGCGGGCTCCTCCGATTCCTCCGGCTCCTGAGTCGGGGGCAGCGTTTCCGCAGGCGCCTGCGTGGGGAAGGGCGTGTCCATGGGAAGGGGCGTGGGTTCCACGATCACGAGGGAAACGGATTGGTCTGTTCTGATCCAGTTGTTTTCCTGGCGGATCACGGCGAACACTTCCCCGGAGTAGGGGCTGTCGAAAATGGCGTTGATATTCCAGATCTTGTTTGTTTCATTCGTGCCGTTGACCAGGTTCACGGTGCAGGCGATGTCGTTGCCGTCGGCGTCTTCGATGCGCACGCCGTCCACCGCCTGATTCGTGGTCAGACTGAGCAGCAGGCGCTGATTCACCAGGGAAGTGCTGCTGGCCGCCTGGAAGGAAATCACCTTCCCGGGCTCTTTCGCCTTGACCGTAATCAAGCCGTCTATCGCGTTTTTAATCGGATTCAGCGGGCCGGCGTCCTGGATGAAATGCAGCGCCACGCCAAAGAGCAGCACTGCGATCAGCAGGCCCACGATCACTTTGAGCCAGGGGAAGGTGCGCTCCTCGTCCTCTTCGTCGTCATAAGCGTCATTCAGCGCCGGGGTCCTGCGCATAAACATCTGTTCGTCCGGGGCGGCCGCGTTCTGCCTTCTGCCGCGGGCAACGGGCGCGGCGGAAAAGCTGTCGTTTTCTTCCGGCCAATTGGACGGCTGGCGCCGCTGCCATTTGATTTCGTCCACCGGTTCGTTTTCGGGCGGTACCTGCCGGGCGGGCTGAACAGCAGGGGCTTCATAGCCGCTTCCCGCGCCCTGGCGGTGGCGTTCGCTGCGGCGGTGGCGCACCACCGGCTGCTGGTTGGAATTCGGGTCTTGATAATTGCTCACAGGATTGATCCTCCCGTACATCATACAAAGTGCAAAATAATCCATATATAGTATACCAGAAACGGCCCGGATACACAAGACAAAAAAACCGTGTCGAACATGTTTTACAGAAAATTCATCGGACGGGAAATCCGCGCTTCATTTTTCCGCGGAAGTATGATAGAATAACCTTGCAATCGCGAGGAAGGATGAAAGCGCCATGCACCGTTTTTTTGCCGAAAGAACAGACGGGGACACTGTCATGCTGCCGCCGGAGGAGGAGAACCACGCCCTGCGGGTGCTGCGTTTGGGCGTCGGCGACGAATGCCAGGCGCTGCTGGAGGGCCGGGTGTACGCCGCGGTGATCCGGGAAACCAGCCCGCGGGTGGCGCTGACGCTGAAAGAAACGCTGCCTTCCCCGGAACCGTCCGTATCCGTCACGCTGTACCAGGGCATTCCAAAGGGCGACAAGATGGATTTTATCACGCAGAAATGCACAGAGGCGGGCGTGTGCCGTATCGTGCCGGTGGAGTTTTCCCGCTGCGTGGCCCGGTGGGAGGGCAAGGACGCCGCGAAAAAGCAGGCTCGGTACCAGCGCATCGCCGCCGAAGCGGCCAAGCAGTCCGGGCGCGCGGCGGTGCCTGACATTGCCTTGCCGCTTTCCTTCGGGGCGATGTGCGCGCAAATCGCACAGCACAGCCTGATCCTCGTTCCCTGGGAGGAAGAACACGGAAACGGCATCCGCGCCAAGTGGCAGGGTGAAAAGGACGTCGCTATGATCATCGGCCCAGAGGGCGGCATTTCCCCGGAGGAAATCGACAGGCTGAAAGCCGCGGGCGCGAAGCCCGTCACGTTAGGCCCCCGTATTTTCCGCACCGAAACGGCGGGGCTGGCAGCGATGATTTCCCTGCTGACGATCTCGGGCGATATGGAATAATTTTTCAAGGAGTTTTTCGCACATATGAAAACCGTTGCTTTCCACACCCTTGGCTGCAAGGTGAACCAGTACGATTCCCAGGCTATGCTGGAGCTGTTCGAGCAGGCGGGGTACGAGCCCCGGGCTTTTTCCGACGTGGCGGATGTGTATGTGGTGAACACCTGCACCGTCACCGGCACCGGCGACAAGAAAAGCCTGAACGCCGTGCGCCGTGCGCTGCGCACGAATCCCAGCGCCCAGGTGGTGATCGCCGGGTGCCTGGCCCAGCGGGACGGGGAAAAGCTGCTGGAGACCGGCGCGCGGCTGGTGATCGGCAACGCCCGGCGGGGCGAGGTCGTAAAGCTGCTAGAGGAAGCCATCGAGAAGGGCGAACGGGTGGCGGCGGTCACGGACATCCTGCGCACGCCCTATGAACCGCTGTCCATTTCCAGCCATGAGGGACACACCCGCGCGGTGCTGAAAATCCAGGAAGGCTGCGACCGGTACTGCACCTACTGCATCATCCCCTACGTGCGCGGCGGCATTCGCTCCCGCAGGCCGGAGGATATCGCCAAAGAAGCCTGCCGCTTGGCGCAGGCAGGCTTCCGGGAATTGGTGCTGACGGGCATCCATCTGACCAGCTATGGCCGGGATCTAGAAAACGCTTCCCTGATCGATGCCATCCGCGCCTGCGACGCGCCGGGGGTCAGCCGGATTCGTTTAGGCTCGCTGGAACCGGTGATCGTGACGGAGGAATTTGTTGACGCTTTACAGCAGGAAAAAAAGGTCTGCCCGCAGTTTCATTTAGCTTTGCAGTCGGGCAGCGACGCGGTGCTGAAACGGATGCGCCGCCGCTATACCACCGAGGATTTCCACCGGGCCTGCGCTTTGCTTCGGCAGGCGTTCCCGTCCTGCGCCATCACCACCGACGTGATCACCGGCTTCCCGGGAGAAACGGAGGAAGAATTTGCCGAGACCGTGGCGTTCAGCAAAGAGATCGGTTTCGCCCGGATGCACGTGTTTCCCTATTCTGCCCGCCAGGGTACGCCTGCCGCTGCCATGCCCAACCAGATGAAGCGGGCCGTCCGCGAGGAACGTGCCAGGCAGCTGATTGCTGTGGGAAACGAACTGGCCGAAGCCTACCGCGCCTCCTGGATCGGCAAAACCGTGGAAGTGCTCCTGGAAGAAACCGACGAAAACGACCTCATCCACGGCTATACCGCCGAGTATATGCCCTGCGCCGTGGAAGGCGGTAAGCCCGGCAAGCTCTGCGTTGTGACCGTGACCGGATTGCATCAGGACGGCTTGATCGGAACAATACAAGAATAAACGTTTTCAAAGATATGGCCGGATGGGTTTTTCACCATCCGGCTTTTAACGATGCGCCTTTCTTGGAAAGGGGTCTGGGGGAAACCGTTCTTTGGGCAGCAAAGAATGGTTTCCCCCAGAAAAAATTGATTTATGAGATCGTAATGCACTTGCAGGGGCAGACCGCCGCGCAGTCGCCGCAGCGGGTGCACTTGCTGGGGTCGATGTGGGCGAAGCCGTTTTCCACGGTGATGGCCTCGTATTGGCATTCCTTCTTGCAGCGGCCGCAGCCGATGCAGGCGTCCATGCAGACCGCGCGGGCCACGCGGGCGGTGTCGCTGTTGCGGCAGCGCACGATCACGCTGGAGGAGAGGGGCAGCAGCTTCAGCACGCTGCGGGGGCAGGCTTTCACGCACGCGCCGCAGGCGGTGCACTTATCAGGATCCACATGAGCGATGCCGTTTTTCATGGTAATTGCGTCAAAGGCGCATTTATCCTGACAGTCGCCCAGGCCCAGGCAGGCAAAGCGGCAGTCCTTGGGGCCGCCCGCCAGACCGGCGGCGGTGGCGCAGCTCTTGTAACCGTCGTACTGATAGCGTTCCTTGGCCACGCCGCTTTCGCCCTGGCACAGCACCCGGCAGACCATCTTCTCGGAAGACGTGGCTTCCAGGCCCATGATCTTGGCAATGCCCTTCATGCCTTTTTCACCGGCGGGAGCGCATCCGTTGATGGGCGCTTCGCCCGCCACCACGGCGGCGGCGAAGCCGTCGCAGCCGGGATAGCCGCACGCGCCGCAGTTCGCGCCGCCCAGGCATTCGCGCACCTGCGCCACGCGCTCGTCCACTTCCACGTGGAACTTCTTGCTGGCAAAGGACAGCACGCCGCCGAAGATCAGGCCCAGCGCGCCCAGCAGGATACCGGCATACAAAATCGTCATATCCGCTTCCTCCTTATACCAAGCCGCTGAAGCCCATGAAAGCCACGGCCATCAGCCCGGCGGAAACCAGGGTGATGGGGAAGCCCTTCATGCAGGCGGGGATCTTGCTGCTTTCCAGCCGCTCCCGGACGCCCGCCATCAGCACGATGGCCAGCAGGAAGCCCAGGGCGGAGAAGGTACCGTTCAGCACGGACTGGAGCAGGCCGTAATTGTTGTTCATGTTCAGGGTGGCAACGCCCAGCACCGCGCAGTTGGTGGTGATCAGGGGCAGGTAAATGCCCAGGGCGCTGTACAGGGTGGGGCTGCTCTTTTTCAGGAACATTTCCACGAACTGCACCAGGGCCGCGATGACCAGGATGAACGCGATGGTGTTCATGTAGGTCAGCTCCAGGGGGATGAGCAAGAGGTTGTAAATCAGCCAGCAGAACAGGGATGCGATGGTCATGACGAACGTCACGGCCAGGCCCATGCTGACGCTGGTTTCCACCTTGCTGCTCACGCCCAGGAAGGGGCAGCAGCCCAGGAAGCGGTTGAAGATGAAGTTATGGGTCAGGATGCAGCTGACCATAAACAGGAGGATTTCAGTGATGCTCATGCGGCCTGCGCCTCCTTCTTCGCGTGTTTGCTTTCAAATTTCTTGACCGCCAGGTTCACCAGGCCCATCAGCAGGCCGAAGGTGAGGAAGCCGCCGGAGGCCAGCACGATCAGCAGCATGGGTTCGTAGGAAGCACCCAGCAGGTTGAAGCCGAACACGCTGCCGTTGCCGATCAGCTCGCGGATCGCGCCCATCAGGGTCAGGGCCAGGGTGAAGCCGATACCCATGCCCAGGCCGTCCGCCGCGGAGAGCACGGGGCCGTTCTTGCTGGCGAAGGCTTCCGCGCGGGCCAGGATGATGCAGTTGACCACGATCAGGGGAATGAAGATGCCCAGGGATTCATCCAGCGCGGGCAGGAACGCCTTCATCAGCAGCTGCACCATGGTCACGAACGTGCAGATGACCACGATGAACGCGGGGATGCGCACCTGGTCGGGGATGAACTTGCGCAGCAGGGAAATGGCGATGTTGGAGCACACCAGCACGAACGTGGCGGCCGCGCCCATGCCCAGGCCGTTCAGGACGCTGGTGGTGACGGCCAGGGTGGGGCAGGTGCCCAGCACCAGGCGGAAGGTGGGGTTCTCGGGAATGATCCCGTTAAAGAAGACCGTCCCGACGCTTTTCTTTTCGCTCATGCCTTCTTGGCCTCCTTCTTGACGCCGTAGATCTTCCGGGGCAGCCGGTCAATCAGCGGGGTGGCGATATTCATCAGCAGGATACCGTAGGTGACGCCTTCGGGATAGCTGCCGAATTGACGGATGAGGGTGATGATGAGGCCGATCACCGCGGCGTACACCACCTGGCCCCAGGGGGTGATGGGGGAGGTCACGTAGTCGGTGGCCATGAACACCGCGCCGAACAGCACGCCGCCGGAGAGCACAGCCGCCAGGGCCGCTTCGGGCGTCGCGCCGGAAATCAGCATGGTGCAGCAGAACACGCTGGCCGTCATGATGACGGGAATGCGCCAGGAGATGACCTTCGTGACCAGCAGGAACAGCAGGCCCACCAGGATGGCGGCCTTGCTCACTTCACCGATCGCGCCGGGGCACTGGCCCAGGAATAGCTGCATCAGCGTGTAGTTGCCGGAAGCGCCCAGGGGCGTGGCAGTGGACACCGCGTCCACGCCCGCCTGGAAGAAGGTGGGGTTCACGCAGGCGGAGGCGGTCATGTGCACCGGCCAGGAGGCCAGCAGCACGGCGCGGGCCGCGAGGGCGGGATTCAGGAAGTTGTCGCCCAGGCCGCCGAACAATTGCTTTACGATCATGATGGCAAAGAATGCGCCGATGATCACCATCCACCAGGGAGCGGTGGCGGGCAGGTTCAGGCCCAGGATGAGGCCGGTCACGAGGGCGGAGTAGTCGCCGATGCGGACGGGCTGCTTGGCGATCTTCTGCCAGAGGAATTCAGCCAGGACGGAGCTGGCCATGGACAGGCACAGCACCAGCAGCGCCTGGAACCCGAAAGCGTACACGCCCCAGGCCGCGGTGGGGAGCAGGGCGATGAAAACGAACTGCATCAGCCGCTGGGTCGTCAGCGGATTATGCATGTGCGGCGCGGTGGAAATTCTCAGGCTCATTTTTTCGCGCCTCCTTTCTCAGCGGCAGCGGCGGCTTTGGCCTTGGCTTCGGCGGTGATGTGATCCTTGCAGTATTTGAAGGAAGGCGTCAGCCACCGGCGGGAAGGACACTCATAGGCGCAGGAGCCGCACAGGATGCAGTCCATCACGTGGAGCTTCTGAGCGGCGGCGAAGTCGCTCTTGTCGGCGGCCACCTTGATCTGGTAGGGGTTCAGGCCGATGGGGCAGGCCGCCACGCAGCGCCCGCAGTGGATGCAGGGGCTTTCGTCCTTGCTCCTGGCCTGCTTTTCATTGAGCACCACGATGCCGTTGGTGGATTTGGCAATGGGCATCTGGTCGTTGGGGATGCACATGCCGGTCATCATGCCGCCGAACACCACCTTGCCGGGGGTTTCGGAATAGCCGCCGCAGGCGCCGATGATGTCCTCCGTGATGGTGCCGATGCGCAGCACCAGGTTGGCGGGATTGCGCACGCAGCCGGTCACGGTGCAGATGCGGCTGATGAGGGGCTTGCCGTCGATGACGGCATCGGCGATGGCGGCGCAGGTGCCAACGTTCAGCACCACCACATGCGCGTCGATGGGCAGCCCGCCGGAGGGAACCTGCCGCCCGGTGATGGCTTCGATCAGCTGTTTTTCACCGCCCTGGGGGTACTTGGTTTTGAGGGGCTGGATCGTCACGCCCTCCCGGCCCTGGGCGGCTTTGATCATGGCTTCGATGGCTTCGGGTTTGTTGTCCTCGATGCCGATGACGCCTTTGTTCACGTTCAGCGCCCGCATCACCGCCCTGAGGCCGTCCACGATGCGGGTGCTGTGCTCCAGCATCAGGCGGTAGTCGGCGGTCAGGTGGGTTTCGCACTCCGCGCCGTTGACCACGATGGTGTCGCAGGTCGCGCCGGGCCGGAAGGTCAGCTTCACGTGGGTGGGGAAGGAAGCGCCGCCCATGCCGGTGATGCCGGCCGCCTGGATGGCGGGGATCACCAGCTTGGGGTCCACCGTTTCCACGCTGCCCAGGGGATGCAGCTCCACCCAGGTATCCGCGAAATCGTTCTTGATGGTCACGGCCTGCATGTTGCCCGCGCCCAGGGACGGCACCTGATCCACCGCCACCACTTCGCCGGACACGCTGGCGTGGACGGGTACGCTCATGAAGCCCTGGGCTTCGCCGATCACCTGGCCCACGTCCACATGGTCGCCCTTTTTGACGCAGGGCTTGGCGGGCGCGCCGATGTTCATGGACATGGAGATGACCACGGTGTCGGATACGTATTCCTTGGTTGTAAGATCACGGGTTTGGCCTTTCCCTTCATGCATGCCATGAAGGGGATGAATGCCCCGCTTGAAAGTTTTTTTAAGCAATGCCAGTGCCTCCATTCTTCTCAGTTTCCACCGGTCACTGCCCGGCGAGGGAGTTTTCGTAAGCCTGGTTCAGGGCGATCACAATCGCGGTCATTTCGTATTCGGGAATGCCCGCGGCTGTATAATCCGCGGCGTTCAGCGGCATCGGCTGCCCGGCGAACAGCTCGTTGAGGGCGTCGCAATCCAGGATTTCAGGCGCTTTGCCGCCGCCCACCGGCTCTTTGAATCCGCCGAAGGTCACGAACGAACCGTTATCGAAAGTGGCCGATACTTTGTACATTGTGAAGAAGCTGATGCTTTCGCCGACGCCGTAGGCGGCGCTGGAAAGGGTATAAGCGCCGGATTTGGCATACTGGGCAAAGGCCGCGTTGACCGCTATGGCGGCGGCAGCCTGGTAAGCATCGTCATACAGCTTCACGTCCAGCGGCAGCGCTTCGCCCACGAACAGGGCTTCCAGCGCATCGTTCCGGTCACTGGGATGGTATTCTTCCGCGCCCACGGGCTTTTCTTCAAACTCCACGGCTTCCACCGTCCGGGCGGGAGTGACCTGCACCTTGGCCCGGATGGAGGTGAAGAAGGAAATCGCTTCGCCCAGGAAAACGGGTTCTTCGTCGCTGACTTCCACCTGCCGGGGCTCGGCTTCATGCACCTGATTGTAATAGGCTTTGTTGATGGCAATCGCCGCGGTGGCTTCCAGCGCGGAGGACTGATTGATATCCAGGGGGAGAGGCTGGCCGAGGAATTTTTCCTTGAGCGCGTCTTCCTGTGCACAGGGAACGAATTCGCCGCTGTCCGCTTTTTCCAGCACGGTCAGGGAGGTCAGCGTGTCGTTTTCAAATTCCGCCGTCACCTGGAGCGTCAGCTCGGAAGCGGAAGGCGTTTCAGCTGCCGCTTCCTGCTGTTCGGTCGCCGCGGCGGGTTCCGCGGGCGCTTCTTCCTTCACGGTGATTTCCTGGGCTTCAAACCCGCAGGCGGTGTTGACGGCGTTGGCCACTGCCGCCGCGGCGACGGTGCTCTGGCCGTTCACGTCGAGGGGCAGGGTCTTGGCCAGGAACAGGTTCTTCATGTCGGCGTCCAGCGCGCTGAGCTTGTATTCCTCCGCGCCCTGCGCTTTTTCCAGAACGACCAGGCCGGCCACGACGCCGTTCGCAGAGGTCACGCGCACCTGGAGCTCCTTGCCGTCCAGGGCGGTTTCGGCGGTTTTGCCGAAATTCTTTGCCAGCACCTTTTCCGCTTTCACGAAGGCGTTTTCTTCTTTGGAAGCGCCCTCCACGCCGCTGGCTTCGTTGATCGCGGCGGCGACGGCGGCGGCGTAGGACGAATCCTGCGCGTCCGGATCGAGGGGCAGGGTCTTGGCCAGGAACAGGTCTTTCATCTCGGCGTCGCGTTCGCTGATGTCAAAGGCCTGGCTGCTGCCCGCGGGCTTGTCCAGCACCACCAGCCCGGCGACCACATCATTGGCAGTGTTCACGCGCACCTGGATCTCCTTGCCGGAAGCCGTGGTTTCGCAGACAGCGCCCGCGTCGCTTGCCAGCAGGATCTCAGCGGCGGAGGGCTCCGTGGGAATTTCGTCCCAGGCTTTGTTCAGCGCCACGGCGGCGGAGAAGAGGTCAATATCGTCTTCCACCACGTTCAGGGGCAGTTCCGCGCCGACGAACTTCTCCTGCAGGAGAGCTTCCTTCTCGGCGGGCGTGACCTTGAGCGCGGTGATTTTGCCGTCCTCAACGGTGGCTTCGAGGGTGAGCACTTCGTTTCCGGAGGTGATTTCAGCAGTGAGTGTCAGGCCTTCCGCTGCGGCGGTTTCAGGCTCGGCGGCAGGTTCCGCAGCGGGAACGGCAGCGGTTTCAACCTGCGCGTAAGCCGCGTTCAGCGCGTCCACCACGGCGGTGCTGGTCACGGTTGCGCCCGCGATGGCGTCAATGTCGCTGAGGGAAATGGGCATCTGCTTGCCAATAAACTGGGCCTGGAATTCATCTTCCAGCGCGCGAGCGCCCAGGCCGGGCGTCTCGGCAAACTGATCGTCGCCGATCTTAATCGTAGCAATCTTGTCGCCATCGAAGGTGGCTTCCACGGTCACGGGGCCGCCGAAGCCCTGGGCGGAGGCGACATAACCGGCGGCTTTTTCTTCCGCAGGCGCGGCGGTCAGGGACTTTTCATAGGCTTTGTTCAGCGCTTCCACCACGGCGGTCTTGGTGAAGGTCGCGCCGGAGAGCACGTCAATATCTTCCACCTTCATGGGCACGGTCTGGCCGATGAACGCGGCGGCGACTTCGGGTTCCAGCGCGCGCGCGCCGAAGCCGGGGGTCTCGTCGAAGCGCTTGTCGCCAATGCTCATGTAGGTGACCTTGTCGCCTTCAAAGGCGGCTTCCACCAGCACGGGGCTGGCAAAGCCTTCCGCTTCCGCGGTGAAGGTGGCGGCGGGCTTTTCGGTTTCAGCGGCGGGCGTTTCTTCCTTCGGCTCTTCCACCACTTCGCCCTTGGAGGCCGCGTAAGCCTTGTTCAGGCTGTTCACGATGGCGGTCTTGGTGAAGGTCGCGCCGGAGAGGGCGTCCACGTCCTCCACATTCAGCGGCATCTGCGCGCCGATGAAGGGATACAGGTTTTCAGGCACCAGCGCGCGTGCGCCAAAGCCTTCGGTCTCCGCGAAGCTGTCGTCGCCGACGGAGATGTAGGTGATCCTGCCGTCCGCGTCGAAGGCGGCTTCGGTATACACGGGACCGGCGAAGCCCTTTTCGGCGGCGCTGAACACGCCCTCGGCGGGCTTCTCGGGCATCACGATTTCAACGACCTCTTCCACGATGCCCTGGCTGGCGTTGTACGCCTTGTTCAGTGCGTTCACCACGGCGGTGGAGGAGATGGTCGCGCCCGCGATGGCGTCGATGTCGGACACTTCGAGGGGCACGGTCTTGCCGATGAACTGAATCATGAATTCAGGTTCCTTCACGCCCGCGCCCACGTCTTCCGCGAAGGCTTCGTCACCCACGCTGATGTAGGTCACTTTCGCGTCGAAATCGAAGGCGGCTTCCACGTACACGGGGCCGCGGAAACCATCGGCGGAAGCGCTGTACACGCCCTCGGCGGGTTTCTCGGGCATGGTCGGGGTCTCAGGCACCACGATCTCCGCGCCGCCCGCGATTGCGTAGGCGTTGTTCAGGGCCTTCACCACGGCGGTGGAGGAGATGGTCGCGCCCGCGATCACGTCGATGTCGGAGACTTCGAGGGGCATCTGCTTGCCGATGAACTGGATCATGAAGTCCGGCTCGATGACGCCCACGCCGATGTCCTCGGCAAAGCTCTCGTCGCCGACCTTGATGTAGGTGACTTTTCCGGCAGCGTCAAACGCGGCTTCCACGTACACGGGGCCGCGGAAGCCCTTCTCGGAAGCGGAGAACACGCCGTCCGCAGGCTTGGCGGGCATTTCCACACCGGCGATGCCCATCACGTCCGCCTTGACGTATTTGACGATGTCGTTCACGCCGTTGACCACGGCGGTGGTGGTGATGGTGGCGGAGGTCAGGGCGTCCACGGTGCTCTCTGTGGGCGTGCCGCCCGCCTTGATGTAGCTGATGGGGTAGACCTTGCCGGGGAACTGGTTGGTGAAGGCCGGCTCCTTGGCGCGGGCGCCCAGGCCCGCGGTCTCGGAGAAGTCCGCGCCGCCCACGGTGATGCCGCCGATCTTGAAGGTGTCGGGGGCATCCTTGGTGTCCACGCCGGCAATGACTTCGACCTTGCCGCCGAAGCCGTTCACGGTTTTCTGGGCCACGTAACCGACGGGGGAGCCGTCCTTGAGTCCGGCATAGACCCAATCAACCGACGCTCCCTCGGACAGGGGGATTTCCTCAAAGGATGCAGCGTCAGGCAGAGCGGCCTTGCGGGCGTTCTCTGCCTTGATGAGGGCTTGCTGCGCGATGGGGTCTTTGGTCAGGGCGTTGGTGCCGCCCAGGGCAAGACCCGCGACCAGGGTGATGATGAGCAGCACCGCCCAGCCAGGAAGTTGTTTCTTCACTTGGTTCTGTCCTCCTATCTCTGTTTCCCGTCAGGGAAACACAGTTTCTTCATCTATACTCCCGTTTTGCCGGGAAAAGGCCCGACCCGGGCCGGGGGAACGAATAGGTTTCAGGTAGGAGGTAGGAAGGAGGAGGCTGGAGGTGAGAAATGATTTTTATCTATTAAAACTTCCTGCCTCCTACCTTCTGCCTCCTACCTTTGTTTAGGCGTCCGGCGCGTTGGGATCCGGCTCGGCGTTGGGCACCACCAGCTCCAATTGCAGGTTGTGGGGCAGGCAATAGACGCAGGGGCCCAGGATGCGCTGCTGCCAGTTGGTCAGGGTGACCGTTCCTTCGCCCACGCACAGCTGGTTGTCGCAGGTGGAGGATTGCATATAGAATCCATCCTTTTGCAGGTGGATGACGTTCACCACGCCGTCACCTTGATCCACGGTCACGTCGCGTTCTTCGCCCAGCGCCTCGATGCCCCAGACGCGGCCGTTCAGGATAATAAACAGGTAGCCTTCCGCGAGCTCTTCTTTTTTTGCTTCAGGCGCTTCGGTGGCTTCGGCTTGCGCCGTTTCCGCCGGGAACGGCTCTGGCGTTTCCGTTGCCAGAGCTTGGATGGTGTTTTCGATTTCTGTCTGGGAAAGGTTTGCGTTGGGGGATTGGATGAACCGGGAGGCAATCAGCAGCCCCGCCGCGATCACCACCAGGATCGCAATGATCAGAATGTTTCCGGATTTATTTGGCTTTTTGCTGTTCTGCATCGTTCAGGAACCATCCTCCTCAGGAAGGATTTTTCAGGGAACGGGCATAGTCCTTCATCCCGTCCGTGGCATGGATGCTGCCGTCGGGAAGAATCCACATTACTTCCACGCCGTCCAGGCTGTCCGCCACGGCCCGGCCATCCTCATAGGAAAGCACGAACAGCGCCGTGCTCAGGAAGTCCGCCAGGATGGAGCTTTCGCACAGGATGGTGACGGACACCATTTTTTTGGATGGCATCAGCGTTTCCGGGTCGATGATGTGGTGGTAGCGCTGCCCGTCCACGGTGTAATAGCGCCAGTAGTCGCCGCTGGTGACCACGGTTTTGTCATGCACGTCCAGAATATCCTTCGTGCCGCTCTGGGTCACGTCGGGATTCTGTACACCCACGGCCCAGTTGCTGCGCCCGTCCATTGGCGCATTGCCCGCGTATACGTTGCCGCCCAGGCTCAGCAGGAAGGAGGGCATTTCCTGATACAGAATACCGGCCACCGTATCTGCGGCGTAGCCCTTCGCCACCGCGCCGATGTCCAAAGTGATTTCCGGGTCGGAAAAGAATACGGTCTGTTTTTCGCTGTCCAGCGCCACGTGGTCAAAGTCAATATGCTCGCTGGCGGCTTGCAGCGCTTCCATGGGAGGCAGCTGGGCCTCCTCGGGATGCTGAATTCCGGCGGTTCTGTATTCATGCCAGATGGACAGCACCGCGCCCATGGCGATGTTTGTCTGCCGCAGACTGGATTCCCATTGCTCCTTGCACCAGGAAATCAGTTGAAACAAATCATCGGGGATTTCCACCGGCTCCAGGGCCGCGTGCTGGTTGACATAATACAGATTGTGCAAATCGCCGTAAGCGTTGTAGCCGTCAAAAATATGATCCAGGGACTGGATACGTTCAAAAGCCTGATCGGCGGCCCGGTCAAAAGAAGCCTGATCCGGAGCGAAGCCTGTCAGGGTGATCACCGTATCGAACGCGCTCAGATCCGTGCGGCTGAACTTCTGAAAGGGCGTTGATTCCGTCGGGGCGGGAGCCGGTTCAGCGGCGGTGGCGCAGCCGGACAGCAGCAATGAGAGCGCCAGAAGCAAAGAAAGAGCAGCTTTGCTGATCATTTTCCGCTTCATAGAGAACCTCACTTTCGGTTTACATGAAAACAAATGCCCGCGGAAATGTGGTAAGTGGGCAATTTATTTCTGAATCTATTATAACAAAGATATAATATCGGCACAAGAGATAATTCCGTACAAAGATTGCAAATTTTATGTACAAATAATTCATGATTTGAACACGATTTTGTAATATATTTGTAATAAAATATTGATGATAAGGACGATGCTGATTTGTTCGTCCGGCCCGATCATTTCCCGCTGTTTTCTTTTCGGCAAAGACTTGTGAAAAACTTCATCTTCGTGTATACTGAACAGGCAAAGCAATCCTTGCAAGATAACGATTTAAAGGAAAGAAACGCGCGTTTTACCGCGCCTGATTCAAAGAAAAGGAGAGAAACATGGCGGCTGCGTTTTTTTTATTCTGGATGATTCTCAACGGCCGATGGACGATGGAAACAGCGGCTGTCGGCGCGGCGGTGACGGCCCTGGCCATGCTGTTTGCGTGGAAGGCGTGCGACTGGTCGTTCCGGAAAGAGTTCAGGCTGTATCTCGTCATTCCGCGGATCATCGGCTATTGCCTGACGGTGATTTGGGAGATCGTGAAGGCCAACCTGAACATGTGCCGCATCGTGTATTTTGAAGAAGCTAACGCGACGGTGCGCACCATCCGCACGCGTCTCAAAACCCGCATGGCGAAAATGGCGCTGGCCAACGCCATCACCCTGACCCCCGGCACGATCTCCGTGACCGTGGAGGGAGATGCGCTGACGGTGCACTGCCTGCGGCCCGAGCTGGCGGAAGGGCTGGAGGATTTGATCTTTGAAAGAAAACTGCTGAAAATCGAGGAGGCGCTGCATGGATAATCTGTATACGTTATTGATGCAGGCGGCCATGATCGTGCTGGGCTTATGCCTGTTCGCGTGCCTGTTTAGGGCGGTGCGCGGACCCTCCACCTCCGACCGCATCGTGGCCGTCAACATGACCGGCACCTTTGTGATCACCATCATCCTGTTCCTGTCGCTGCTCATGAAGGAAGACTATCTCATCGACATCGCGCTGATTTACGCCATGCTCAGCTTCCTGGCGGTGGTGCTGCTGTGCCGGATCTACATCGGGATTCACCGAGCGAAAAAAGCGAGGGAGGAAAAGAAGGATGCTTGAATATCTGCGTCAGGCTGTGTTTGCCTTCCTGCTGCTGGCGGGCTTGTTCATCCAGGTCACGGCGGTGATCGGCGTGAACCGGTTCCGCTTTTCCGTGAACCGGCTGCATCCCGCGGGCATGGCAGACACGCTGGGCCTGCTGCTGATGGCGCTGGCGGCGGTGGTGTACGCCGGGTTCAGCCCGGTCACGCTGAAAATTCTGCTGATCGTGGCGCTGTTTTGGATCACCAGCCCGGTGTGCAGCCATCTGATCGCCCGGCTGGTGCGCGAAACGGACGAAAAGCATTTTGAAGCGGAGGCGAAAGAATGGAAGCCCTGAATATCATTCTGCTTTTGTTCATGATCGTCTGCGCGGTGGCGGTGGCGGCTACCCGGAACCTGCTGGCCGCCGTGATCACGTTCATGGCTCAGGGACTGGCCATGTCGGTGGTGTGGATTCTGCTGCAATCCCCCGACCTGGCCATCACCGAAGCCGCCGTGGGCGCGGGCGTTTCGTCCATTCTCATGTTCGCCGCGCTCAAAAAAATCCATGCCATCCGGGAGAAGGGAGAAGCGGAAGATGATGAAAAAGCAGAAGAATGACCGCTTCGCCTCCTTCCTCGACTGGCTGGAAAACGGCGGGAACGCCCTGGACGAGGAAATGCAGGACGCCCTGCGGGAGGAAGAGCCGGAAGCGCCGGGTAAGCAGAAAAGGGAAAAGAAAAAGAAATCCTCCGATAAAACGGCGGACATTGCAAAAAAGCCCCGCAAAGCCTACGCCGATTCCTGGTGGTACCGCCTGCTGGCGTTCGCCGTGGCGGCAGCGCTCATCTGGCTGCTCATGGAAGCGGTGGATCGCATGCCCCGGTTCGGCGCGGCGGACACGCTGATGGACAGCGAGCTGACCGAGTTTTATGTGGAGCATACGAAGGAAGAAACCGGGGCCATGAACATCGTCACCGGCATCATCCTGAACTACCGCGGCTTCGATACGCTGGGGGAGACCCACGTGCTGTTCATCGCCGTGTGTACAGTGCTGCTGATGCTGAGCATCTACGGCGAGCAGGATGAAAAAAAGCGCCTGGCCCAAGGCGCGCTGGAGCGGTATTTCGAGCCGCATCACGATGTGATCCTCCAGTCCGCCGCCCGGCTTCTGACCCCGCTGATCCTGATCTTCGGCCTGTACATTATTGCCAACGGCCACCTGTCGCCCGGCGGCGGGTTCTCCGGCGGCGCGGTGCTGGGCGCGGGGCTGATCCTGTACCAGAACGCCTTCGAGTACCGGAAGATCGAAAAGTTCTTTACCTACAAAACCTTCAAGTGGGTGTCGGTCTGCTCGCTGCTGTTTTATTCCCTGGCGAAGGGCTACCACTTTTTCACCGGGGCCAACCATCTGGACAGCCACATTTCCATCGGCACGCCGGGGAATATCCTGTCCGGCGGGCTGCTGCTGCCGCTGAATTTCGTGGTGGGCTGCGTGGTGGCCTGCACCATGTACGCCCTGTTCACTATGTTCCGAAAGGGGGAGTTCTGATGCTGGGCCGGGTATTCACCCATCTGGACGGGCTGACCGCCGTGGCGCTGTTCGGCATCGGGTTTGCGCTCCTTCTGCTGGACAAGAACCTGATGAAGAAGATCATCGGTTTTTCCATGATGGACAGCGGCATTTACCTTTTTCTGGCGTCTTACGGCTATATTGAAGGCCGGCTGGCCCCCATCTACGCGGAGGGCATTTCCGATCCCGCCGCCTATGTGAATCCTCTGCCTGCGGGCCTGGTGCTGACGGGCATCGTGGTGGGTGTCAGCGTGACCGCCGTGATGCTGGGGCTGACGGTACGCCTGTACGAGCGCTACCACTCCCTGGATATTGACGAAATCGCGGAAAAAATACGGAGAGAGGGGAAATGATGACCATGGTTTGGTGGCAAAATCTTCCCCTGTTCATGATCGTCGGCGCGCTGGTGTGCGCGGCGGTCTGCTCCGTGCTGAAAGCGAAAGCGGCCCGGGCGGTGATGGCGGCGCTGTCCTTCCTGGAATGCTGCGGCATGGGCGTCCTGCTGTACTTTACGCTCACGAAGAACGAATCCTTCGTGTTCGCCATGGGCGAAATCGGCGCGCCTTTCGGCAACGAACTGCGCGTCGGCGCGGCGGAAGCGCTGGTGGGGCTGCTGTTCGCGGTGATCATGTTCCTGTCGCTGCTGGGCGGCTGGAAACAGTTCAGCCTGGACATCGCGCCGAACCGCGCCACGCTGTACGGCTCCGTGTTCTGCCTGCTGACGGCGGCCATGTGCGCCATGACCTTTACCAACGACCTGTTCACCGCTTATGTATTCATTGAGATTTCCACCATCGCCGCCTGCGCCCTGATTCTGTCCCGGAACTGGGGCCGCACCATGTTCGCGGCGACCCGGTACATGATCATGAACCTGCTGGGCAGCGGCCTGTTCCTGCTGGGCCTGAGCATGCTGTACTGCCTGACAGGGCATCTGCTGTTCCCACAGCTGGGCGCCGGGGTGAAAGAACTGCTGGCGGCGAACCGGTATCCCATGCCGCTGTACCTGTCCTTCCTGCTCATGACTCTGGGCGTCGCCATCAAGAGCGCCCTGTATCCCTTCCACACCTGGCTCCCCAGCGCCTACAGCACGTCCACGGCCACCTCCAGCGCGATTCTCAGCAGCGTGGTGTCCAAGATGTACATTTTCCTGCTGGTGAAGATTTTCTTCCGGGCGGCGGGAACGGACGTGTTCGCCCGGCGCATTGAGGACGTGCTGTTCCTCTACGCCATGGTGGGCGTGATCGCGGGCTCGGTGTACGCCATTGTCCAGCGTCGCATGATGCGCATGATTGCGTATTCCTCCGTGGCCCAGATCGGTTACATTTTCCTGGGTATTGCCCTGGGAACCGAGGCGGGCTTTGCCGCCGCGCTGTTCCATATCCTGGCCCATTCCGCCGCCAAGTCCATGCTGTTCCTGGCGGGCAACAAGCTGCGGTCTGCGGCGGACGGCCAGGATACTTTCCCGGCGCTGCGGGGAACGGCGAAGAAAGAACCCCTGGCGGCGCTGGCGTTCCTGGTGGGCGCGCTGTCGCTGGTGGGCGTGCCGGTGCTGGGCGGATTTGCCAGCAAGGTGTTTCTGGCGAAGGCCGCCGTGGAGCTGGGCGGCTGGCGGATGGTGGTGGTGCTGGCCGATCTGCTGGTCAGCACGGCGCTGAACGTGGGCTACCTGCTCCGCTGCGCCTTGACGCTGTACCGCCCGGCGGAGGATACGGAAGCCCGGCCCGCGCCGAAAACCAGGGATGCGGCTTTCGCGTTCGCCATGATAGTCCTCATTCTTATGAATCTTGGCTTGGGTGTGTTCGGCGCTCCTGTGCTGGACTGGATTCAGCGGGGCATCGCAATGTTTGTTTAATCAGGATAGGGGGAAAATGGTATGATTCTTTTGATGATTTTCGCAATTCTGCTTCCCATTGTGATGGCCTGCCTGTGGCGGTGGCTGCGGCTGGAGGGAGAAGCGCTGCATAAGGCTTCCTTCCTCACGATTCTGGTCGGCGCTGTGCTGGCGGCTCTCTGCGCCGTGATTCCCGACATGCCGGAGGTGTCCCTCCGCTGGACGGATATGCTGGCCTTCTCCCTCCGGGTGGACGGGGTGAGCCGCATCTGGCTGCTGCTCCTGGCGGTGATCTGGCCCGGCGTGGCCCTGTATGCCCAGGAATACCTGGAGCACGATGAGAACCCCGCCCGGTTCTTCCTGTTCTACACCATCACCCAGGGCATCCTGCACGCGCTGGCGATGGCGGGCAACCTGGTCACTTACTATATGTTCTACGAAGCCATGACCCTGCTCACCGTCCCCCTGGTGCTGCATAACCGGGACAAGGAAGCCGTGGCCGCCGCCATCAAGTACCTGATCTATTCCGTCATCGGCGCGAGCGCCGCGCTGATCGGCATTTTCTTCATCGGGGCTATCGGCGGGAACGGCGACTTCGCCTCCGGCCTAGTCACTGCCGAACAGATTGCCGGGAAGGAAGGCTTTGCCATGGCGATTTTCCTGACCATGCTGGTCGGCTTTGGCGTGAAGGCGGGCATGTTCCCGCTGCACGGCTGGCTGCCCACGGCCCACCCCGTGGCCCCGGCCCCGGCCAGCGCCGTGCTGTCCGGCGTCATTACGAAAATGGGCGTGCTGGGCATCGTGCGGGTGCTGTTCTCTATCGCAGGGGCGGAACGGATTCGCGGCACCTGGGTGCAGTACACCATGCTGTGCCTGACCCTGACCACCATCCTGATGGGCTCGCTGCTGGCGCTGAAAGAAAAGAAGCTCAAAAAACGGCTGGCTTATTCTTCCGTGTCCCAGGTGTCCTACGTGCTGTTCGGCCTGTTCACGCTGACGGAATGGGGCTTCGTGGGGGCCATGCTGCATGTGATCTTCCACTCCCTCATGAAGAACACCCTGTTCATGGGCGCGGGCTGCATCATCCATAAGACCGGAAAAACCCAGGTGGACGAAATGGAAGGCCTGGGCAAACGCATGCCCTGGACGTATGCGTTCTTTACCGTCGCTTCCCTCGGCTTGGTCGGCATCCCGCCCACCGGTGGCTTCATCAGCAAATGGAACCTGGCCCAGGGCGCGCTGGCGACGGGGCTTTCGATCAGCTGGATCGGCCCCACGGTACTGCTGATTTCCGCCGTGCTGACCGCGGCCTACCTGTTCACCGTGGTCATCAAGGGCTGCTTCCCCGGCGAAAATGTGAAGCCCGAACCCAGCTGCGAAGCGGGCTGGAAGATGCTGGTTCCCATGGGGGTGTATTCCGCGCTGATCGTGCTGCTGGGCATGTTCTCCGGCCCGATCATTCAGTATTTCCAGATTGTGGCGCAAAGCCTGCTGTAAGGAGTCAATCACATGCAATTGCTGATTTGCGCATTGCTGCCGGTGGCGCTGGGCGGGTTCGTCATGCTGCTGCGGCGGGCAAAACGGGGCTTGCGGATGGCCGTCGCCCTGCTGGCCGCCTGCGGAACCTCCGCCGCCGTCGCTTATCTGATATTCACCGGCGGCGTGGAAAGGACGGAGCTGTTCCGGCTCTCGGAGCGGTTCGTGTTCGCCCTGCGGCTGGACGGGGCGGGCAAGGTCTATATCGGCCTGGCCGCGGCGCTGTGGCCCCTGTCGGTGCTGTACGCCATCGAGTACATGCGCCACGAAAAGCGGGAGGGCAATTTCTTTTCCTGGTATCTTCTTCCCTACGGCGCGGCCATCCTGCTGTCGGCGGCGGACAACCTGTTCACACTGTATATTTCTTATGAACTGCTGACCCTGTGCACTGTGCCGCTGGTGTGGCATGAACAGGACGACGCCTCCACCAAGGCCGCGTTCCAGTATATGCTGTACCTGATTGGCGGCGCGGCCCTGGGCTTTATGGCCATGCTGGGCCTGAGCGCGTATGGGCTGGGGGAATTCCACGGAAGTCTGGCGCTGCCCGCCAACGCGGATACGGCCTGGTTCCGGATTCTGTGCCTGCTGGGCTTCCTGGGCTTCGGGGTCAAGGCGGCGGTGCTGCCCCTGTCCCGCTGGCTGCCCACGGCGTCCGTCGCGCCCACGCCCGTGACCGCCCTGCTCCACGCCGTGGCCGTGGTGAACGCGGGCGTATTCGCGGTGACGCGGTTCTTCTACTATGCCGTTCCCCTGGACGCGGTGCGCGGCACCTGGGTGCAGACGGTTATGCTCATCCTCAGCGCCGCCACGGTGCTTTACGGCGCTGCCAGGGCTGTGCGGGAACAGCATTTGAAGCGCCGCCTGGCCTGGTCTACGGTCAGCAACCTGAGCTATATGCTCTTCGGCTTATCCCTGCTGACAGGGCGGGGCATGGCTGCCGGGCTGTCCCATATGGTGTTTCACGGCCTCATGAAAATCATCCTGTTCTTCTGCGCCGGCGCGGTGCTGACCCAGACGGGCCGCACGCAGGTTCGCCAGACCCACGGCCTGGGGCGGCAGATGCCCCTGACCTTCGGCGCGTTCACCGTCGCGGGCCTGTCGCTGATGGGCGTGCCGCCGCTGCCGGGATTCGTGAGCAAGTACGCGCTGGTCACTGCCGCCTTTGACCAGGGGGACGTCTGGGCGTTTGTGGGCGGCGTGGCGCTGCTCATTTCCGCGGTGCTGACCTGCATTTACATTTTCACCGTGGTGTTTCCTGCGTTCTTCCTGCGTCCCGAGCCCGCGGGGGAGACCTTGCCCCGTGATCCCGGCCCCTGTATGAAGATTTCGCTGGCCCTGCTGTGCCTGCTGCTGATTGCCGCGGGCGTGTTTGCGGGCCGCGTGATGGATTATTTGACGGTTCTTGCGGAAGGAGGCATTGTATGATTCTATTCTTGATGCTCCTGCTTCCGCTGTTCGGCGCGGTGATTGCGCCCCTGGCGGGAAAGAAAAACGGAACAGTCCGGGAATTCCTGCTGCGGCTGTTTACGCTGGCTGAATTCGGCCTGTCCGTGTGGCTGTTCGTCCGGGTTTCCCAGGGGGAAAGCATCTTCCTGTGGTTTCCCAGTTTAATGGGCCTGGGGCTGTATTTCTTTGTGGACACCTTCCGGGCGCTTTATGCGATGCTGGCCTGCTTCATGTGGGCGCTGGCCTGTCAGTTCTCCCTGGAATACTTTGCGGGCCACGGCGGCAGCCGGGGCCGTTACGCCTGCTTTACCCTGATTACCCTGTGCGGCGTGGTGGGCGTGTTTTTCTCCGACGACCTGTACACCTCCTTCGTGTTCTTTGAAATCATGTCCATTGCTTCCTATCCCTGGGTGGCCCACGAGGAAACGCCGGGAGCCATGCGGGCGGCGCAGACGTACTTGGGCGTGTCCGTGGCCTGCGGGATGGTCACGCTGATGGGCATGTTCCTGACCTGGAAGGAAACGGGCAGCCTGGCCTTTGACGCGCTGCGGCAGCAGAGTGGGAACAGCAAGCTGATCCTGCCCGCCTGCCTCATGCTGGTGGGCTACTGCGCCAAGGCGGGCATGGTGCCGCTGCATATCTGGCTCCCGAAAGCGCATCCCGTGGCCCCGGCCCCGGCCAGCGCGCTATTGTCCGGCATGCTGACCAAGACCGGCCTGTTCGGCGTGATCGTCATCGGCATGAACATCATGGGCGGCAATCCCGTGTTCGGCCATATGATGCTGGGCCTGGGCCTGTTTACGATGACCCTGGGCGCGGTGCTGGCGGTGTTCTCCGTGAACCTGAAACGCACCCTGGCCTGCTCCTCTCTGTCCCAGATCGGCTACATCACCGTGGGCCTGTCCTGCGCCATGCTGCTGGGACACCACGGCGCGCTGGCCGCGGCGGGCGCGGTGGGGCATATGGTGAACCATTCGCTGCTGAAGCTGTGTCTGTTCCTGTGCGCCGGGGCGGTGTACATGAAAGCCCACACCCTGGATTTGAGCGACCTTCGCGGCTACGGCAGGGGAAAGAAGCTGCTGCACGCCGTGTTCCTGCTGGGAGCGCTGGGCCTGGCGGGCGTGCCGGGGCTGAACGGCTACACCAGCAAAACCATGATCCACGAAGGGCTGGTGGAACTGGCGGAGGAAATCGAAGGCTTCTCCGTCTACCGCTTCTGCGAGTGGGTGTTCCTGTTCGCCGCCGGGCTGACCACGGCTTACATGCTCAAGCTCTATATCTGCCTGTTCTGGCAGAAGAACCCCGATGAACACAGGCAGGCCCATTACGATACGCTGACCAACGAAACCGATATGACGTTCCGTTCCGGCCTGGTGCTGCTGCTGACGGCGATTCCGCTGCTGCTCATCGGCCTGCTGCCCAATCAGGTTTTGCTGCCGCTGACCCAGGCATGCGCCTCCTTCCTGAACCGGCCCGCCCTGTCCCATGAGGTGGCGTTCTTCTCGCTTACCAATCTGATGGGCGGCGGTATCAGCCTGGTCATCGGTATCGCTGTATATCTGTTCTTCGTGCGGCCTGTGCTGTACAGCCGGGAAAAGGGCTACCTGAACCGCTGGCCCCTATGGCTGGATCTGGAAGAAATCTTCTACCGCCCGGTGTTCACCCGATTCCTGCCATGGCTGGGCCTGACCGTCGCCTCTTTCCTGGATTATATTCCCAACAGCAGGCTGGTCACGGTCTGGATTCCCAAGGGTGTTACCGCCGTTTTCTCCTTCTTCGATCACCTGCCGGACAGCTGGTTCTTTATGAAGCTCCTTCCCGGCGTCTGCGTGGCGGTCAGCCGTGTGTTTGACGGCCTCATGGACACCGTGCTGCTGGCAATCCGTTCCCTGTTCCTGATGAATCGGAAGGATTTGCGGCGCGCGAAAGGCCACAATCCTGTCACCCGCCTGTCCTGCGCCATTGCGGAGGGACTTTGCAGAATCGGCCTGGTGCCTCAGAAATGGATTCGCCGCCGAGACCCGGACGATACGCAGTACGGCAACGCGCTCACCAACGCCATTTCCTTTGGCCTGCTGATCACCGCCGCGGCGATTGTGGCGGCCATTGTGTACGTGTTCATCCGCATGGGCGTTTGAGAAACCAAACATGGAGGTGATTTCGTGAACTGGCTCAACAAACTGGAACGGAAGATGGGACGGCATTACATTCCCGACCTGATGAAATACCTGTGCTTTGCCATGGGCGGAGTGTTTGTGCTGGAACTGCTGCCGCTGTACCGCAGCGCGTACCAACTGCTGTACTTTAACCGCGATTTGATTCTGCGGGGCGAAGTCTGGCGGCTGATCACCTTCATTTTCCTGCCGCCCAGCAGCAGTATCATCTGGATTTTGTTCAGCCTGTATTTCTATTATTTCCTGGGCACGACGCTGGAGCACCAGTGGGGCAGCGCGCGGTTCAACATCTATTACGCCATCGGCGTTCTGGGCAACATCATTTCCGGCTTCATCATGGGCGTGGCGACCAATGAATACCTGAACCTGTCGCTGCTGCTGGCTTTCGCGGTGCTGTATCCCGATCATGAGATTTTGCTGTTCTTCTTCCTGCCGGTGAAGATGCGCTGGATTGGCTGGGCATGGGGCGCGTACCTGGTTTACCAATTGATCATCATGCCCCTGCCCTACAAGGTTTCGCTGGTTTTCTCCCTGCTGCCCTTCATCCTGTTCTTTGGAAAAAAGGCCTGGCTGCTGCTGCGGATGGATGCCCGGCGGCTCCTGCGGTGGATCAATCTGCGCAGATAATTTTTCCCCCCAAAAAACAAAGCATGGCGCAAGCCCAAATGCGGGCTTGCGCCATATTTTGTATAACTGGATTTAAACGGGATTGTGCGTATGCAGCGATTCTTCGCGGGCACAGGAGGCGATGTTCATGGCGTGGTCGGCCACGCGCTCCAGGCAGTTGATGGTTTCCAGGAAGATGACGCCGGACTTGGGCGTGCACTTCTGTTCCTTCAGCCGGTCGATGTGCTTTTTGCGCAGGGATTCGGTCATGTCGTCCACCGTCTGCTCCGCCTGCTGCAAAGCCGCCATGATGGAATCGGGAATGCCCCATTCCTCCAGGCCCTCCAGCGCGGCGTCCAGCACCTGCATGGTAAAGACGAACAGTTCTTCCAGCTCTTGGGTGGCCTTTTCGGACATCTTCGCTTTCCGGTCGATGCGCTCATGGGCCAGATTCAGGATGTTCATGGCGTGGTCGCTGATGCGCTCAATGTCCGTGACCACGTGGAACAGGTTGGCGATGCGCTTGCTTTCATGCTCGCTCAGCTCCAGCGGCATGACCGCCACCAGCCCTTCGGTGATGGCTTCTTCCAGGAAGTCGGCCAGGTCTTCATGCTCGATGATTTTCTGCTCCTGGGAAAGGTCGAGGGTGCTGAGGGCGTCGATGGCCAGGATCAAATGGTCGTGCGTCTCGCGGCCCATGCGGCACACCTCACGGTACAATTGGTCAGCCGCCAGGGAGGGGGTTTTCAGCAGGCGTTCGTCGTAGTACATGAGCTTGAGCTGCGTCGTTTCTTCTTCCTTGCCGGGCACGATCAGGCAGGCCAGCTTCACCAGCCAGTCGCCGAAGGGGAAGAGAATGATGGTGCTGATGATGCTGATGGAGATGTGCATCATGGAAACGCACAGCTTGGGATTGCCCGGCACCAGCATTTCCGCCCATTCCGTCAGGGGGAGGAAGGCGCTCAGGATCAGGAAGATCACCGCGCTGTGCAGGTTGAAGATCAGGTGGATCATGGCGGTGCGCTTCGCCGCGGTGTGGGAGTTGGCCATGGAAATGAGCGACGGCGTACAGGCGCCGATCTTTGCGCCCAGCAGCAGGTACAGCGCGCCCTGCATGCCGACCAGCCCGCCGGCCGCCAGCACCTGCACGATACCGACGGACACGGAGGAGCTTTGCAGCAGCGCCGTGACCACAATACCGATCAGCATGCCAACGATGGGATTGCGCACGCCCTGCATCAGGTTCAGGAACACGGGCCATTCTTTCAGCGGTTCGGTGGAGGAGCTCATCAGGTCCATGCCGATGAACAGCACGCCCAGGCCCATGCACACCACGCCCGCCTGCTTGATGGTTTCCTTCTTGTCGAACAGCATCATCATCATGATGCCGATGAAGGCGAACACCGGGCCGGGATCGAACTTGATGGACAGCAAGAGGGACGTGACGGTGGTACCGATGTTCGCGCCCATGATGACGCCCACGGACTGGGCCAGCGTGAGCAACTGCGCGTTCACGAAGCCCACGACCATCACCGTCGTCGCGCCGGAGGACTGGATGATGGCGGTCACGGCGATGCCCGTCAGCAGCGCGATGAAGCGGTTCCGCGTCATCATGGACAGGAAGTGTTTCAGCTTCGGCCCCGCGGCGCGTTCCAGGCCCTCGCCCATGGTGCGCATGCCGAACAGGAAAAAGGCCAGTCCGCCCAGCAGCGTCAGCACACTTTGAAAACTCATACATTCCTCCTGTGTGGGTTTTTCCGCCTGGCGCGGCGGTTGATTTCATGGCTCATGGGGCTGTGAATGTGTTCCGGCAGACGGCGCAGGCGCGTCCGCACGCCGTTTTCCATCCGGCTGGCGGGAGCGCACCAGGTTTTCGATTGAAGCTCCTCAAAGCGTTCCGTCACGATGTACTGATAGGGGGCCAGCCCCTTTCCGCTCATGGCGCCCCGCAGCTTATGGGGCAGGGTCAGGGCGCTCAGGAATCCCTTGGAGAACGCCGCGGTTCCGTAGACCTTCAAAAGCTCCGCGATGCGCTTTTGCAGCATGGAAAGCGTTTGCTCAGGCGGCTCCTCCCGCTGGGAGGTCAGCGCGTAGCCCTGCTTCACCTTTTGGATCATCGCCCGGAGCAGGTCGTCGCCGCGCCCGCTGACGGCGGAAACGATCTTTTCGGGAATCAGGCTGCCGATCAACCCGTTGAGCGTGGACAGGGATTCCTCCTGGGGATACTCCTGAAGCGTTTTCAACAGGGCGAGCACGGTCAGAAACGCGCCGGCGGAATCCGTTACGTTGCGGGTGATGGCCAGAAGCGCGCGAAACGCCTCTTTCTCGTAGGCGCTGCCGTAGCATCGCCGCCGCATCGCCTCGTCCGGATAGAACACGCGGCAGCGTCCGATGTGGTAATAAGCGCCCGTGCGGGGAAACACGTCGTCGGCGTTGATGATGTGGAACAGGGGAAAGGCGCTCAGCTCGCAGCGCGGATGGTCGTATACCACGCTGGGGGAAGCGAAGCTGTATCCCAGCATGTTCTGCCGCAGCAGGCCCTTCTGAATCGCCTGGTAGGCAAACAGCTGCATGATCGCCCCGCCCTGGCTGTGGCCCGCCATCCAGATGCGGAACCGGCTGCCGGGCCTGTGGCATTCCATCAGCACGTCGGAGAGGGACAGCTTGTCCACTCCCAGCTCCCGCGCCGTTTCCGGGAACAGAATCGCGTCGCAGCTGGCCTCAAATTGCCGGGTCAATTGCAGGAAACCGGCGTGCATATGTTCTGCGCGGCTGACGCGGAAATTGGAGATCCAGTCGTAGATCCGCTTGCCGGTGCCCATGAATCCGATGGCCACCAGGTATTGCCCGCCCAGCAGCGGATGCAGCATCACCACGGCTTTGCAGGTGTCGCTGCCCTCCCGCTGGCGCAGCGCGCCCATGACCTGGCTGATGGGGTTCTGCCGGTTCAGCCGCATTTTGGCCAGCTGCTGGTAGTATTCGCTCATCACGCCGTCGATCATGCCGCCGCCTTCCCGGTTTACATTGGGGCCGCTCAGCAGCTTGTTGTCCACCTGATAGGAAAAATCGCGCCATCCGGCCTTTTCCCATGCAGCGGTTTCCATATCGTAAGCGGTGGAAGCCAGTTCATGAGACAGCAGCGCCGTATCGCGGGAAAACGCCGGCTGCAGCAGGCCGTCTGTTTCCTGCCATGGCATGCACAGCGGCGTTATGTTTTCAAGATCGCATTCAGTGAATCGTCCAGGGACGGGCATCCGATGGGCCTCCTTTTAACTGTTTCCAACTCATCCCATATTATCATAGCATGAAGAATGAAAAGAAACAAGCATTTTTCGACAAAAAAGAGAATTCTGGGGGAACCTCTCTTTGGCGTCCAAAGAGAGGTTCCCCCAGACCCCTTCCGAGAAAGACGATAAATAATGCATTTTCCGGCAAGTATTCAGATATATAAAAATATTATTTTGTTTTCTTGGAAGGGCGTCTGGGGGAAACCGTTCTTTGGCATCCAAAGAATGGTTTCCCCCAGAAAACTCTCCGTTTTCTAAAACGAAATAAAAACGGCTTTGACCGTAAAGCCAAGCCGTTTGACAGCGTTCCAGTCTGCCCGCGACGGGTTCGACGCCGGGATTAAAAGTCCGCCCCGTAGGGGAAGACAGCCACGATTTTGTCCTCGATATAAATGATCGTATACAGCGCGCTGCCGTATTGGAGATAGGTGTTCCGGAAGGTGGAGATGTTGTTGGCGCGGTAGCAGTTGTTTTTGACGCCGTAGTAGAAGATGCAGTGGGGGTCCACTTCGTAGTCGTAATGCTCCACGGAGTTGTTGGTGAAGGTGGACAGGCTGCCGCTCATGTAATCGTCGCCGCTGTATCTGATGGAGACCAGGTCGGCGTCGATGCGCCAGGTGGTTCCCTGTAAATAAATATTCTGGATGTAGCCCGCGGAAACCCGGGTGCGGCGTTCGCTGGGACGGCGCTGGAGATAGATGGTGTACACGGTGGAGGCCGTGCCGTTGCTGACCTGGATGGTCACGGCCTGGGGCTTGTCGGTCATGGGGATGACCTGGCTCTTTTCTCCGCTGCGCACATACTGGCCGTTCACATAGATGGCGGCGTTGGGGTCCATGGCCACGGGGGTGAAGGTGGGGCGGGATACCCAGCTTGCCACGGTGAGCAGGTAAGTGGTCTGATAGGGATTGAACGTTTCGGGCAGCATGATGCCGGTGTTGGGACAGTTATGGGTCAGGCTGTAAAGCAGAGTGGAGCCCGCGGAGCCATCCGCCCGCGCGGGCAGGCAGGGAAGCAGCAGAATCAGCGCCAGCGTGAAGGGCAGGAGATGGCGGAAAACGATTTTACAGCGAATCATTTTTTGTTTCCTCCTTCGGTAAAATCATCCATAGAACGATTGGCGCGTTTGGATTCATGCACGTGCATGGGCTTTTTACATTTCGTTCCCCGCGAAGTATTCCCGGTACGTTTCGCCCGCCAGCGTTTTCCAGCGGAACAGGCCGTTCTCCAGCGTCATATAGCTCCTGGGGGAGTTTTCCTTGGGAATGGATAAAGAACCGGGGTTCAGGTACACGTGGCTGTCATATTCCTCGCAGGCGGGAATGTGCGTGTGTCCGTGGAGCAGGATGTCCCCCGGATGCAGCGGCGGCAGATGGGCGCTGTTGTATACATGGCCGTGGGTGATGAACACCGTTCTTCTGCCCAGGGAAAGCAGCGCGTAATCCGCCAGGATGGGAAATGCAAGCACCATCTGGTCCACTTCGGTGTCGCAGCTGCCCCGCACGCAGAGGATGTCCTTTTGCAGCGGATTCAGCATCCCGATCACTCGCTTGGGCGCGTAGCCCTCCGGCAGGTCGTTGCGCGGGCCGTGATACAGAATGTCGCCCAGCAGCAGGATGCGTTCCGCGCCTTCTCTTTCATATGCAGCCAGCATCTGCTCGCAGTACAGGGCGGACCCGTGAATATCGGAGGCGATCATCCATTTCATCGCACTGCCGCTCCTTTTGTTCATCTGTATCCGGGGTTATTCCGCGGTTCCGAACGCCGACGCCGTTACCTGATATTTGGCAATAAAGCCGTTGTATTTCTGCTCCGGGTCACGAACCTGATACCAGTTCTCGGTCTCTCCGATCACGGTCAGTTCTTTTTCGGCGGTGTAGGATGTAAGCGCCTGGGCTCTTTTGCAGGGCGCCCAGCGCAGGTTCACCCTGCCGGTGGGATGGGAAGGATGCACAAGAACGGTAAATGATTCTGAAATCGTTTTCGCCGTTCTCAGTTCCGCAATCAATTCCGTGGGGGAGAGTTGCTCGGGCTGCTCCTTCGGGGCTGGCGTCGGTTCCGGCGTCGATTCCGGCTCCGGCGTCGACGAATCAATCAGCATATCATCGTATATTTCACCCCGGTAGATTCCATCGTTGTAATAGGAAAGATAACGGTTGGCAACAAAGGCAGGGACACTTCCGCCGCCTTCCTGACCGTATTTGATGCTCGCCCAGTCGCTGGTATAATACAAATCTACCACATGAACCGGAGAAGTGTTTGCGAGGCTGCCAATGATATCTTCGGTGAGGCCCGGTCCGCTGCGGACGTTCAGGGAATCGCCTTGAACCGTGCAGACGTACATGATGAATGTCCCGGTGAAATCATCCAAAACGGAAACAAAAACAGCATTGCTCGTGGAAAGGTCGGCGATCGGAACATAGCCGGAGATATAGTCATTATATTTTATATATCCCCATTCATAATCACCGGAGATCCATGTCAGTACCACAGGCGTGCCGTGCGGCAGGCTTCCGAACACGTATTCGGGGCTGTCGTCTGGTTCACTCGAAAGATTGGTTTTCTCTCCATTAGAAGAAAAAATATAGGCGGACATTTCATCAGCCGATGCGTATGACACGCCTGATGCAACAATCAACAAAGCCAGAAGAAATAATATAATCAACCGGAAACGCCTGTTCATGGGGTTTCCTCCTTTCGTTGTTTGCGCCCTTATTATACCAAATAAACCGGATAAATGGCAAGACAGAAACGGAAAATGTAATAAACAATTGACGAATTTGTTAATTCACGCTATAATGCTTTCCGTGGCAAAGGCGGCTGAATGGCCGCAGGCCCGCAAGGGCATGAGGAAAGTCCGGGCACCGCAGGGCAGGATGCCTGCTAACGGCAGGTGGAGGCGACTCCAAGGCAAGTGCAACAGAGAGATACCGCCGGGGGAAACCCCGGTAAGGGTGGAAAGGTGCGGTAAGAGCGCACCGGCGGCCTGGCGACTGTGCCGTCATGTAAACCCCATCCGGTGCAAGATGTAGGGAACGCACAGGGCTGCCCGCCCTGTTCCCGCAGTATCGCTTGAGCGCGTTGGCGACTTCGCGTCTGGATAGATGGCCATTCTCGACAGAACCCGGCTTACAGGCCGCGCTTTGCCATATGAAAAAAGCCCGATGGAGGGCTTTTTTGTATTTTAGGGAATAGGCATTAGGCAATAGGCAATAGGGATTAGGAGGCAGGGAACCTGCCCAAAGCCTTCCCCTTGAGGGGAAGGTGGCGCGAAGCGCCGGATGAGGTGCCCTGACGCACTTATGTGAAGCAGATTATTAGATGTTTCACTGTAACACCTCATCCGAGCCGCGCGAACTGATTTAGTTACTCCCTCATACTTTATTCCGCGCGGCCCACCTTCCCCTCAAGGGGAAGGCTTTGGGCGTGCCCCCTATTGCCTAATGCCTAATCCCTAATCCCTAATCCCTATTGCCTAATCCCTATTCCCTAACACTACCTCGTCACCTTATAATTCCCATTATACACCCTGTACACCGCGACCACGAGGCCGAGAATGGTGACAGAGCGGGCGTAGATGGGCCGCATGCGGGGATTTTCCGGCTGCAAACGAATCCTGTCCGGCTCCTTGAAATAGCGCTTGCAGGTGGCGTCGTCGTCGATCATGGCGATCACGATTTCGCCGTTCTTGGCGGTCTGCTGCTTTTTCACCACCACGTAATCGCCGTTCATGATGCCGGCCATGATCATGCTGTCCCCGCGAATCTCCAGAATGAAATGCTCGCCGGAGCCCACCATGCTGTCGGGCAGCTGCATATAGCCCTCGGCGTCTTCCTCCGCCAGGATGGGCACGCCCGCCGCCACGCGCCCCAGCATGGGCACCTTCAGCATCTGGGGCTTGTCGTCCCGCGTCACGTCGATGGTGCGGGGCTTCATGGCCTCCCGGTGGAGCAGGCCTTTCTTTTCCAGGCGGTTCAGATGCCCATGCACCGTGGAGGTGGACTTTAAATCCACCGCCTGGCCGATTTCACGCACGGACGGGGGATAGCCGTTTTTTTCAATGTAACCCTCGATGTATTCCAGAATGCGCTGCTGCGTGTCGCCGTTGGGACGCCTGGGCATAGATAAGCACCGTCCGTTCTTTCTCTGAGTCGGCCCGGATGAAAAGGGCAAGCCGGAACCTGAATCTCTTCAAAAAAATTATACCATGCAAACGTGTGTTTGGCAAGAGCCGAAGATGAGATTTTCAAAAGAAAAGTTCCGGGCCCTGCATGTCGTGAACTGCGGGAAAATTGCCGAATTTTCGATTGACAAACGCGAAGAATGTACGGTATAATTGTCAAAATATTTTCGAGAGGGGTTGGGAGAAAATGCTTCAAAAGGTCGTAAGAGAAGGACTGACGTTTGACGATGTGCTGCTGGTGCCCCGCCGCAGCGAAGTGCTGCCCAAGGACGTGTCTTTGGCGGTGCAGCTCACGCCCAAGATCAAGCTGAACATTCCCGTGCTCTCCGCCGCCATGGACACCGTGACGGATTCCCGCCTGGCCATCGCCATCGCCCGGGAAGGCGGCCTGGGCGTGATTCACAAGAACATGTCCATCGTGGAGCAGGCCAGCCAGGTGGACAAGGTGAAGCGCAGCGAACACGGCGTCATCACCGACCCCTTCTACCTCTCTCCCAAGCACCTGATTTCCGACGCGAAAGCCCTCATGGCCCGCTACCGCATCAGCGGCGTGCCCATCACCGAGGGCACCAAGCTGGTGGGCATCCTGACCAACCGCGACCTGCGCTTTGAAAAGGACGACAGCCGCCCCATCGGCGAAGTGATGACCAAAGACAACCTGATCACCGCCAACGTGGGCACCACCCTGGACAATGCCGAAGCGACCCTGGCGGAACACCGTATCGAAAAGCTGCCCCTGGTGGACAGCGAAGGCAACCTGCGGGGCCTGATCACCATTAAAGATATTGAAAAAGCCACCAAGTATCCCAACAGCGCCAAGGACGAAAACGGCCGCCTGCTCTGCGCTGCCGCCGTGGGCGTGAGCCACGACGTGATGGAGCGCATCGAAGCGCTGGTCGCCGCCAAGGTAGACGTGATTTCCATCGACACCGCCCACGGCCACAGCCTGGGCGTGCTGAAAACCATCGAGAAGATCCGCGCCAAATATCCGAACATTCAGCTTTTTGCCGGCAATGTCGCCACCGCCGCCGCCACCCACGACCTGATCGCCGCGGGCGTGGACTGCGTGAAGGTGGGCATCGGCCCCGGTTCCATCTGCACCACCCGCGTGGTGGCGGGCATCGGCGTGCCCCAGATCACCGCCGTGGCCGACTGCGCCGAGGAAGCGGACAAGTATAACATCCCCGTCATTTCCGACGGCGGCATCAAGTATTCCGGCGACATCGCCAAGGCCATCGCCGCGGGCGCTAAGGCCGTCATGCTGGGCAGCCTGTTTGCGGGCACCGAGGAAGCCCCCGGCGAAATGGAAATCTACCAGGGCCGCTCCTTCAAAACCTACCGCGGCATGGGCTCCCTGGCCGCTATGGCCAACGGCAGCAAGGACCGCTACTTCCAGGAGGATGCCAAGAAGCTGGTGCCCGAGGGCGTGGAAGGCCGCGTGCCCTTCAAAGGCCCCCTGTCCGACACCGTGTTCCAGCTGATGGGCGGCCTGCGCTCCTCCATGGGCTACTGCGGCACTCCCACCATCGACGACCTGCGGCGGGACGGCGAGTTCATCCGCATCACCGGCGCGGGCCTCACCGAGAGCCATCCCCACGATATTTACATCACCAAGGAAGCCCCCAACTATTCCCGGATGGACAGATAATTGTTTCCGAACCAATCAGGGCATGGAGCGTGAATCGCCCCATGCCTTTTGGTTTTTCAGCCTATTTTTGGCAATCTTTTGTTCATGAAATTGTTTTCTATATTTAGTAGAATTGTAAATAATTCGTCCAAGATATTGAATCTTTTTAAAAATTATACTATAATAGATTATGCTTCAAGAAAACAAAGGAAGTGCAGGTGAAACAAGAATGAGGCAGTATGTAAACAGAACCGTTGCCCTGATGCTGGCGATCGTTCTGATGATCGGCATGATTCCCGAAGCGCTGGCGGCGTCCTACACCGGAACCATCAACGAGGACAAGGTTTTTTTCCGGATGAAGCCCAACACCAGTTCCGACTATCACACGCTTTTGAAAAAGGGTACCAAGGTGACCGTGACCGGCACCAGCGGAAACTTTTATGCAGTGACATACGGCGGCAACAAAGGTTACGTGATGAAGAAATTTGTTGATCTGCCCAAGAACGCCCTCAAAGCCCTGAACGGCACCACGGACTCCTCCGGCAGCAGCAGCAAGTACGCTTCCGCGAAATCCATTTCCGCCCTGGGCAATCCGCCGGATTACACCCAGAAGGGTTCCTCCGGCGACAGCGTGGAAAAGCTGCAGCAGGCGCTGAAAATCAAGGGATACTTCAGCGGCACCGTGGACGGCAAATACGGCGACCAGACCGTGGCGGCCGTGAAAGCCTACCAGCGGGCCATGGGCCTGACCCAGACCGGCAAGGCGGACTATGCCACCATCATGAAGCTGTTCGGCAAGGTGCTCTATACCACCGTCGCCAACGACCCGCAGATGAAGGGCATTACCAAGATTTCCCAGATTACCGTGCCCGCCACCTCTGAAAAGGGCAACAGCGGCAAGAACGTGATCGCCCTGCAGCAGGCGTTGAAAATCAAAGGATTCTTTAAACCGCCCATTGACGGCAAATACGGCGACCAGACCGTGGCAGCCGTGAAAGCCTTCCAGAAATATAAAGGGATGACCCAGGACGGCAAGGCCGGCAACGACACCATCAAGGCCCTGTTCGGCAAAAACGCCGCCAACTACACCTATGTCACCGAACGCCTGGATTGGTTCAGCAAGGGCGTGAACGTGTTCACCGGCCAGTGCGTGTACACCATCAAGGACGTGAACACCGGCAAGACCTTCCGGGGCCGCCGCCGCTTTGGCAGCAACCATCTGGACACGGAGCCCCTCACCGCTTCCGATACCGCGACGCTGAAATCTATTTACGGCGGCGAATGGAGCTGGAACCGCCGGGCGATCCTGGTGCTGTACAACGGCCACGTGTACGCCGCTTCCATGAACGGCATGCCCCACGGCACCTCCACCATCACCAACAATGGCTTTGACGGCCACTTCTGCATCCACTTCTATAAGAGCCGCACCCACGAAACCAACCGCGTGGACGAAGCTCACCAGAACTGCGTGGCCCGCGCCATGAGCGCTACGTGGTAACGCGCGTATAAACCTGTTTTAATGGTTACAATTCAAGTATTTCTGGGGGAACCGCTCTTTGGCGTCCAAAGAGCGGTTCCCCCAGACCCCTTCCGAGAAAGACGATAAAAAACATTTTCCGATAAGTATTCAATGACACGGAATAATATTATTTTGCTTTCTTGGAAAGGGGTCTGGGGGAAACCATTCTTTGGCATCCAAAGAATGGTTTCCCCCAGAGAACTCCCCGTTATCTGAAACGTATTTTTCAAGAACCTTCGGCCCCTGGCCGTTGGTTCTTTTTTCTTGCAATCAAACAGGAATAAAGGTATAATAAGAAAGTCAGTTTGTTATGAAATGAGGTGGCCGCCGTGAACCTGCCCCAGCTGTTGGAACGCTTGAAAGCAGACCCGTATTTTATGGAGAACGTGACGGCCTGGCGCACGGTGCCGCCGCGGGCTGCGGAGTACGCGCCCTGGCCGGAGGACGTCGATCCCCGCCTGCCCAAAGCATTGGCCAAGCATGGCGTGCAGCAGCTCTACACCCACCAGGCGGAATGCTTCGCCGCGTCCCGGCAGGGCGTGGATTACGTGGTGGTGACGCCCACAGCTTCCGGCAAAACCCTGTGCTATAACCTGCCCGTGCTGGCGGAGATCTTAAAGAACCCGGATGCCCGTGCGCTGTATCTGTTCCCCACCAAAGCCCTGTCCGCCGACCAGGTGGCGGAGCTTTATGAGTTAATCGAATTATTGGAAGTCGACATTAAGACCTTTACCTACGACGGCGATACCCCCGCCGCCGCCCGCCGGGCCGTGCGGCAGGCGGGCCATGTGGTGGTCACCAATCCCGACATGCTCCACAGCGGCATCCTGCCCCAGCACACCAAATGGGTAAAATTATTTGAAAACCTGAAATACATTGTGGTGGACGAGATTCACACCTACCGCGGCGTGTTCGGCAGCAACCTAGCCAACGTGCTGCGGCGGCTGGTGCGGCTGTGCGAATTTTACGGCAGCCATCCCCGGTTCATCCTGTGCAGCGCCACCATCCAGAACCCTCAGGAATTAGCCGAAACCCTCATCGGCCGACCTGTGCGCCTCATCAACAACAACGGCGCGCCCGCCGGGGAGAAGCATTATATCTTCTATAATCCCCCAGTGGTGAACCGGCAGCTGGGCATCCGCAAGGGCGTGCTGCCGGAAACCCGGAAGATCGCTTCCATGCTGGTGAACAACGGCGTGCAGAGCATCGTGTTCGCCAAGAGCCGCCTGCAAGTGGAGGTCATGACCAGGCAATTGAAAGAGCTTGTTTCCGACCCCATCGGCAACAGCGGCAAGGTGCGGGGCTATCGCGGCGGCTACCTGCCCTCCGAGCGCCGCGAAATTGAACAGGGCTTGCGCAACGGCAATATACAGGCAGTAGTATCTACGAATGCGTTAGAGCTTGGCATCGACATTGGCGCGCTGGAAGCCTGCGTGCTCTGCGGCTATCCCGGCACCATCGCCAGCACCTGGCAGCAGTCGGGCCGCGCCGGGCGGCGGCACGGGGTCAGCGCCACGTTCATGGTGGCGTCCTCCAACGCCCTGGATCAGTTCATCGTCACCCATCCGGACTACTTCTTCACCCAGCCCGCCGAAAACGCCCTGCTGAACCCCGACAACGTGTATATTCTCCTGAACCACTTTAAGTGCGCCGCCTACGAATTGCCCTTCAAAGCGGGGGAGACACTGGGCAACGCCGCGGGCGGGGAGGAAATGCTGGACTATCTGGAAGAAAGCAACATCCTGCACCGGGTCGGCGATACCTACCACTGGACGACGGACGAGTTTCCCGCCAGCGAAATGAGCCTGCGCACAACCATGACCGAAAACTTCCTCATCAACGACATTACCGACCCGGCCCATCCCCGCATCGTGGGGGAAATGGACCGGTTCACCGCGCCCATGCTGCTGCATCCC
Organism: uncultured Eubacteriales bacterium; assembly: GCA_902795275.1. Lineage (GTDB taxonomy): Bacteria > Bacillota > Clostridia > Christensenellales > Aristaeellaceae > RUG563. Next base: position 72,481 of record CADBKQ010000002.1, on the reverse strand, counting down.
AACGCCATTTACATGCACGAGGGCCAGACCTACCAGGTGGATGAATTGGACTTCGACGCCTGCAAAGCCTTCATCCGCAGGGTGAACGTGGATTACTACACCGACGCCGACCTGAACGTGTCCCTAAGCCTGCTGGATATTGAAAAGGAAGAGGACAGCGCGGCTCTGGGCGAAGTCAAGGTGGTGGCGCTGGTGAAGATCTTCAAGAAGATGCGCTTCGACAACAACGAAAACGTGGGCTTCGGCCCGGTTCGCCTGCCCGAAACCGAAATGCACACCACCGCCATGTGGCGCACGGTGCCGGACGAAATCGCCGCCAGGTACGAAAAGGACGATTTGCAGTCCGGGATGCTGGGCATCGCCAACCTGATCCGCATTTTAGCGCCCCTGTACCTCATGTGCTCGCCCCGGGATGTCGCTGTCAGCTATCAGGTGAAGTGTCCCTTCACGGAAAAGCCGACGCTGATTCTGTATGACAACTGCCCCGGCGGCGTGGGCCTGGCGGAGAAGGCGTTCCGGATGCGGGATATTCTGCTGACCCATGCCCTCACCCTGGTCAACGACTGCGACTGTCCCGCCGGGTGCCCTTCCTGTGTGGGGCCGGTGGGCGAGGTGGGAGAGCGCGGCAAGGAAATGGCCAAGCGACTGCTGGAGGATATGCTTCATGGACATTCATGAACTGGTAGAGCTCCAAAGAACGGCGCTGCTGGCCTCCGGCCCCCGGCACGCGGAGGAGCGTATCGACCAATTGGACGCGCTGCATTCCACCATCCGACAGCGGGAAAACCTGATTTGCGACGCCTTGCAGGCGGATCTGGGCAAGCGGCCCGAGGAAGCCTACATGACGGAAATCGGTATGGTGCTCAGCGAAATCTCCTTCATCATCAACCACTTGAAGCGCTGGGCGCGGCCCAGGCGGGTGCATACGCCCCTGGCTCAGTTTCCCAGCCGCAGCTACATCATGAAGGAACCCTACGGCGTAGTGCTGGTGATGGCCCCCTGGAACTATCCCTTCCAGCTGACCATGAATCCGCTGGTGGGCGCGCTGGCGGCGGGCAACCATGTGATCGTGAAGCCCAGCGCATACGCGCCCGCGACCGCCCGGGTGATTGAAAATTTAGTGTCCGCCTGCTTCCCGCCGGAACAGGCCATGGTGATTCTGGGCGGCAGGGCGGAGAACCAGGCGCTGCTGGAGGAACGCTTCGATTATATTTTCTTTACCGGCGGCGTGAACGTGGGCAAGGTGGTGCTGGAAAAGGCCGCCCGGTACGTGACCCCCGTCACGCTGGAACTGGGCGGCAAAAGCCCCTGCATCGTGGACGCCACGGCGGACATTCCCGTGGCCGCCCGGCGCATCGCCTTCGGCAAGGGCATCAACTCGGGCCAGACCTGCGTGGCCCCGGATTATCTGCTGGTGCAGGAAAAGGTGAAGGACAAGCTGCTCTACCACATCCGGGCCGCCTGGGAACAGTTTTACGGCGAAGCGCTGAACGGCCTGCAATGGCCCAAGATGATCAATGAAAAGCATTACAACCGGGTCATGAGCCTGATAGCGGGCGAGAACATCTATTGCGGCGGCAGGGGCGACGGACAGCGGATTGAACCGACGATTCTGACGGACATTACCTGGGATGCTCCGATTATGCAGGAGGAAATCTTCGGCCCGGTACTGCCGGTGATCACCTTCAAGGACATCGACGAAATCATCCCCATGATCAACAGCCGGGAAAAGCCCCTGGCCCTGTACCTGTTCACCCGGAGCGGCAGGAACAAGGAGAAAATCTTGCAGTCCGTTCCCTTCGGCGGCGGGTGCGTGAACGATACGGTCATCCACCTGGCCAGCAACCGCCTGCCCTTCGGCGGCGTGGGCCAGAGCGGCATGGGAAAATACCACGGCAAGTATTCCTTCGACACCTTCACCCACGAAAAATCTGTGGTGGTGAAGGGAAACTGGCTGGACCTGCAAATGCGGTATCCACCCTATGACAATAAGAAGCTGAACCTGATTCGTATCTTTTTAAAATGACCTCCTCTTGTCATCCCGACCGAAGTGAAGCGAGAGCGGAACGAAGTGGAGGGACCTGAAAGCTGGGAATCGTGTTGATCCTGTTTTTTCCAGATCCCTCGACTGCTGTTCGCCTCCTGCTCACCTCCGCTCGGGATGACAACGCAGATTTCTTTTCAATATTGATTTTATAGAAGGAGAACACCATGCCGTCATTGGAAGCGTATCGCCGGGACCTGGACTACTCCTACGCGCCGGGGCTGTTTCCCTCTCTGGAATGTATGACCAAGCGGCCCGAACTGGCCCGGCGGCTGCTGATTGCCGGCAAGGGCCAGGACAGCGACGGCGTGAAAAAGCTGATCGCCCTGGCGGAGGAAAACCGCGTGCGCGTGGAAATCGCCGACAAAGCCCTGGCCCGCATTTCGGGGAAGGACAACTGCTTCGCGGCGGTAGTGTTTGAAAAGCAGCCCCGGAAGCTAAACGCGGCGGGCGACCACATCGTGCTCCACCATATTTCCGACCAGGGCAATTTAGGAACGATTCTACGAACCGCCCTGGGCTTCGGCTATCACGACATCGCCATTATCCGCCCCGCCGCAGACGTGTACGACCCGAAGGTGGTTCGTGCCAGCATGGGGGCCATCTTCTCCCTGCGGGTTACGGAGTACGACGACTTTTCCGTGTATCGGCAGGAATTTCCAAATCACGCGGCGTATCCCTTTATGCTGGACGGCAGCGTGCAGATGGACGACGCGGCGCACAACGCCCCGCACCCCTGTGCTCTGATCTTCGGCAACGAAGGTTCCGGTCTGCCGCCGGAGTTCCAGCGGGTGGGCCAGCCAGTCCGCATCCCCAGCAGCGACGAGGTGGATTCCCTCAACCTTGCGATTGCGGCAGCAATTGGGATGTACGCTTTCAGGAGGAAATAAAATGACCGATGAACAGATGATTCGCGCCCAGGTGACGAAGGCGATTCTGGACTTGGCAAAGGCGGGCAATTTGCAGCCCGGCGCGCAGCTCGTGATCGGCTGCTCCACCAGCGAGATCGCGGGTGGACAGATCGGCAAGGCCAGCGCCCCGGAGATCGGGGAATGGGTGGCATCCGCTGTCCTGAACGTGTGCCGCCAAAAGGAACTGATTCCCATTTTCCAGTGCTGCGAACATTTGAACCGCTCCCTGGTGATGCCCCTGTTTGCCGCGAAAGAAAGTCGGTATGTGCGGGTCAACGCCATCCCCCAACCCAAGGCGGGCGGCAGCGTGCCCGCGGCGGCGTGGAAGCTGCTGGAGGACCCCTGCCTGGTGATGAACGTGCAGGCCGACGCCGGGTTGGACATCGGCGACACCCTGATCGGAATGCACCTGCGTCCCGTGGCGGTGCCGTACCGGGGGGAGATAAAGAACATCGGCCACGCCAATCTGGTGTGCGCCTATTCCCGGCTGCCCTATGTGGGCGGGGAAAGGGCAGTTTATCAATAATTTACGGCTGCGAAAGCATTTGGAGGAAACATTTTGCCAGACATTGTTGTGATCGGCGCGGGCCACGCGGGATGCGAGGCGGCGCTGTGCGGAGCCCGGATGGGGCTGGATACGTTATTGCTGACGCTGAACCTGGAATCGGTGGCGCTGATGCCCTGCAATCCCTCCATTGGCGGCACGGGCAAGGGCCATCTGGTGCGGGAGGTGGACGCGCTGGGCGGGGAAATGGGCCTGGCGGCGGACGATATCACCCTCCAATCCCGGATGCTGAACCGGGGGAAAGGCCCGGCAGTGCATAGCCTCCGCATCCAGGCGGACAAGCGGGCGTATCACCTGCGGATGCTGAAAACCCTGTTCAACCAGGAACGCCTGACCCTGCGGCAGGGGGAGGCCGCCGAGATCCTGACGCAAAATGGAAAAGTGTCCGGCGTCAAAACCCTCACCGGCGACGTGATCCCCTGCCGGGCGGTGGTGGTGTGTACGGGCGTGTACCTGAAAAGCCGCATCATCATCGGTGAGGCAGAGTGGGACGCGGGGCCCCAGGGCCTGATGCCCGCCAATTTCCTGAGCCAGTCCCTTTCCGACCTGGGCTTTTCCATCCGCCGGTTTAAGACCGGCACCCCGGCGCGGGTGGCGGAGAACAGCATCGACTTTGACAAGATGGACGTGCAGCCCGGGGACGAGCCGGTGACGCCCTTTTCCTTCCTGACGGACACGCCGCCCGCCAACAAAATCAACTGCTACCTGACCTGGACGAACGAGCGCACCCACGAGATCATCCGGCAGAACCTCCACCGCGCGCCCATGTTCACGGGCCAGATCAACGGCACCGGGGCGCGCTACTGCCCCTCCATCGAAACCAAGATCGTGCGCTTCGCCGACAAGGACAGGCACCAGATTTTCCTGGAGCCGGAGGGCGACGGCTATCCCGAATGGTACGTGCAGGGCATGAGCTCCTCCATGCCGGAGGACGTGCAGTGGGCCATGTACCGCACCATTCCGGGCCTGGAGCATTGCGTCCTGACCCGCTTGGCCTACGCCATCGAATATGACTGCATCGACCCGCTGGCCCTGACCCCGCACCTGGGGGCAAGGCATATTCCAGGGTTGTATCTGGCCGGACAGATCAACGGCACCTCGGGCTATGAGGAAGCGGCGGCCCAGGGCATTTACGCCGCCATCAACGCGGGGCTGTACTGCCAGGAAAAAGAACCCTTCCTGCTGACCCGCGACCAGGCGTACATCGGCGTGCTGGCCGACGACCTGACCACCAAAGGCACCGACGAGCCTTACCGCATGATGACCAGCCGGGCCGAGCACCGCCTGTTCCTGCGGCAGGACAACGCCGACCTGCGCCTGACCTTCCGGGCGCGGGACTTGGGCCTGATTTCCGACGAACGTCTGCGGCGCACGGAACGGAAGCAGCGGGAAACAGAAGAACTGATTCAGCGCCTGAACGACGAGGGCAAAGCCAAGGAACTCCGCCACCCCGAAGCGAAGCTCACCCTGCCCGAAGGCTGGGATTACTGCGAAGGCGCGCGCGAGCAGGCGGAAATTCAAATCAAGTACGAAGGCTATCTCCAAAAAGAGATGGCGCAGATTCGCCAGGCCCGGGCCATGGAGGAAACGAAGATTCCCGCCGGGACGGACTATCACGCCATCGACGCCCTGCGCCTGGAAGCCCGGGAAAAACTACAGGCTCAGCAGCCCGTGTCCCTGGGCCAGGCCAGCCGCATCCCCGGCGTGAATCCCGCTGACGTGGCCGTGCTGATGGTGTGGCTCAAGCGGCGGGAAAACGATTAGTTTTTGTGGGGGAGACCGCTCTTTGTGGGCCAAAGAGCGGTTTCCCCCGATCCGCAGCCTCAATCGACGCAAGTCCCCACAGGGGACATTGCTTGTTTCGGCTGATCTCACCGCCGATGATATTTCCGCCACTGGCGGTCATCGGCGGCTCGTCCCCCTTCCGAGAAAACCATAGGGGGTACGTGATATACCTTACCAGCAATGGCAAGCAACATGGAGGACTATATTTATGTACAAAACCTATCAGCAGGAATTCATCCTGCGCACCTGCGACTGCGACTTCATGGGCCAGTGGCGGCCCAGCGCCATCATGCAGACCATGCAGGAATTGGCGGGGATGCACTCGGAGCTTTTGGGCTGCGGGCGCAACGCGCTGATCGAAAAGAACGTGGTGTGGGTGCTGACCCGCTGCGAAATCCACATGGACAGATACCCCAAGATCGGCGACCGCATCACCGCCGAAACCTTCCCCACGGTCAACCGCCGCTGGTTCTTTCCCCGCTATTATTTCTTCCGGGACGAACGGGGCGAATCCCTGGGCTACGCGGCGACGCTGTGGGTGCTGATGGATATCAACGACCGGCATATGCTGCCCCCCGGCGACGTGGCGCGGCTGCTGCCGGAAAACGCCGACCTGCCCCTGCCCATGGGCCTGCCCGCCACGGTGGACATGGTGAACGGCGAGGAAAACGTGATGCGCCGGGTACCCATGTACTTTGACCTGGACGTGAACCAGCACGTGAACAACACCCGCTACGCCGACTGGGCCTGCGACGCCCTGGGCGTGGACGTGATGCGCAAGTACTGCCTGGAAACGCTGCTGGTGAACCTGTCCGCCGAAGTCCGGCCCGACCAGACCATCATGCTCCACACCGCCGTCAGCGAAAATCAGTTCCGCGTCGCGGGCTACCATGAGGACAAAATGCACTTCGAGCTGGGCGGCAAGCTGCGGGAGCGGTAAACCGTTCAGGAAGCCAATTTGACTTCTTAGAACGCACGATAAGAACGGGTAAAACGAGAGGAGGATTGAGAAATGAAAACTGTCTCATTCAGCATTGCCAATTACTGCGTTCCATGCCACGCCCATTGTCGATACTGCCTCCTCTCATCCTGCGGAAAAGCGGCGGGCGTGAATCAGAAAACCGGTATGGCGTTTGCTGAAAGAGTGATAGGGGAATTGGCGGAAGCCAGGCCGGACCTTAAAGCAAACTATTACTTCGGTTATTGTATGGATACGCCTGACCTTCCGGATTTCATCCGATTCTGCCGGAAATATCATGCGCCCGGCGCGAGCTTCCTGCAGATGAACGGCTTTGCTTTCAGAGACGAACAGGAATTGCGGAAGCTGATGAACACCCTACGCGAAAACGGCGTGGAACTGATCGACCTGACTTTTTTCGGAACGGAAGAATACCATGACCGTTTCGCGGGCAGAAAGGGAGACTTCCGTTTCCTGATGGAAATGCTGAATGCCTCGAAAGAAGCGGAGCTGCCCGTGAACATCAGTATCCCGCTTCTGCGGGAAAACCTGGATCAGATGCCGGCGCTTCACCATCTTCTTTCCGAAAAAGGGATCAGGCGATTCTCCTTTTTTCTTCCGCACAGCAAGGGCCGGGGAAGGTCGATACAGGATCAGCGGATTACCCGGCGGGAATTTGACGCATTGCCGGAGGAAATACGGAATGCCTTCGCGCATGTTCGGCACATGACGGAAGCGGAATGGCTGTCATCCGGCGAAATAGCCGATCCGGAAAAACGGAATCTGACGCTGGTGCTGACGCCGGAGAATATGGAAAAGCTGAATGCAATGCCGACCGTCGATATCCTGAATGAACTGGAAAGCATGGATGACCGTTATCTGCGTGAAATGCTTCCCGCCCGGGAACTGGCTGCGCGTTACGGCGATCCGGCCAATCAGCAGCTGTTCAGGCTGCGCGATCTGCTGCTGAAATGGCAGCAGCAATATATCGCTGACACAGGAAATACCCTCTATGATATGCATGATGAAACGCATCATTTCAGCGTGCATCTATAAAAGTGATACGGGGCAGCAATGCATGCTGCCCCGCGCCTGTTCTATTGCTTTTCCTGGAATGCAATTGTGATGATCTCCGCGGCGTTTAACCCCGTTTGAGCGTGGATGGGGCACAGGCCCAGCACCGCGGCGCCTGCGGGAAGAACGGTGGAAAGGGCGAAAATTTCGCTCTGGCTGATATAGCCTACCGCATGGGACACTTCTTCAATCGGCAGATTGTTGGCGTACACCTGATAGCCGACCACCCGGTCCGTACTGCTGTTTTTCCAGGATGCGGGGCCGGTCACGGTCACGGCAATATTCGCAGTCATTGGATTCTCATAAATAATTTCCGCCGTGGCATGGGCGGAATAGACTGCGTTCCGGTAATCGGCGGTGAAGATTCTCCGAAGGATGCGGCTGACCGCGTTCGCACGGACAAAACCCCGGACGGGCTGGCCGAAAGAACTCGCCTCCACATACGCCCAATCGCCCATGGCTGCCAGCCATTTCACGCTGTCGCCGTTTTTCAGGATGCAAAGCGCGGCTTGGCTGTTTAGCGGGTCGTCGGTCAGGATGGTGTTTGCGAGAACGGTCGCGTCTTCATAGCGGAAGGGCAGCGGGCCGACGCTGGTTCCGCCGGGCAGGGCGGATTCCGGGATATAGCCGAAGCGGTTCTGGGTGGAAGAAATGTCGTACTGAATCAGGATATAGCCGTTTTCCGAACCGAACACCTGAATCCAGTCATTGGTGGACACAGCGGCTTTTCCGCTGCCCGCTCGCAGGTATTCCGGGCCGGGGCCGGTATACACCTCATATTTCCGCCCGCCGGTGAATTGGACGCGCTGGGCTTTCAGTTCGCCCGCGGGAATGGACGGCGGGGTGGTCAGCTTGTCCTGCGCCTCCTGGAGGGACTTGGGAAAGGCGTCCCAGCTGAAATGCCGCAGGCTGGTTTCCACCACGCCCTGCGCGCTGCCCTGGGGCACCAGCTCAAAATAGGTGGTCAGGCCGGAATCCGTCAGCCGCGCTTCGCTGTATTCCGTGCCAAAGCCGTTGGCAAAGATCCAGCGCACGTGCCATTGGCCGCTGTCGTCGCAGTCGGCCAACAGCGTCCAGTTGTCGTATTCTTCATTGTCGGGCACCTGAAAATGAATGGCGATGGCTGCGTCGGAGAGGGTGTAATGCCCGCTGGCAATGGCGGATTCCGCGGACGGGTAGGTTTCGATCACCTGTCCGCCGATGTTTTGCAGCCGAAAAATCCCCTGGCCCTGGGGAACGGCGCTGTCGGTGGTGAGGAAATGGCGGAAGCTCTGCTGCCCGCTGCTGCGGAAACCGTAGAGCACGTTGCGGCCGTCCTTCTGCGCGAGGACGAAAGCATAGCTGTATCCTGCGCGGGCGGTTTCCGTATAGCCTTGCAAGCCAATGGTGTAGCCGTCAAAGGAACGGTCAGAGAACAGTTCCAGCACCGCATCGGGAATTTCCTGGGTTGAACGGAAAGCCGCGCCTTCCGCTCCGGCGAATGCGGGCAGGCAGGAAGTTACCAGCAGCAAACTGAATACAACACACACGATTCGTTTCATATAGAAACACTCCTTTCCATGGTTCGGGGTTCATCCATAGTGACCATGGAAAGGAGCGTTTTGTTTCATGGTTTTGATTTTTTTTCGACGCTTTCCGCGATGTCGATGCCGTCGCCCTGGGGCGTGAACAGGGACAGAGTGTGGCCGTCCATATCCCAGGTAAGCGTGACGCCGTTATCCGTCCGCGCTTGCAAAACGACGAAGCCGTTCACCTGAATGTACTTGTAATCCGCATCCTTCGGGGCTTCGATGAGGCGGGTATGATCGTACTCCGTGAAGGTCAGCAATTGCCCGTAGCGGGTGTAGGCGGCGGTGCAGCAATCGTCTTCCCGGGTGACGGAAGCCAATTCAAACCCCGGCGGCAGCAGGGTGGGGAAGTACTCGCCCTGCCAGCCTGCGGGCACCAGGGAAGCGTTTTCCGGTTCCGGCGTCGCGGTGGGGACAGGAGTGGGCGCTTCTGTCGGAAGTGGTGTAAAAGTGGTGGATGGAGCTGGAGAAGGAGAGATAAACGGCGTTTCTGTGGGGATGGCGGTCGGAGTTTGCCCGATAATCGGCGCTTCCGTGGGGGGAGGAGTGGAACTGGCTGTAACAACAGAAGAAAGCGTGGGGGAGGGGGCGGCTGTTGGTTCGGCGGTGTAAAAAGGCTGCACCGTGATTTCAGATGGGGGCTGGGTCTGCTCTGTCATGTCCTTTGGCGAATGGCGCATCGAAAACACTGCGCCGCCAAGGACAATCAGCAGCGCGGCGGCAAGCGGGAGGAGCAGGGGATGGCCTGATGTGCCCGTGTGCCGTTTGATCACAGCCAGCGCTTTCAGCCGATGATGGCGGTATGCTTCTTCCGCTTCCCGGCTCGCGGAGCGGGTCAGGCTTTGCTCGAAGCTGTCTGCTTCTTCCCGCGCGATCTCCGCGCAGGCCTGCCGGAGCAGGTCGTCCGCCTGTTTCATATCTCTTCCCCCTTTCCGCCGAGCATTTGCGCCAGCCGCTTCCGGGCGCGGCTCAGGTGCACCCGCACTGACACGGCTTTCAGACCCGTCGCTTCCGCGATTTCCTCGTCCGTCATGTCCCGGAAATAGCGCATCAGCATCATGTCTTTCTCCCGGGGCGGCAGCGCAAGAATGGCGTTTTTGATGCGCTCAACGCCCACCGCTTCCAGCACGATATCGTCCACGCGCTCATCGGCGGCGACATGCTGGAACGTCATGTCGTCCGCGGGCTGCTCCCGTTCGCGGCGGTGCAGCAGGGTGATGGCGGTGTGCTTCACTGTGATGACAACGTAAGCCTTCAATTTGTTACATTCCAGCGTGCGCAGCAGGCTGATTTTTTTGATCAGCTGAATCAGGCTTTCGCTCACCGCGTCCTCCGCGGCCTCGCGGCTTCGCAGCACCCGCAGAGCCTGGGCGTACATGAGCCGGTGGTACTGGGCGAACAGCGTTTCCATGAAAGCCCGGTCGCTGTCGTTTTGAATCAAAAGAAAAACAAGGGGAAACATTTTCTCACGCTCTCTCGGATGGATAGGGACGGTGAAAACCCTCAACAATACGCCGGAACGTCATCCTCCTGCTTTTGGGAAGGACGGAGCATCTGTGCTTTTCACAAAAAAAGACAGCCGACAGAGAAACGGCCGGCTGTCCTTCTTGTTCAGCGGAAGCGCTTCGGCGCGGGGATTTCACCCAGTCCCCAGCGCTCGGCGGTATGGAGGCAGGCAATCAACTGATCGGTGGTCAGTTCCCGCTGACCGAATGTTTCTTCGCCCACTACGCCCGCCATGCCGTGCCAGAGGCAGGCCAAGGCAGCGTCCTCCAAGCCCTGACGCCGATGAATCAGCGCGGCCAGGATGCCCGTCAGCGCGTCGCCGCTGCCGCCCTTCGCTAAGGCGGGGGAACCGACGGCATTGAGGTAATACTTCGACCTGCCGTCGTTCATCCCGCAAATGACCGTTACATCGCTTTTCAGCACGGCAGCGCAGCCGTATTTTTCAGCAAGCGCCCGGGCCGCTGCCAGGCGGTCGTCCATGATTTTTTCCATCGGCCATTGTAAAAGCCTTGCCGCTTCGCCAGGATGCGGCGTGATGACGGCTTTTTCTCCCAGCTTCATTTCATGCTTCGCCAGCAGGTTCAGCGCATCCGCGTCCCAGACGGAGGGTTTTTCCACATCCCACAGCTTCAATATATTCTGCCAGATTTCTTCGCTCTGCCCCAGCCCGCAGCCCACAGCAAACACGTCATAGGGAGGCGGGTTTTTGATTGCGTCCTGGATGTCTATGCACATGGCGTTAGGCACAAGCGTTTGCAGGATGGGGATGATTTCTTTCTCGCAGGCAATCGTCGTCAGTCCCGCCCCGGCAGTCACGGCAGCCTTGGCGCACATGGCGGCGGCCCCGGCCATGCCCATTTTTCCAGCATAGATCAGCACGCGGCCATTGTCGCCCTTGTGGGCGTTCATTGCCCGTTCTTTCATCAACCCTAACGCGGCGGGCATCAGGGTTTTGCAATTGATCTCGAGGTCACTCAGGCGAAACGCATCGCTGTACCAGGACAGACCAATATCCGCCACCACGATCTTTCCAACAGCTTCCCGATGATTCGTCAAGTACAGGCCAAGTTTAGGCGCGTGGAAGGTGACGGTGACATGAGCGCTCACATACTCACCAAGCGATTCGCCCGTAGTCCCATCAATGCCACTGGGAATATCCACCGCAATCATTGGTTTGGATAAAAAAATGTATTCGGTGTTAGCCGCCTCAATCAGTCGGCTGGACAATGCGTCAGGTTTCCCGCGCAGTCCTGTGCCCAGCAGCGCATCCACCTTGCCATCGAAGTCTTCAAAAAAACCTGAATGATCAAACGGAAGTTCGGCCTCTGGCATGTCCCGCAGATTGATCAAAGGAATATTCATCATTTTCGCCCAATCCCTGTTGGCTTTCGCGTCCGGGGTTTTGGGGGCACCGGTCAAATAAACCGTGGGCTTACCTCCTCGCATGGCGAACAGGCGGGCAGCCGCCAGGCCGTCCCCGCCGTTGTTGCCCGTGCCGCAGAGGAACAATACCCGCTTCCCCTTGCAGCTTCCGCCCAAAGCTTTTTCCAGTTCATCCACCACCGCCAGGGCCGCGTGCTCCATCAACAGCAGGCTGGGCACGCCCAGTTCAAAGGCTTTCTGCTCGGTACGGCGGGCGTCGTTGGGCGTGAGGATTGGATAGATAATCATGTGGGAATCGTTATAGATCATACATTATTCCTCTATGAATCCATGTTAAATATTGAAAAAAGAAGAAACCTTTTTATACAGCTTTCTCGGAGGGGGACGGGGAGAACCGCTCTTTGGCTCCAAAGAGTGGTTCCCTCAGAAAACGTACTATCCGTTCCTTTCCGCGACGCACACTGCCGCCGCCACGCCCGCTTCGTGAGTGATCGAAAGAAAAAAGGAGGAGATACCGCGTCCTTTGGCGATTTGCGCGTAAGCACCCCGCAGGTCGTAATAGGGCGCGCCTTGTTCATCGTGGAGAACACAAATGTCGGAAAGGCTGCCGGCCACGATGCCTGTGCCCAGGGCCTTGGTCAGCGCTTCCTTGGCGGCGAAGATCCCCGCCATGGTCTGGGCCGCGCTCCTGCCTTTGCCCGCAATATACGCCTGTTCCTCCGGGCTGAAATACCGGGAGAGGAACCGCCCGTCTTCCAGGAGCTTTTCCATCCGGGCGATTTCGCACAGGTCGATGCCAATGCCCGCAATCATGGCTTTGCATAGAGCAGGGCGTTGGCGATGGCCCTGGCGGTCACTTCCGCGGCGGCGGCGCAGAGTTTCACGAAGTTCACTTCCGCGTCCGTGCGGCCCGTGGCGAGAGCAAAGAGCGTGTCGCCGTCCATTTGCGTATGCACGGGGCGGATCGTCCGGGCCAGGCCGTCGTGGGAAACGTCGGCCAGGCGGTTGGCCTGCTCCTTGGTCAGTTTGCTGTCCACGGCCACCACGCCGATGGTGGTGTTGCTGCCGGGAGCGGGGATGCGGATCTGCTGAGGAACAGGCGCGTGGCCGTACAGCAGTCCTTCGGCCGGCACCGGCGTGCCGTCCGGCATATGAGCGCAGCCCAGCACTTCCTGCGTTTCGGGGTGGTACACGTCTCCCACGGCGTTGACCGCCACCACAGCGCCCACCGTCACGCCCTCGGGAAGCGTAATAGAGGCAGAGCCAATGCCGCTGTCCTGGGGCACCGCGCCGGGCACCAGCTTTCCCACCGTCGCGCCGGTTCCAGCGCCCACCTTGCCCTGGCTCATGCCCTTGGCGGCAGCCATGCAGGCGCTGCGGCCCATCACCGCGTCGGGGCGGATGGACGGGTCGCCCACCGTCAGGTCAAAGAGCACCGCGGCGGGTACGATGGGTACATGAACCGCGCCCATATCCATGCCGCAGCCCATCTGCTCCAGGTAGCGCATCACGCCGCCCGCCGCGTCCAGGCCGAAGGCGCTGCCGCCGGACAGGACGATGGCGTTGACGTTTTCAACTAAATTGCCGGGACGCAGCAGATCCGTTTCCCGGGTGCCGGGGGCCGCGCCGCGCACGCTCACGCCGCCGATGGCCCCTTCCTTGCGGCACAGCACCACGGTGACGCCGGTTTTGCCCCGTTCGCTCTGGGCCTGGCCCACCCGGATGCCGTGTACGTCGGTAATATCGCCGGGATAGTAATGCATACAATCACCTCATTTGCAGTATTTGCATCGGCCTCCGTCATCATGCGGCGGAGGGCCGTATCCTTCTTCAAACTTCGCAATGTCTCTCAGAGGCCGATGGAAACAAATCTGCGGCCTCTGGGGGTAAAAGATGCGGTTCAGTCTTTCTTCGCTGGCGGGTTCAGGTATTCAAGGATCAGTTCATAATCCCGGCTGCGGATGAGCTTTTGCCCTTCTTTGAGCTCTCCGGTATAATGGTCGGCCACGATCAGGTCGGCGTCCTCGGGCGTCTCCGCGATCTCCGTGGCCATGCCCCGGAACAAAGAGGCCAAGTTGATCGTGTCTGTGGCGTCCAGGTACTCGCGCACCATGGCGATTTCATTGTCGCCCGCCACGGCGTCGTCGCTGTCCATGCTCAGGTTCAGCCAGATCATTTCCCGCTCCTGCAAGTCCACCGCGAACAGGATGGAGAAGGTGTTCTTGCCCAGGACGCGGAAGGAGGATTTCACGGTCTTGGGTTCAAAGATTTCGCCGCTGTCCTTTTCTTCGCGGATCATGTAGCCCGCCGTGCAGAGCACGTCGTCAAAGTCGATGCCGGTGTACACGTTGTCGGTAAACACCAGATAGCGCACATCGGGGTACTTCTTGCGAAAATCCGTCAGGTTCACGTCGAAGTATTCCGAACCGCCGTCATAGCCGGAGGTTTCATCCCCGGAAAAGAGGATCTCGTCATCGTCCGTTTCCCACGCGGTGCGCCAGGAAAACTCGGTCTGCTCCAGCCCCGTTTCACCCAGGCCGAAGCAGGCCAGGTCGATATCGTGCACCTTCTCCCAGTAGGTGAAGCAGCGCAGCTTGTCCCCTTCCGGGATGCGGAGCCTCGAGCCCGTGGGCAGCACGCCGAAGCCGGAATCGCCGGTGGCCATCTGCAGGGGGACGGAGATTTTTTCCATGCCGTCTTCCACATAGACCTTGCCGATGCTTCTCGCGGCCAGGGCTTTGCTCAGCAGCGTATGCAGATAGGTGACAAGCACGTCCCGGATGGACTCGGGCAGGACGGAACGCCGCGCCTGCGCTTCCTCGTCGGTTTCCTTGTGCCGGGTCAGCAGGTGGTGCTGGACGAATTTGAAGGTGCGCTTGTCGGTGTGGTAGTGCTTGTACTGCCCGATCATCTGAATCAGCATGATCACGTTCACGCCATCCAGATGCGAAATCACGGCCTGAATATCCGATTCGTCCTTGCAGCGGGACAGCAGGTAATTCAGGTTGCGGCCCACCGCGCCGCTGCCTTTGCCGCGAACCAGCACGTCCACGGCCTTCCTGATGTCGCCCTCCGCCATGGCCGCTTCAAAGGCGGCATAAACGGATTTGTTTTCGCCCTTGCCGCACATGGCCTGCACAAATTCCGCCGCCGCTTCGTTCTTCGGCACATAATGAATATGGTGCAGCAGCCCGGCCCAGAGCTGGCGTTTTTCGTAGCAGTCCCGCACGTTGGGGTTTTCCTGCTCGAAGAAAGAATCAATCACGGCTTCGATCAGCTTCCGGTCCCGGTTCCGCAGGTTCAGCATCCGCACAGTCTTGTTCTGTTTGGCGTTTTTCCGTGTCAGCGCAAAAGGCTCCTCAGGCATGGCGGGAGCCGCAACCGGCGCGGGTGCGGTGGGGGCCACGGGCGGATGCAGCTGGGAAAGCTGGTCTTTCTCGGAGGAAAACAGGCCAGCGATCCGGCCAATGATGGAAGCGTCCTGCTTTTCCTTGGCCTCGATATACTGGCGCACCTTTTCTTCGTATGCTTTCCGCTCTGCCTCGAAGGCCTTCATGGCGTCTTCGTATTTTCTGTGTTCGGAGAGATACTTTTTGTATACCTGATATTTGCTGCGGTATTCCTGCATCTCTTCTCTGTATTTTTTCTGGGCCTTTTTGACGGCGGGAGATTGCAGGTCGCTCTGGTAATTGAGTTCGTCGGCCAGCTTGATCACGTCCGGCAGATGGAGGAACCGGGCGTAGCGGATATGCCGGGTTTCGCACAGCAGCCGGATGGCGGTGTCCTTGCAGTTGCAGACAGAAATGGACACGGGGAACAGGCGGGCGACGCCCAGCACCATCGTTTCCATTTCCTTGCTCAGGGCGCGGGTGGAGGTCAGCATGGCGTTTACATAGGAGCGCAGCAGCTGGAAGGCTTCCTTTTCTTCCACGATCTCGAATTCCTTGGGCTCCGTGTGTTCGCGGAACGCCAGGCGCTCAAACTCCTCCTCCAGCACGGAATGGCCGGGCTGGGAAAAATCCCCCAGGCCGTAGGTGATGGCATAATGAATCATCCGGTCGATGATCTGCTCCTCCTCCGTCAGCTTCGCCACGCTCTTGGGAAAACCGATGTAGAAGGGCGTCGGCACCTTCTCGCCGATGCAATTCTGGGCGGTTCTGACCATGCTCCATACGGTTAGCTGGGGATTGCGCACGATCTTGATGCCAAACACGCTGCCCAGGGCGTAGAGGGCGCGCACGCAGTCCTGCCGGTCTTCCCCGTCCCAGTTCACCAGATAGCCTTTCGTGAACAGGTAATTGTCAAACGCTTCCCGGGTTTCGTAGTTTATTTTTTCCGCCATGACCGTTTCCTCCTCATTGAAAAAAGCAGATGCCACGGCACCGCAGCATCGAGAATATCGACCTGTTGAACCTTTCATCTGCCAATGCGAATCACGGGACTGAAAAAAGCGTGGAAGGCTAAAAGAAATAAGCCCCGTTAGCTGCATTTGTATCTTATCATGGTTGGAAAGGGTTGTCAATTGTTTTATTGCGGACAAAAGAAAAAAGCAGGCGAAAGGCGAACGTTCGTCTGCTGGATGCGAATCACGGGACTGGTTCTAAAGATTTACAGTCTTCTATGAAATAAGCCCCGTTAGCTGCATGAAAATTATATCATGCTCGCCGAGTTAAGTCAATCGGTTGAAAATGAAAAAGCAGACGCCGGGCTTTCGCCTTTTGTCTGCTGAATGCGGATCACGAGACTGTCCTTCGGCGAAGTGCAGAATTACGAAATAAGCCCCGTTAGCTGCAAAAATATCCTATCATAAGCGGCTGAATCTGTCAAGATTCAGAACTGGTACAGGCCGACTTTCTTATACACCTTCCGCAGGGTCTTCTGGGCCAGGTACGCGGCGCGCTCGGAATTGCGTTTGAGCATGGCGTTCAGGCCGTCCTTGTCGGCGATGATGGCGTTATAGCGCTCCTGAATGGGGGAGAGCTCGGCAATGACCGCTTCGGTGACGGCTTCCTTGAGCGCGCCGTAGCCCAGGCCGGACAGGGAAGAAACGGTGTCCTCCATGCTTTCCTTTTTCAGCACGGAAAGAATGGTGAGCAGGTTGGAAACGCCGGGCTTGTTTTCCGGGTCGAAGCGAATTTCCCCGTCGCTGTCGGTGACGGCGCGCTTGAGCTTGCGGCGGATGTCGTCGGGCTTGTCCAGTACGGCGATGAAGGTATCCTCCGGGTCGGACTTGCTCATCTTCTTGGTGGGCTCGCTGAGGCTCATGATCTTGGCGGTCGCCTTGGGAATATAGGGTTCGGGAATGGTGAACACGTCGCCATAGATGCCGTTGAAGCGCTGGGCAATGTCCCGGCAGATTTCCACGTGCTGCTTCTGGTCGCCGCCCACGGGCACCAGGTTGGTCTGGTACAGAAGGATGTCGGATGCCATCAGCACAGGATAATCGAACAAGCCCGCGTTGATGTTGTCGGCGTGCTTGGCGGATTTGTCCTTGAACTGGGTCATGCGGGAAAGCTCGCCCATGTAAGTGTAACAGTTCAGAATCCAGGCCAGCTCCGCGTGGGCGGGTACGTGGCTCTGGCAGTAGATGATGTTCTTGTCCGGGTCCAGGCCGCAGGCCACGTAAATGGCGGCCAGGCTGGCGGTGCGCTTGCGCAGCTCGGCGGGGTTCTGGCGCACGGTCAGGGTGTGCAGGTCGGCCATGCAGTACAGGCAGTCCGCGTCGTCAAAAAGAGAAAAGTTCCGCAGGGCGCCGATGTAGTTGCCCAGGGTGATATTGCCGGAGGGCTGGATGCCCGAAAAAACAACCTTGCGTTTTTCAGTGGTCTGATTTTCCATCGTACTTGATCCCCTTCATATCGTTGTATGGATGAAACGGGTTGATTATACCATGTTTTTTTCCGACTGTAAAGCATCGGGGATAAAAACGTGTTCCGCCTTATTCGTCCCACGCCGCGCTGTCGGGGAGATACGCGCCCCGCCCGTGGAAGGAGCGCTTGCGGTAGCAGGCGTCGCAGAGGGCGTAGGGCCAGTTCCAGGGCAGGCGCTTCTTGCAGGAACGGCAGGTCTTCTGCCGCAGCTTCTGGGTGGACAGGATATGGATGATGCCCTGGGAGATCAAATCCTTGCGGCGCTGAATCTCGTCCAGAATGGGTTCCGGCTCCTCCAGGAACAGCCGGGCGTAGTTGTAATACAGGTCGCAGCGCCGGTAGTCCGCTTCCAGCCCGTCCAGCATGTCGATGCCGCAGTCCTCCGGGTTCAAAAGCCCCGGGATTTCCAGCAGCACGTCGATGTGTTCCCGATGGCTCTCCGCGTGGTACATGGCTTTCCAGCGGGCCAGCAGGTCGGGGTCGGTTTCGTCGAAGGGAATGCAGATGAAGCGGTACAGCAGTTCCTTGTCGGTGCGGTTGGTTTCCATCATCTTGGCCAGCTGTTCCATGCGCATAGTGGACGCTTTGGAAAAGCAGCTTTTGTCCTGCATGGAAATCCACTGGGCCAGAATCTGGGTCAGCGGCAGCGGAATGCCCAGCAGCGATTCGGGAAAGCGGATGATGGCTTCGGTCAGCGGATACAGGGGCTTTTTCAGCGCGCGGGCCACCAGCCCCTTGAACCCGAAGGCGTTTACGTAGCCGATGTCGTAAATGCCGTACCGCCCCGCGCGTCCGGCGATCTGCTTGATTTCCGCGTCGGTGAGGGTGCGGGTGATGTCGCCGTCGTACTTTTCCGATTCCAGAAACACCACCCGCTCGATGGGCAGGTTCATGCCCATGGCGATGGCGTCGGTGGACACCACCACGTCGGTTTCGCCCCGGTGGAAGCGCTCAGCCTGGTCGCGCCGCACGTCGGGGGGCAGGGCCCCGTAAATCAGCGACACCCGGCAGCCCTTGCTTTTCAGCTCCGCTGCCACGGCATGCACCCGCGCCTTGGAAAACACGATCAGCGCGTCGCCGGGCCGCACGGAAGAAGGAAACTGAAAGCCTTCCTTTTCCACCTCCAGCGGCGTCATGCGCTCGTGGCGCACGATGGTCATTTCGTCGCCGCAGTCCTGAATCATCTTGGTCAGCAGCCCTTCCGCGTCGGGGGAGGCGCAGGCGTGAATCTCGTCGGCGCACAGGCCCAGGATGGCGGCGGTCCAGGCCCCGCCCCGATCCCGGTCGGCGATCATCTGGCATTCGTCGATCACCGCCACGTCGTAATGGGCTTTCAGGTCGGCCATTTCCACCGTGGAGGACTGCACCCGGCTGAACGGCACCCGAATCTGCTCCTCGCCCGTGACCAGCGAGCAAGGCACGTCCGCCATGTTCAGGCTTTCAAACTGCTCGGCGGCCAACAGGCGCAGGGGGCCTAAGTAAATCCCGTTCCTCGCCCCGCGCAGCCGGTGTACGCCGTCGTAGGTCTTGCCGGAATTGGTGGGGCCTAAATGCAGAATGAACTTCCGCTTCATGGCCCGGGCCAGGGGATACAGGTCCCGGTAATGTTCGGGGATGGCGTTGAGCAGCGCGGAATGCAGCTTCCTCTGTCGGGCCAGCGCCGCGTCGGCTTGCTTTTGCAGCCGGTTCAGGGAAGCGTTGTCCGCAATCGCGCGGCGGATGCGCTTCATGGGCCAGCGCCGCTTGAGCTCGCCGCAGACGGTATATTTTGCCCGGTTGATTTCGGCCTTCACGGCGGCGGAAACGCTCTCGCCCGACGGCGCGCGCACAAACCCGCAGGCGGCCAGGTTGGGGTACGCCTTGTTGATCTCCTGCTGCAAAACGCCGGTCAGGGTTTGGGGGTGGTACGCCCGCTCCACAAAACCGGAGGTCAGGCCCCCGCCGAACGCCGTCTCCATCACGGAAGCCAGGATTCGGCCTTTCTCATGCTCCCTGTCCACCAGGGAAGAAAGGTCGCCTCGCCGCAGGTATTTTTCGACTTTCACATCCGCGTCGTCGGCCAAACGTTTCAGATTCGCCTGGAAAAACTGTCGGGGCGCCTGCCTGTCCAGCAGCCGCAGCGCCTTGTGGGCCTGGCCCAGCGTGACCCGGCTTCCCTCCACGGAACGGAGAAAGCCCAGGTCGATTTCGTTGCCGTGCCTGATTTCGCTTTCGATCAGGGGAAGAAGTTCCTCAAATTCCTGCCGCTGATATTCTTCGGTCAGCTCGCCGCGCAGCAGCGCCTGGTATACCCTGTCCCGCCGTTTCTGCTGGAAGAGCATGGTGGCAAAGGTATCGCTTTCCAGGAAGCGCTCCCTTTCCTCCCGCTTCATGCCGCGGGTGACGCCGTTCGCTTTTTTGATCGCGCTCTGGCGCAGATAGCTTTCCCGCTCCAGCGCCACCGCCTTAGCGTACGCCGCCAGCGCTTCCTGATGCTCCATGCTCTCACCCCGCTTTCCTTTGTCCGCGCCGTTTTGAGTATTCCCCGATCATAACGGGCCTATTGATCGGCACGATCAGATAAAATCTATTATACCACAGGACGGGGCGTTTGTGTGTATACAATTCCGCGGGTGCCGGAAAAGCAGGAAAAACCCCGAAACTCCTTTGGATTGTCAGTTGCAATTATGCCGGGAGTGCGTTATAATACAGGATGGAGAATACGATGCGATAAAGCGCAGCGAAAGGACAGGTGGGACTTTGTGAGCGCACATGAGAACGGGAACAGGCCGTCTATCGGCAAAATAACGCGCAGGGGAATCGCGCGGCACTACGATGAGATCAGCAAAGCGGCGTTTGTTCAGCTGCTGATTCGCGTGGCTGTCGTTGCCCCGCTGCTGTTCTGCCAGACCATGGGCGGGCAGTTGCCGGATATTCTGGCGGCAGGGGTTAGCCTGGCTGTGTATGTTTTCATTCTGATTCCCATGCGCTTCTGGGCAAAGCAAAAGGTGCGCAGGGTGTATTACAGGCACAGCAACACCAGGCGGAAGGAAGACGCATCCACAGCATACAGCAGATGGCTTGGCACCGGCTTGCTGCGTTACTTCCGCGGCATTCTGTGGGGCCTGCCCTTTATTGCCTGCGCGGTGTATTTTATTGTGCTGCGTTCCATCCTCCCGTATCACACCTGGATCACGCCCGTTCATTGGCTGGCGATGCTGCTTGCGGGCAATCCGGAAGACGGACTGGGCAATGTGTCGCTTGCCTGGGCGCTGATCGGCGGCTTGGTTGCTTTGTTCGGCCTCCTGTTTGCCTATGGCTGGTGGCGCGATTTGCCCTTTGAATACCTGCCTGTGCGCTCCATCGGCACGTCGAACACGGTGAGGTGGTCGCGCCGTATCCGGAAAAAGCACAGGAAGGAAATGTTCGGCAACGTCTGCGTGAATTTCCTGCTCAGCCTGCCCGCGATCCTGGGGTTCAGCACGGTAGGGTGGCTGTATATCATGAATAAGGTGCGTTTTACTTATGGCGTGGACGTGATCTTTACAGATGTCATGCACCTGTTTCAGGAGCCCGTTCCCCAGCTGGTGCTGCTGGAATTGCTGGGCGTGTTCGCCGTGCTGTACCTGCCTTTCTGCATCTGGCGCAAGTGCCGCAACGCGGCGCTGATGGCCCGGTGCATCCGGCCGCATGCCCACACCATGGCAAGCGAAGCGGAGAAGATCGAAGAGGCGGAAGCACCTAAGCAGGAGCAGACGGAAAGCCAGGAAGACAAACCTGAGGAAGAAACGGCGCCGGACGACAAAGAATGACGATGCGGCTGGATAAACTGCTGACCCACCTGGGCGTCGCTTCCCGGAGCGGCGTCCGGGACATTCTGAAAGCGGGGCGCGTGCGCGTGAACGGCGCGGCAGTGAAGGATGCCGCGTTTCAGGTGAATGAAAACGCGGACATCGCGCTGGACGGACAGCGCCTGGATACCCGGCTGTCCCGTCACATCATGCTGCATAAGCCCGCCGGGGTGCTGACGGCGAAAGAGGATCATCGGCAAAAGACCGTGATGGATCTGCTGCCGCCGCTTTATACCGCCCTGGGCTGCATGCCTGTGGGACGGCTGGACAAGGACACCACCGGCCTGCTGATTTTGACCACCGACGGGGAATTGGCCCACCGGCTGATTTCTCCCGAGCGCCATGTGGACAAGGTGTACGAAGCCCTGGTGGAAGGAACGCTGACGGAAGCGGACGTTCAGACGTTCGCGGCGGGGATTCCACTAAAAGATTTTACCGCCCTGCCCGCGAAATTGGAGATTCTCGCGCCCGGCTTAGGCCTCGTGACTGTGCGGGAGGGAAAGTTCCATCAGGTCAGGCGCATGTTCGGCGCGGTGGGCAAGCCGGTGCTGGAGCTGCGGCGGCTGTCCTTCGGGCCGCTGCCGCTGGACGAAGCATTGGCCCCGGGAGAATACCGGGAATTAACGGAGACAGAAATCGCCGCCCTGTACGCGGCGGCGGGGATGAAAGCATGAACGATCATTATTATTCCGCTGCGCCGGCCAGCGAACACAGCTACCGGACGGCGGAGTGGACGTACCGGGGCCATGCCCTGCGGTTCCTGACCGACGCCGGGGTGTTTTCCAAGGGCGAGGTGGACTATGGCACCGCTACGCTGCTCAAAGCCCTGCCGGAGGAAATGGCAGGCCGCGTGCTGGATTTGGGCTGCGGCTGGGGCGCGGTGGGCGTGAGCGTCGGGAAAGCGAGTCCCGGCTGCGATATTGTAATGAGCGACGTGAACCGCCGGGCGCTGGAGCTTTCGGAAAAGAATGCGAAGGCAAACGGCGTTGCGGTGTGCGTTGTGGAAAGCGACGGGCTGGAAAGCATTGCCGGTTCCTTCGATTATATTATCACCAATCCCCCCATCCGGGCGGGCAAGCAGGTAATTTACAAAATGTTTGCGGACAGCGCCAAAAAGCTGACGGAGGGTGGGCAGCTATTCCTTGTCATCCGAAAGCAGCAGGGCGCGGAATCGGCGCTGAAATACCTGAAAACCGTTTTCGATCAAGTGGAAACAGTGGAAAAAAGCGGCGGCTTCTGGGTGATCCGCTGCCAGGGAGGAAAACAGGATGCGGTTTGACACGGCATATTTTGACCGGGCCATGGATCGGCGGAACACGGAATGCGAAAAATGGGACGACCGGAGCATCATGGCGGAGGACGGCATTCCCCTGTGGGTGGCGGACATGGACTTTCCCTGCGCTCCCGCCATCGTGAACGCCATCCAGTCGCGGGCCGAACACCCCTGCTATGGCTATACCATCGACAATCCGGAGAATGAAAACGCCCTGATCGGCTTCTGGCAGCGGCGGCACGGGCTGACGATTGCGCCGGGGCAGACCCAGATGCTGCCCTGCGTGATCACCGGGCTGAAAACCTGCGTGCGCGCATTCACGAAGGAAGGAGAAGGCGTCGCCATCGTGACGCCGGTGTACGGGCCTTTCTATTCGTCCAGTGAGCTAAACCGCAGGAAGGTCATGTCCGTGTCCCTGCTGCGGGACGAGGAAACGGGGCGCTATGCCCTGGATTTGGACGCCATGGAAGCTGCGCTGCAAAACGGCGCGAAGCTGATGATGCTGTGCAGCCCGCACAATCCCGTGTCCCGGCTGTGGAGCGAAGAAGAATTGACGGCCCTGTGCCGCCTGGCGGAACGATATGACGTGCCGATTGTGTGCGACGAAATCCACGCGGACTTTGTGTACAAGCCGGGCCGGTTCGTGTCCATCCTCAATATCCCCGAAGGGCGCAGGCGCGCCGTGATGCTCTGCTCGGCCAGCAAAACGTTCAACGTGGCGGGCTTGCAGCAGGCGGCGCTGGTATGCATGAATCTCGCGATGCTCAAGGCGGTGCGGCAAGAAATGGCGGCAGCGGGCGTCGCCTGCGGCAACACCTTCGCTCTGCTGGCAGCCCGGGCGGCCTACACGGAAAGCGACGATTGGCTGGACGGCCTGATCGACTACCTGGACGGCAGCCGAAAGCTGGTTTATGATTTGATGGCGCAATACGCGCCCAAAGCCAGGGTATCGCCCATCGAAGCCACCTACCTGGCCTGGGCGGACATGCGGGCTTACAGGCTGACCTGTGAACAACTGAAAGAAAAATGCAAGGCGGCGGGCGTCGCTTTCACCATGGGCACCTTCTTCGGAAAAGAGGGAGAAAGCTTTCTGCGCATCAATTTTGCCTGCCCCCGCGCGCAATTGACGGAAGGTATCAAACGCTTGGGAAAAGCGTTGGAGGAGGAATAAAGAAATCCGATGGATAAGATTGAGCAGCTGTTACAGCAATACAAAGAAGAAATGATGGAAACCCTGCAAAAATGGGTGCGCATCCCCAGCGTGAAGGACGAGCCCGCTTCCGGCGCTCCCTTCGGCATCGAAGCCCGCCGGGCGCTGAACACCGCCATGGCGGACTGCGAGAAGTTCGGGCTGAAAACCGAAATCTTCGACGGCTACGCCGGTCACGCCGACCTGGGCGAAGGCAGCACCCGGGACGCCCTGGCGATCCTGGCCCACCTGGACGTGGTACCCGTGGGCGACGGCTGGACGAAAGAGCCCTTCGGCGCGGAACGCGTCGACGGCAAAATCTACGGCCGCGGCACCAGCGACGACAAAGGCCCCGCGGTGGCGGCGCTGTACGCCATGCGCGCCGTCAAGGAAGCGGGCATTCCGCTTCGGCGCAAGGTGCGGCTCATTCTGGGCTGCGACGAGGAATGCGATTCCTCCGATATTGCGTATTACAAGAAAATGACCGAGATGCCCCGCTCCGGATTCAGCCCCGACGCGGACTATCCCGTCATCAACATCGAAAAGGGCGGCAGCCACATCCGCTTCGACGGAGAGCTGAGCGATGAGGGCCTGCAGGTGCTGTCCATGCAGGTGGGCGAGCGGGCCAACGTGGTGCCGGGCTTCGCCTCCGCCTTGGTGGAGGGCGACGAGGAAACCGCGAAGAAGGCCGAGGAAGCGGGAAAACAGCTGGGCTTCCCCGTGAAAACCACCCTGGGCAACGGCGCGGTGATTATCGAAACCACCGGCGTTACCGGCCATGCCGCCATGCCCGAGCACGGGCGCAACGCCATCGGCCAGATGCTGCTGATCTTCAAAGCTCTGGGCGTCCAGGGCGCGCTGCTGGAAATGGCCGATACCATCGGCATGACCTACCACGGCGAAAACCTGGGCATTGCCATGCGGGACGATATTTCCGGCGCCCTCACCGGCAGCCTGGACATCATCCGCATTGAGCACGGCCGTGTGTCCGCCGTGATGGACGTGCGCTATCCTGTGCTGTTCAACCCGGAGAGAATGTATGAACTGCTGAACCAGCGGTTGAAATTCCTGAAAGCCACCGACGAGCACACCCGTCCGCCGCACTTCGTCAGCGACCAGACCGAGCTGGTGCAGGAACTGCTGGAAGCCTACCACGAAGTCACCGGCGGCGAAAAGAAAACCATCGCCATCGGCGGCGGCACCTACGCCCAGTCCATGGAAGAAGGCGTGGCCTTCGGCGCGCTGTTCCCCGGCGAGGTGGAGATGGCGCACCAGGCCGACGAATTTATCACCGAAGAATCCGTCTTCCAGAACGCCCGGATCTTTGCCCGCGCGATCGTGCGGCTGGCCGGAAAGAAAAGCGAGGAATGAAAAATGGCCACCACTGAAATCATCACCTGCATCAACTGCCCCGTGGGCTGCCGGATGGAAGTGACCCACGAGGGAGAAAACGTGATCTCCGTCACCGGCAACACCTGCAAGCGCGGCGACGCTTACGCCCGCCAGGAATGCGTGGCCCCGCTGCGGATGGTCACCGCCGTGGCCCCGGTGAAGGATCGGGAAATGCCCGTCAGCCTGAAAACCCGCACGCCCATCCCCAAGAAGCTGATTGACGAGTGCATGAAGGCGGTCATGGAAAAGCCCTTCTCCGCGCCCATCCACGCCGGGGACGTGCTGATTCCCGACGTTTGCGGCACCGGTGTGGACGTGATTGCTACCAAGAGTGTGGAATAAAAAAGGGATTAGGGAATAGGGAATAGGGATTAGGAGTTAGCCCCGACTGTCATCCCGAACACAATGGAGCGATAGGGCCGAAACAAACGGAAAACCTGCGCTTGCATCAACCGCAGAAAAGGGTTATACTCTGTTAATCCCTCATTCCCTGACGCCCGCCGCTTTTCCATGCGGAAGCGGCGGGACGGCGAACCGCGCTTCGCGCCGGTTGCCTCGTCATACTCCCTAATCCCTATTCCCTATTCCCTAATCCCTAAAACAAAAGGAGGAACACGCCATGCCCATTGCCCCCATTCCCATGTCGCCCGCCTATCGCTGCGGCGGCGCTACGCCTTGGGGCGGCGAAGGCCTGCGGATGATGTTCGGGCGGGATATTCCCGATGCGCGCACCGGCGAAAGCCTGGAAATCAGCGCGATTCCCGGCCTGGAAAGCCGCGACCCGGAAGGGCGGAAGCTGACCGACCTGATCGACTTGTACGGCGAAAAGCTCACCGGCCCCGGCTTTGCCTATCCCTTCCCGCTGCTGCTCAAGCTCCTGGACGCGAAGGACAAGCTGAGCGTGCAGGTACACCCGGACGACGCTTATGCCGCCCGGGTGGAAGGCAAGCAGGGCAAAACTGAAGCCTGGCATATCCTGTTTGCCGCCCCCGGCGCGGAATTGGTGTTTGGCGTGCAGCCCGGCACCGACAAGGACGCGCTGCGCAAGGCTTCCCAGGAAGGCGCGGCGGTGGAGCCGCTGCTGCGGAAAGTCAAGGTCAGGGCGGGGCAGACCTTCTATATTCCCGCCGGCACGGTGCACGCCATCGGCGCGGGCATCATCCTGTATGAGATTCAGCAGTCCAGCGACGTGACGTACCGCTTCTATGACTGGGATCGCAAGGACGCCCAGGGCAACCGCCGGGAACTGCACATCGAGAAAGCTGTGGACGTGGTGGACGTGCATTCCCAGCCCGAGCCCGTGCGGGAAATCCCGATTGGCCCCGGACGGTTCCGCCTGCTGAATGAAAAGCATTTTGGCCTGGATCGGCTCTGTGCGTTTGACAGCGTGCTGCCCGCGGATTCCCGGCGTTTCGCGTTCTTTACCGCTGTGCGGGAATGCCACATTTCCTGGGAGGGCGGCGAGCTGACCGTGCCCGCGGGCACCAGCGCCCTGCTGCCTGCCGACGGATACGATTTGAGGGTCAAAGCGCCTGCTGCCCTGCTGGCGTATCCGACTGTGGGATGATGTATCGAAAGAAGAGATTATGGCCATTTTGCACAAAGAATAGATGGGATTATTAATAGTTCTCCCGAAAATGTAAGAAATGGTATAAAATCATAAAAAATCTGATAAAATAGCTCCCGCGGCACTTGCAGTGCGGCGGGAATTTTGATATAATGAAACGGGTGAATGATCGAAAATGGACTTTTTTGAAAGAATAAATATCCAGAATGAAGCAATTCAGGGGAGCAAAGGTGTAATTTTGGATAAGTTTACCACCCTCCGCGTGGGTGGCCCGGCCGACTATTTTGCAGAACCCGGCAGCGAAGAAGCGGCAGCCGCGCTGCTGAAAGTGGCGCGGGAAGAGAAAATCCCCGTGCTGCTGATGGGCAACGGTTCCAATCTTTTGGTGCGGGACGGCGGCTTCCGGGGGCTGGTGATTCGCCTGGGTAAGGCGTTCTCCGGCATCACGCGGAAAGAAAACTGCCTGTATGCCCAATCAGGCGCGCTGCTCAGCGTGCTGGCCCGGCAGGCGCAGGAGGCGGCGCTCACGGGGCTGGAGTTTGCCCAGGGCATTCCCGGCTCCGTTGGCGGCGGGGTGTATATGAACGCCGGGGCTTACGGCGGAGAACTGGGAAATACGGTGGATTTCGTCCGCGTTTTCGATGGCAGCGCCGTGCGCGATATTCCCGGCAGTGACATGCGTTTTTCTTACCGGCATACCCGCGCCATGGAGGAGCCCTGGGTTATCCTGGGGGCGCAGTTCCGCCTGACGCCCGGCGACCCCAAGGAAATTGAAACGGCTATGCGGGACTACGCTGCCCGCCGCAAGGAAAAGCAGCCGCTGGAATACCCCAGCGCGGGCTCTTTTTTCAAGCGTCCCGCCGGACATTTCGCCGGGGCGCTGATCGAAGGCGCGGGGCTCAAGGGCCTGTCCGTCGGCGGCGCGCAGGTCAGCGAAAAACACGCCGGGTTTCTGATTAATAAAGGCGGGGCTACGGCGGCAGATTTCCTGAAGCTGATGGAGGAAGTGCAGGAGCGCGTGATGGAAAAGTACGGCGTGCGCCTGGAGCCCGAAGTGCGTATCGTGGGGGAGGACCCATGAGCTTCTCCGGCGATGTGAAGGAAGAGCTGCTGCGCATCCAGCCGGAAAAAAACTGCTGTATGCTGGCGGAGCTCAGCGCGCTGACCCAGTGCTGCGCGTCCCTGCGGCTGGCGGGCGGCGGCAAAATTCGCGTGGTCTATGAAACGGAAAACTCCGCGCTGGCGAAGCGAATCTTTCTGCTGTTGAAGCGCCGCATGGAAATCACGCCGCAGCTGGAATTCAACCGGCACAAACGTTTGGGCGGCAGGCGGCTTTCCATTCTTACCGTGCCGGAAGCGGACAGCAGGCGGCTGCTGATCGCCCTGCGCATGATTCAGGAATCGGAGGCCGGGCCGGTGTTCAAGGGCGTGCCCCGCGCCGCTATGACGCGGCGCTGCTGCCGGGCGGCGTTCATCCGGGCTTCGTTCCTGGGCGGCGGTTCGGTCACCGCGCCCGAGCAGGAATACCGGCTGGAGTTTATTTCTTCCGCCGCGCGCTCCGACACGCTGATCAAAATGCTGGAAAAAAGCGGCATCGAGGGAAGAGTGGCCCATCGACGGGACGGGGAGATCGTGTATGTGCGCAGGGGCGACGACGTGGTTTCCTGCCTGGCCCTGATGGGCGCGCACCGTGCGCTGCTGGACATGGAAAACACGCGGATTAACCGGGACGCCCGGAACCGCGCCAACCGGGCCCGCAACTGCGACGAAGCGAACCTGAAAAAGCAATTGTCCGCCGGGGAAAGCCAGGCGCAGGCCATCGTGGCCTATTCCCTGGCCCACAGCCTCAGCGGATTGCCCGCGGAGCTTCAGGAAATCGGCAGGCTGCGGATGCTCCATCCAGAAGCCTCGCTGGAAGAATTGGGCCAGATGCTGCAAAATCCCATCGGCAAATCCGGCGCGAATCACCGGATGCGGAAGCTGATGGAGATAATTAGGGAATAGGCATTAGGGAGTATGACGAGGCAACCGGCGCGAAGCGCGGTTCGCCGTCCCGCCGCTTCCGTATGGAAAAGCGGCGGGCGTCAGGGTATGAGGGAATAGGGATTAGCAGAATCCTCCCGAAAAACCAAAGACAGGATGGGGAACGGAAAGATGATCAGAAAGGTGCTCAATCTGTCCGGCGTCACGCCGATGAGCAGAAAGCAAAGCGAGCGGCTGGTGAACACGGCGAACCAGTTTTCTTCGAGCGTCAAATTTGAGCATCGGAACCGCACCTTCAATGGGAAATCCATGCTGGGTATCCTGTGCCTGGGCGTGACGGGCAGCGACCCCGTGTTCCTCATCCTTGACGGCCCCGACGAACAGGAAGCGTGCGCGGCCATCTGCGACCTGCTGGCGGGGGGCGTTCTTCCGCCCAAGAATTACACCGACGCGCTGAAGCTGATTCAGTTCGTCAAGGAAAGGTACCTGTACATTTTGCAGGACAACCTGGTAGGAGTTTACCTGCATGGGTCGCTGGCGGCGCGGTGCTTCTTATGGGATCACAGCGACATTGATTTCCTGGTGGTTGTGCGCAAGCGGGTCTCCGTCGAAAAGAAAATCGAGCTGGTGGAGCTGCTGTACTCCCTCGGCCCGGAAGCGCCGCCGGAAGGCTTTGAAATGAGCGTGGTGCTGGAAAAGTATTGCAGCCGTGTGCCTTATCCCATGCCCTTTGAACTGCATTATTCCAATTACCACAAGCGGGATTACGAACGGGACGCCCGCGGCTTCTGCACCCGCATGCACGGCGAGGATCCGGACCTGACCTGCCACATCGCCTCCCTGTACGCCTACGGCATTTCGCTGTATGGCCCCAGCGTGCCGCGGGTGTTTGACCGGCCGAAACGGGAGGACGTGCTCTGCTCCATCCGGCAAGACGTGCAGGACGCGGCGGAACATCTGCATGAAAAGCCTGTGTACTACGTGCTGAACCTCTGCCGGGCCGTGGCGTATGAACGGGAAAACCTGATGCTGAGCAAGAAAGAGGGCGGGGAATGGGCGCTCAAGCACCTGGACTCCACCCACCAGCGCGTGATCCAGGCCGCCCTCAACGCCTATGAAACCGGGCTGGGCATGAGCTACGACGAAGGCCAGGCGGAAAACTTCTGCTACGATGCGCTGTCTGAGCTCAACGAAGTAAAATGAATTCCTGGAATGATCTGCGTCCCTCGCTAAGGGGCGCTTTTTCTTTCGCAGACGCTTTTCTTTTTGCGGGAATACTGTTATAATGAAGCCTGTGTGTCAAAGAATGGTAATGCGGAGGACAGGATGAACGCACAAAGGTTTGATTGGAAAGACTTTTTGAAGAAAGTGGCAGTCATCGCGGTGCCGGTGGCGCTGCAAAACCTGCTCACCACCACGGGCTCCATGGTGGACACCATGATGATCGCGTCGCTTGGTAAAACGGAAGTGGGCGCGGTGGGCCTGTGCGCCCAGTTTTCGTCGCTGATGTTCAGCTGCTATTGGGGCTTTGTGGGCAGCGGCATGCTGTTCTTCTCCCAGTATTGGGGCGCGAAGGATGACGATGGCATCAACCGCTCCTATGGCCTGACCCTGACCTGCATGCTGACGGTGGCCTTCATCTTTTTCGCTCTGGGCCTGTTCTTCCCGGAAACGGTGATGCGGCTGTATACGGACAAGAAATCCATTCAGGCTATCGGCGTGGAATACCTGCGGATCGTGGCTTTTTCCTATCCGCTGATGGTGCTGTCCATGGCCATGGCGTCGCTGCTGCGAAGCACCGAGCGGGTGACGATTCCCATGTACGGCTCCTTCATCGCCGTAGGTGTGAACATCGTCCTCAACTGGGTGCTGATCTTCGGCAATCTTGGCGCGCCCGCTCTGGGCGTGCGCGGGGCGGCGCTGGCTACGGTGATTGCCCAGAGCGTCAGCGTGGGCGTGGTGGCTGTGCTTGCGAAACGCAACGGCCATCCCTATCTGTTCGCTCTCCGGCGGCATTTCCGCTGGAACGGGGAACTGCTCCGGTCGTATTTCCGGAAGTGCTTCCCGATTCTGATGAATGAAATCTTAATCGGCGTGGGCAACATGGTGATCAATGTGGTGCTGGGCCGTCAGCCGGAGGAGGCCATCGCCGCTTTAGCTGTGTTCCGCACCCTGGAAGGGCTGATCATCGGCTTCTTTGCCGGGTTTTCCAACGCAGCGTCGATACTTGTCGGCAAGGAAGTGGGCGCCGGAAACATTGACCTGGCATACCGCCGGGCCTGGCGGCTGGTGTACCTGTGCCAGGGGATCATCGGCGCCGTGGGGCTGCTGCTGATCCTGCTGCATACGCCCATCCTGAATATCATGGGCATGACCGGCGACAGCTTTTCCATCGCCTTTGGCATGATCGTGATCTTCTGCCTGGTGGCGATCATCCGCATGGGCAACTGGACGCAGAACGACACCTTCCGCGCCGCGGGGGACGCCACCTTCGGCACTGTGCTGGAAATCGTGTTCATGTGGGCGATGCTCATTCCCTGCGTGTGGCTCACCGGCATGGTGTGGAAGCTGCCGACGCTGGTCGTGTTCGCCTGCTGCTATATCGACGAGCCCATCCGCTATGGGATGATGCAGGCGCATCTGTTCCGGGGCAAATGGATCAAGCCCGTCACCCCCGAGGGACAGCGGGCTTTGGCCGGCTGGAAACTGCCCAGGAGGAAAACGGCGTAATGCCTTTCCGAAAAGGACTGGGCCTTTTGTCGGAGGACTGCATGAAAAAAAGAGCCCTGGAAACCAGAGCTCTTTTTTCGATGCCGGCGGTGGGACTCGAACCCACACGAGTGATTAGCTCAACGGATTTTGAGTCCGTCACGTCTGCCAATTCCATCACGCCGGCAGGGCATTCCTTCCGAAATGCTTGCTTATTATACCTGTTTTTCCGCTTCCTGTCAAGCAAAAAAACGCGGCTGCTTTCCGCCTGGAGAGCGCCGCGTTTTCGCGCAGCCGATGATTTCAGCCCTGCAGGCCGCGTGACTGGCGGTCCATGTCCTCGATCACGATGTCGTGGATCTCACCCAGGGTGGCGCAGTATTTCAGCACGTTCCAGGGTTCGTTGCTGTGGAAGTGGATCTTGATCAGCTCGTCGTCGCCCACCACCAGCAGGCAGTCGCCGGGCAGGTTTTCAATGAAGTAATCCCGGATCTCGTCTTCGTCCAGGTCGTGGCCTTCGATGAGCAATTGGGTGTCGTAACGGGGATCAATCATGGGAGTCAGCCTCACTTTCTGTTTTAGGGAATAGTAGGGATTAGGGAATAGGGATTAGGGAATAGGGATTAGGGAATAGGGATTAGGAAACTTACCGTTCCGTCACTTCTGTATAGGAAGGCGGCGGGCGTCAGGATATGGGGGATGAGTGAATAGGAATTGCGGGAAGATGATGACTAATCCCTAATCCCTATTCCCTAATCCCTTCCTTCAACGCAAATCCTCGTCCTTCTCGCTTCGCCGGACAGGATTTTCTGGAGGGGGTTGCGGGCGTGGGAGATGAGCACCTCCACGCCGGTCTTGGCGCTGCGCAGGGCGTATTCCAGCTTGGCCCCCGCGCCGTTGGCCCCGGCCCGGGACGCGCCCACGCAGTGGGTCTGCCATTCGCGGACGGCGGCTTCCAGCGCTTCCGCGTCCGGCGCGGTGATCTCCTTCACCAAGGTGCCGGGGTCGTTGGGGTCGGCGTAGATGCCGTCGGTGGAGGTGAGCAGGATCAGTTTTTTTGTCTGCACCAGCTCGGCAATCACCGCCGCCGTTTCGTCGTTGTCCACGCACTCCACCACCTGCGCGCCGGGATGCTGGGACTGGAGGGTGGCCAGCTCCATCTTGCGGTTTTCCTCGTCGCTCACGCAGTCGTTGTAGTTGATGATAGGAATGGCCCGCTGCGCCGCCGCCCGCTGCAAAAGCCCGTACAGATGCGCGCGCTTCTGGGGGTCGTTAAAGTGGTTGTGCTCCACCAGCACCTGGCGCACGCCGTACTCCGGCTTGATGAACCGGCGGTAGTTTTCCATCAGGATTGCCTGCCCCTGGGCGGAGTAGTCGGTTTTGTTCTGCTCCGGGTCGCCGGTCAGGGTGCAGCCGGTGCGCTTGTAATAGTCCAGCCGCCCGATCTCCGTGGCTCCGGAGGATACCAGCAGCATCCCGGGCCTGAGCTCACTGCTGAGGCGCGCGAAAATGTTGTAGTCGATGTCGTTGTCCTCCCGGCGGATCAGCGCCATGGAGCCGATTTTGATCACAAGTTCAATGCCCATGCTTTTGTGTTCCTTATCTCACAATTCCGCGCGGATCGCCGCCAGCAGCTCGTCATAGCTTTCAAAGGCGGGCAGCTCGGGGTGATCCTTCTTGATCTGCTCCGTGCTGCGGAACAGGAAGCCCGCCTTGCTGGCCTGGATCATGGCCAGGTCGTTGAAGCTGTCGCCCGCGGCGATGGTGTCAAAGCCCACGGATTGCAGGGCCTTCACGGTGGACAGCTTGGACTGTGCCACCCGCATTATGTAGCCCGTCACCGTGCCGTCGGGGGCCACTTCCAGCGTGTTGCAGAAGATCGTGGGCCAGCCCAGCTTCTTCATGAGGGGAGAGGCGAACTGGGTGAAGGTGTCGCTCAGGATCAGCACCTGGGTTTCCTCCCGCAGCGCGTCCAGAAATTCCTTCGCGCCGGGCATGGGGTCGATGGTCTCAATGACCTTCTTGATTTCATTTAGCCCCAGGCCGTGCTCCTTCAAGATACCGATGCGCCATTTCATCAGTTTGTCATAGTCCGGCTCGTCCCGGGTGGTGCGGCGCAGCTCCGGGATGCCGCTGGCCTGGGAAAACGCGATCCAGATTTCCGGCACCAGCACGCCTTCCAAATCCAGGCAAACAATATTCATATGATTATTCCTTTCCATCTTCTGATTCTTTTTGTCCCGCCTCGGCCTTTTTATCCTCCAGCGCGGCGCGCAAGTCCTCGGATTTCAGGCTCATGAGGGTGTTCTTATTGATCTCCTCTTTGCCCTGCGCCAGCCGGTCCGCCTGGGCGGCGATGGCGCGCTCAAACAGGTTGCGCACGCCCCGGGCATTGCCGAAGCTCTCCACGTCCTTGCTTTCTTCTTCCAGGATTTCCCGAAGCGTATCCTCCGCGCCCTCGGCCAGAGTGTAGCCGCTCTTGCCGCAGCGCATGTTGAAGATACCCACCATCTCGTCGATGGTGTAATCCGGGAAGAACATGAACCGGTTGAAGCGGCTTTCCAGGCCGGGGTTGGAATGGATGAAGGCCTTCATCAATTCCGTGTACCCCGCCACGATCACCACCAGATCCTCCCGCATATCCTCCATGGCTTTGAGCAGCGTGTCCACCGCCTCCTGGCCGTAGTCCGTGCTGCCCCGGTTGGTGAGGGCGTAGGCTTCGTCGATGAACAGCACGCCGCCCTTGGCCTTCTCAATGACCTCGCTGGTCTTGATGGCGGTCTGGCCCACGTAGCCCGCCACCAGCCCGGAGCGATCCACTTCTACCAGATGGCCTTTCGATAATACGCCCAGGCTCTTGTAAATGCGGCTCATAAGGCGGGCCACCATGGTTTTGCCCGTGCCGGGATTGCCGGAAAACACCATGTGCAGCGACAGGTCGGGAGCGGGCAGGCCGTGTTCCTTCCGGGCCTTGCAGATTTCGATCCAGTTCACCAGGCTGTCCACTTCGTCCTTGATGGTGTCCAGGCCGATGTAGCCGTGAAGCTCCTTTTTCAAGTCCTCCATGCTTTCGGCGGGCTGCTCCTCTTCCTGCTGCTTTTCTTCCTTTTTATTCTCTTTCTTTTCCGCCGCTGCGGGCGCTGCTTCCGCCGCAGGCGAAGCGGGGGAGACTTCCGCGGCGGGTTCTCCGTCTTCCGGGGATACGGGCTTGATGCCCCACAAATCCTCGCTGAGCAGCTGCATCCGCTGGCGCAGCAGGCCCTGCATGATTTCATTTTGCATCTGGATGATTTCATCTTTCCGGTCCATGGGCTGTCGCTCCTTTTTCTTCCGTCAGGCCACCGGCGGCGCAGCGCCGGTTTTATTTATTGTACAGCGCTTTGCCTGTTTAATCAAGGCTTTTGGGGAGATTTTGCGCGCCATTTCCGCGAAAAGGACGGCGCAAAAACTTTTTTTCAAAACGTATTGACAAAATCAGAATATTAGTGTACTATATGCACAGTACACTAAGTAACGCGAAAGGAGGACGGCGCATGGAGTTTGACGCGAACCGGCCCATTTGGCTGCAAGTGATGAACGCCCTGGAAACGGACATCATCACCGGCAGGCGAAAGCCGGGGGAGAAGCTGCCGGGAGGACGCGACCTGGCGCTGCGCTTTGAGATCAATCCCAACACGGCGGCACGGGTGTATCAGGAGCTGGAAAAGACCGGCCTGTGCGAAACCCGCCGGGGGATGGGAACATTCGTCACAGGGGATGAAACGGTCATCGCTTCGGCGCGGAATGATTTCATCCGGCAGACGGTGAAGAATTTTTTGCAGCGCATGGCACAGCTGGGCGAAACGCCGCAAAGCGCCGCCCGCATGATATTAAGGGAGGAAGAATAAGCAATGCTGGAAAGCAAAGAAGTAACCAAACAATTCGGCTCCAAAACAGCGGTGGATCACATCAGCATGAAGCTGGAAAAGGGCCATGTCTACGCCATGCTGGGGCCCAACGGCAGCGGCAAAACCACCTGGATGAAGCTGGCCGCCGGGCTGCTCAAGCCCACCTACGGCATGGTGTGCTTCAACGGCGAGCCGGTGAGCATCGAAAGCCGGAAGCACGTGGCCTATATGTCCACGGAGCCTTACTTCTACACCTGGATGACCGTTAAGGACGTGGGGAAATACTATCAGGACTTCTTCGAGGATTTCTCCTATGACCGCTACCTGACCCTGCTCAAGCAGATGGAGCTGACGGAAAACCTGAGAACCAAGGCCCTGTCCTCCGGCATGATGGCGAAGCTGAAAATTGCCGTCACCATGGCGAGGGACGCCGACGTATACATGCTGGACGAGCCCTTCAACGGCATCGACCTGCTGGCCCGGGACGAGATTCGCGCCTGCATTCTGAGCTACGCCACGGAAGAAAAGCTGCTGCTGTTGTCCAGCCATCTGGTGGAAGAAATGGAAGCCATCGCCGACCGGGCGGTGTTCATCAAGGAAGGCAAGCTGATCGAGAACGTGGACCTGGAAGACATGCGCACCCAGCAGGGCGTTTCCATGGCGGACCGCTACCGCCAAATCTACGGACATACGGAGGGCTGAAACCATGTTCAAGCTGATGAAATACGAATTCCGCAAAACCTGGATCACCAAGCTGATTCTGCTGGGCATCACCGCCGCGGTGGAGAGCTGGTTCCTGGTTTCTCTATATATGGAAAAGGAAGACGGCCTGGCTGCTTCCATCGCCATCCTCATGATGCTTGCCATTTTCGGGGTGCTGTTTATCGGGCTGCAGAGCGTCATCACCCTGCACCGGGACATGAACACCAAGCAGGGCTACATGCTGTTCATGACGCCCAACAGCTGCTACAAGATTTTAGGCGCGAAGGTGCTGGAAAACGGCCTGTCCATTGCCCTGACCGGCGCGTTCTACTTCGCCCTGGGCGCGCTGGATATTTCGCTTCTCTTCGCGAAACAGGGACAGCTGAACCAAGTCTGGCAGATGATCCAGGATATAATCAAGTCCTTCAATGAAGAAATCCCGCTGACATCCGACGCCCTGGCAGCGTTTACGTTCAGTCTGCTGGCGGGCTGGATCACTACCGTTGTCACCGCGTACCTGGCGGACGTGATCAGCGCCGCACTGCTCAACGGCAAATCCTTCAACGGCGTGATCAGCTTTGTGATCTTCCTGGTTCTCAACTGGGCCTTCGGCTGGCTGGAAGGCATCGCCATCCGGAACATCCCGAACGTGGTCACGATGATGCTGGTGCGGGGCGGCCTGTCCCTGGTGGTCGCGGCGGTGATGTATGTGGCTACCGCCCAGATCATGGAAAAGAAACTGAGCGTTTAATTCAGATTCCAGAGAACACCCCATCCGCCGCCTGCGGCGGCACCTTCCCCTCAAGGGGAAGGCTTTTTATTTTCTTCCAAAAACGCAAAAAACCACCCATTCTCAGGTGGTTCATTGCGGTGCGTTGTCCATCAGGCTTCTTCCACTACGGTCTCCGCAGCGGGAGCGGCGAAAGCCTGCATCGCGCCGGACTTGCGCATGGTGCGCAGGCAGCGGGTGCAAACGTTCAGGCGCATGGGGCGACCATCGATGATCACGCGCAGGGGCTGTACGTTGGGAGCCCAAGTACGGCTGCTCTTGCGGTTGGAGTGGCTCACGTTATGGCCGGTCATCAAGCCCTTTTCGCACACTTCACAAAACTTGCCCATTGTCATTACCTCCCCGGGAATTCGTCATGCGGGGAGCGCTGGGTTGACACACTTCACCCGTTCATGACAGCTTGAATATCATAGCATATCTTGTGGTAAAATGCAAGCATTTTTTCAAAGAATCTACAATTTCTGGCCGCAAAATCGGTGGAAAAATCGGCGAAGGCCAACTTTTCTCACTTCCGCCATCGGAAAAAGGCTCCTCCCTCTTCCTTGAAATGGGAAAAAATATGGAAAAATGGCAGTCAATTTCAGAAAAACAGATGACAAAAAAGAAGCAATGTGATACAATCAGCTTGTTTGGTATTTCCTGAAATCGCTACCGGATGAAGGAGATTGTTATGAACATTAAGGTGACTTCCGACAGCACGTGCGACCTGTCGCCGGAACTGCTGTCCAGGTACGATATCACGCTGACCCCGCTTTCCGTGATCAAGGATGGGGTGTCCTTCCTGGATAATGTGGACATTACGCCCCAGGACATTTACCGCCATGTGGATAACGGCGGCGCCCTGTGCAGCACCTCCGCGGTGAACGTGGATTCCTACCGCAAGGTGTTCAAGGAGTTCTCTTCCAAGTACGACGCGGTGATCCATATCACCATCGGTTCCCTGTTCTCCGCCTGCTATCAGAACGCCACCATCGCCGCGGCGAATTTCCCCAACGTATACGTGGTGGACAGCATGAACCTGTCCACCGGCCAGGGGCATCTGGTGATCGAAGCGGCGGAGCTGGCGCAGAAGGGCCTGTCCGGCGTGGAAATCGCTTCCCAGCTGAACGCCCTGCGCAGCCGTGTGTATGCCAGCTTTATCCTGGGACGGCTGGATTACATGCAGAAGGGCGGGCGCTGCTCCTCCGTGGTGGCGCTGGGCGGCAAGCTGCTCAGGATCAAGCCCGAAATCGCCGTGACCGACGGCGCAATGAAAATGGTGGATAAGTTCCGGGGCAGCTTCGACAAGTGCGTGGAAAAGTATGTCAAGGAAATATTGAAAGATCAAAAGGACATCCGCCTGGACCGCATCTTCATTACCCATTCGACAGTGGAAGAAACCGCGGTGGAAGCGGCCCGGGAAACGATCAAGAAGTATTCCGATTTCAAGGACGATAATATTTACGTGACCACCGCCAACTGCACCGTGGCCTGCCACTGCGGCCCCGGCACCCTGGGCGTGCTGTTCATGACGAAGTAAAAGCAAGGGCCGCGTAAAGCAGCGCGACACATCCTGCCGCCGCTGTACGGAAAACAGCCATGCGGGGGTGAAAGCCGTCCGCATCGCTGTTTTTTGTATGGACGTACGGTATTGCGTCAACACGGCACAATGATAGAACGGGTGGGGAAAGAAAATGAAAAGAATCGCTTGTCTGGTTGCCGCTGTGGTATTGGCAATGATGCCATGCGTTTGCCGCGGGGAAGAGGAAGAAAGCCTGCCGCGGGTGGAAGTGGTAAGCAATTGGATGCCGGGCGTGCTGGGACTGGAAGATAAGTACTATCCGGCGGAAGCAAAATTGACGTATACCGACCGGAACGTGAGCTTTACATACCCTGCCCTGGTCAAACTGCAGGGCGGGTTCACAGCGAGGTATCCGAAGAAAAACTACACCGTGAAATTCTATACTGACGATACCTACGAAAACAAACAGAAAGTGAGCTTCCGGGAGGATTGGGGCAAACACAGCAAATACGTTCTGAAAGCCAATTACCAGGACAGCACGCAGGCCCGCAACATTGTCGGCGCGCGCCTGGCCGCTGATATGAACCGCCCTTACGGTATTTTCCCGGACGCGCCCAACTGCGGGCAGACGGATGGCTTCCCGGTGGAACTGTATGTGGACGGAGAGTACCGGGGCCTGTATACTGTGAACATCCCCAAGGATGGCTGGATGTTCGGCATGAGCAAGAAGAATGAAAACCATCTGCTGATGAGCGCGGAGCATTCATCCCCGCCCGCGGTGCGGTTTGAGGGGGAAGCGTCGGGCTTCCAGGATACCGATTGGGATCTCAAGCACGGGCCCGAGGACGATCTGGATGGGCTGGTAAAGGCGTATGAAAAGCTGAACAGGGCCATTCGCTTCGTCATGAACAGCACGGACGAGGAATTCCGGGATCATTTCAGCGAGTATTTCAATCTGGACGCCGCGCTGAATTATTATTGCTTTGTCTGGTACACCAACACGTCGGACAATATGGCCAAAAACGTGCTGCTGGCTACGCTGGACGGGCAGGTGTGGTATCCCATGCTGTATGACCTGGACACCTGCTTCGGCCTGTATTACAACGGGGAAGGCGTGTTCAGCCCGGAAAAAACGGAAGATACGTATCAGGGCAATGAAAGCCTTTTGTGGCAGAGGCTGGAAAGGCTGTTCCCCGATCTGCTGCGAGAACGTTACTTTGAGCTGCGGAAAACCGTCTTGAATGAGGCGTATATCATGCAGCTGTTTGAAGCGTTCGAGAAAGAAATCCCGGCCGAGGTATGGCAGCGGGAACGGGAAAAATGGCCTGATGTGCCCGGGCAGGAATATGATCTGGAGAATATCCGTGAGCACATCCGCGCGCGCGAGGTTTTTGTGGATGGCATATTCTCCCGGATGGAATTTAAGTGACGCCTGAAAACAAAAAACAGCACAGCCAACTTTCCGGCTGTGCTGTTTTTTGCTTCCAATGCTGTTATGCCGAGGGCGTGTTTGCTTGCTCAAATACGATTTGTTCCCCGTCCATGCGCATGTTCACCGTGCCGCCCAGGTGGATTTCCCCGGCGATGAGCTTTTCGCTGAGGGCGTCCTCGATGGTGCGCTGGATCACCCGGCGCAAAGGCCGCGCGCCGTACTGGGGGTCGAAGCCCGCCTGAGCCAGATGGGCCACCACGTCGTCCCCATAGGTGAGGGTGATTTCCCGTTCCCGGAGGCGCTTGGCCACTTGACCCAGCATGAGGGACGCGATGGCTTCGATGTCCTTCTGCTCCAATTTATGGAACACAATGATCTCGTCCACGCGGTTGAGGAACTCGGGCCGGAACACGGACTTAATGTCCGAAAGCACCTTTTCCCGCATGCGCTCGTAGTCCATGGCGTCGGCCATGCCCGCGCCGAAGCCCAGGCTGGTGCGCTGGGCGGACTGAGCGCCCGCGTTGCTGGTCATCACGATGACGCAGTTTTTGAAGCTGACCACCCGGCCCATGTTGTCGGTGAGGCGTCCGTCTTCTAAAATCTGCAAGAGGATGTTGAACACGTCGGGATGGGCCTTTTCCACTTCGTCAAACAGCACCACGGAGTAGGGCTTGCGCCGCACGGCCTCGGTGAGCTGCCCGCCCTCGTCGTAGCCCACGTAGCCGGGGGGCGAACCCACCATGCGGCTGACGGTGTGCTTCTCCATATACTCGGACATGTCCAGGCGGATGAGGGCGTCCTCGTCCCCGAACATTGCTTCGCCCAGGGCGCGGCACAGCTCGGTTTTGCCCACGCCCGTGGGGCCTAAGAAGATGAAACTGCCGATGGGACGCTTGGGATCCTTGAGCCCTGCCCTGGCCCGGCGGATGGCCCGGCTGACGGCGGACACGGCTTCGCTCTGGCCCACCACCCGCTTATGCAGCAGGTCTTCCAGATGCAGCAGGCGTTCGGATTCCTCTTCGGTCATCTTCTTGACCGGGATGCCCGTCCACCCCGCCACCACCTGGGCGATTTCCTCCTCGCCCACGGTGTCCTTGGCGGTGGATTTCTGCTTCTCCCAGGCGGCGCGCTTTTCCTCGATCTCCGCCCGGAGGGTGTGTTCCTCGTCGCGGAGGGCGGCGGCCTTCTCGTAGTCCTGCTTGTCGATGGCCTCGCGCTTTTCCCGCAGCACGCTTTCCAGCTTCTTTTCCTGGGCTTTCACGTCCGGCGGCGCGGTGAAGGCCTGGATGCGCACCCGGGATGCCGCTTCGTCCATCAGGTCGATGGCCTTGTCTGGCTGGAAGCGGTCGGCGATGTAGCGGTTGCTCAGCTTCACCGCGGCTTCAAGCGCTTCGTCGGTGATGCGCACTTTGTGGTGAGCTTCGTAGCGATCCCGCAGGCCCTTCATGATGGCGATGGTTTCTTCCTCGCTGGGCTCATTCACCGTGACCGGCTGGAACCGCCGGGCCAGGGCCGCGTCCTTTTCAATGTGCTTGCGGTACTCGTCCAGGGTCGTGGCCCCGATGCACTGAATCTCGCCCCGGGCCAGGGCGGGCTTCAAAATATTCGCCGCGTCCATGCTGCCTTCCGCCGCGCCCGCGCCGATGATGTTCTGCAATTCGTCGATGAACAGAATCACGTCGCCGCGCTTCTTCACCTCGTCCAGGGTGTTCTTGAGGCGCTCCTCAAATTCGCCCCGGTACTTGCTGCCCGCGACCATGCTGCCCATGTCCAGGGAAATGATTTTCTTGTCCGTCAGCGTTTCAGGCACCGCGCCCTGGCTGATCTTCTGCGCCAGGCCCTCGGCCACGGCGGATTTGCCCACGCCGGGCTCGCCGATGAGCACCGGGTTGTTTTTCGTGCGGCGGGACAAAATCTGCACGATGCGCTCGATCTCGTTCTGCCGCCCGATCACCGGGTCCAGCTCGCCCTTTTCGGCGGCTTCGGTCAGGTCACGGCCGTACTTCGCCAGTGCGGAATCCGCGTCGCTGCCGCTCTGCGGGCGCGCGGCGGACGTGACGCTGTTTTTCCCCAGCGTTTCCTGCACGCTCTTTTTCAGCTTTTCAATATCGCAGCCCATGCCGGTGAGCACCTGCATGGCCACGCTGTCGTCGTCGCTGAGCAGCGCCAGCCAGAAATGGCCCGCCGTCACGTAGGGCTGGCCCAGGCGGTGCGCTTCCCGCACGCTGGTTTCCAGCAGCTTTTTCACCCGGGGCGTCATTTCCAGCTGATTGGGCGTGTGGCCGCCGGGCTCCGTGACTTGCTTCACGGCCTCGGTCACGGTCTGCGCCACCACGTTATCCGGCAGGGCGGGCGCGTCGTCGCGGGCTTCTTTTAATAAAGCGATCAAAAAATGCTCGCTGCCTACAAAGCTGTGGCCCAGCATCAGGGCGGTCTTCTGGGCGGTGGCGATCACCCGCTGCGCCCGTTCGTTGAATCGTCCGAAAATTGGCATAAACTGTTATTATCCTCCGATTGTTTTGATATAGGAGTGAGGGGTTAGGCATTAGGCAATAGGCAGTAGGGGAACGAGAGTACAGAGTGCGGAGTACGGTTTATATAGAGCACAAAGCAGGAAGGCTTTGGCGGATTTCCTCCTAATGCCTATTGCCTAATCCCTTATACCAGCGCATTCCGTATCAATTCGCTCCGATAGGCATCCAAATCCTTGTCGTTCAGCGCCGTGCCCGCGGCTTTCTGCACATGGGCGGGCTGGGCGGCGGTGAGCAGGGCGTCGCAGGTTTTGAGGCTCACGGGCAGCTTGCCCAGCGCCGCGCCCAGACGCAGGTTCGACCAGTGGGCCATGAACTCCTTGATCGGCATGCGCCGCGCGTTGGTGAGCAGGCCGTAAGACCGGAACAGCTGGTCTTCAAAGGCGACGGCATCCTTGTCCTCGGCTTTGTGCCGGTAGATCCGTTCCATCTCGGCCATCTGCCGGGCCGTGGCCGCCACCGCGTCGATGATTTCCTTTTCTGTTTTCCCCAGCGTCACCTGGTTGCTGAGCTGGTACAGATTGCCCTGGGCCTCGCTGCCTTCGCCGTAAATGCCCCGCAGGGTCAGGCCCAGCTTGGCGGCAATCTGGTTCACCTTGCCCATCTGCTTCTGGGCGGTCAACATGGGAAGATGCAGCATCACAGACGCCCGCAGGCCCGTGCCCGCGTTGGTGGGGCAGGCGGTGAGGTAGCCCCACTGCGGGTCGAAAGCGAAGGAAAGCTGCTCCTGCAAAGCGTCGTCAATGGAGAAAGCGCACTCCGCCGCGTCGTTCAGGTTTTCGCCCAGGGTGAAGCCCTGAATGCGCAGATGGTCTTCCTCGTTCATCAGGACGGAAATCTTTTCGTCGTCCCGGATCAGCGCCGCGGCGGTTTCCTCGTGCTCCATCAGGTCGGGACTGATGAGGTGCGCTTCCACCAGGGCTTTCTTTTCGTTGGCTTCCATGCCTTTGAGGGGCAGGAAGGTATAGGGCTGGGGGAGAGGGCGCAGGGCTTCCAGGGTGCGCCGCACGCATTCCTCGCTCTGCTCTTTGGTGATTTTGTTCCGGAAGGGCAAATCCTCATAGTTCCGGGCCAGGCGTACCCGGGACGATACCACGATTTCGCTCATGCCTTCGCCTCCCGGGCAGGCGTCATGGCCCGCAGTTCATCCCGCAGCCGGGCGGCTTCCTCGAAGTTTTCCTCCGCCACCGCC
Source organism: uncultured Eubacteriales bacterium (assembly GCA_902795275.1). GTDB lineage: Bacteria > Bacillota > Clostridia > Christensenellales > Aristaeellaceae > RUG563. Next base: position 28,839 of record CADBKQ010000002.1, on the reverse strand, counting down.
GCTTCCATCAGGCTGCGCAGTTCTTCCATCTTAGTTTGCCGCGCCTGTTCTTCCTCGCTGACCGGCGGTCGCCGTCCTGCGTGCTGGCTGCGGCCCTGGACGCGGGTGATGACGGGGGCGAGCTCTTTTCGGAACGCCTGATAGCATTCCGCGCAGCCCAGCATGCCCGTTTTCTGGAATTCAGCATAGGTCTCCCCGCACTTGGGGCAGATGATGTCCGGCGTTTCCTCGTCGGTCTCCTGGAGCTTGCCGGCCATGGTGGACAGAATCGCTGCCAACAGGGCCTGCAAATCCCCGGCCTGATACTTTTTCAGGCATTCCCGGCACAGGTGCCGCGTGGCGGACTGGCCGTTGACCACGGTGGTCATGAGCACCTCCGCCTGGTTTTTTCCGCATTCTTCGCAGAGCATAAATTCCTCCTCAAGATAAAGACGCATCTCATATTATGCGCCGGGAACGATGTTGGTACATCGGCAAAATCAACCGTTTTCGGTCTGCCGGGCTTTCTGCTGCATCACGGACAGCAACATGCATTTGAAAATTTTGGCCCGCAGCGCGTCCTTCATCGCTTCGGGCATGGGCACGGAAAGCGCCTGGGGCGACACAGCGGCGGCCATCATCTGCGCTTCCGCGGGCGTTACCACCTTGCGCTCGGCAAGCTGCCCGCACAGCACTTGGGCAGATTGGGCGTCCAGGCTGTCGCCGATGCGCTCGTTCAGCAGATAGTTCAAATGGTCGCCGCCGCTCTGCCGCACCCGCACGATGCGGATGAACCCGCCGCCGCCCCGCTGGGAGGAGGTGACGTAGCCGTGGTCGGGCGTGAAGCGCGTGGCCAAAACATAGTTGATTTGCGACGGAGCGCAGTGAAAATACTCCGCCAGTTCGTTTCGTTTCAGCTCCACTTCGGGCGTGTCCTCCTGGATCATAGCCTTGATGAAGCTCTCAATCGTATCGCTTAACCGCATGAATCATCCCTCCAAAGAAATTGTCTTTCTTTGACCATTTAATTGTACCACAGAAAGAGGATTCATGCAAGGCTTTTTTCCGCGAAAAATGATGAAAGCACACAAAAAATGCGCGGAGTGAACCGCGCACTTTTGATGAATGTTCTATTATGCTTGTCTGCCGATAGTCGCCTTGATGCGGCGCACGCCGGCGGAGGAGGATTCTTCCTTCTGAATCTTGAAGGAGACCAGGTCGCCGGTGTTGGAGGCGTGGGGGCCGCCGCAGATTTCCTTGGAGAACTGGCCCATGGTGTAGACCTTCACGCGCTCGCCGTACTTGCTCTCGAACAGGCCCATGGCGCCCTGCGCCTTGGCTTCGGCCACGGTCATTTCTTCCATGGTCACGGGCACCTTGGCGTCGATGGCGACGTTCACCAGGCGTTCCACTTCGGTCAGTTCTTCGGGGGTCATCTTGCGGCCGAAGGTGAAGTCGAAGCGCAGGCGTTCGGCGGTGATGTTGCTGCCCTTCTGGTGCACTTCGTCGCCCAGGACTTTGCGCAGGGCGGCCTGCAGAAGATGGGTGGCGGTGTGCAGGCAGGCGGTTTGTTCGCTGGCGTCGGCCAGGCCGCCCTTGAAGCGCTGTTCCGCGCCCGCGTGGCTGGTCTCCTGGTGCTGCTTGAAGCGCTGGGCGAAGTCGTCCTCATCCACGGTCAGGCCCTTTTCGGCGGCCAGCTCCTTGGTCATTTCGATGGGGAAGCCGTAGGTGTCGTACAGCTTGAAGGCGCTGCGGCCGTCCATGGTGGTGAGGGTGGCAAGGCGGGCATTGATCGCCGCTTTCAGCGCTTCCAGGTCGCCCCGCTGCGCCGCTTCGATGATGGGCATCATGTCGGGGGAGGGGCGCAGCTTCTTGATCTGGGCCAGGTTCTGGGCGCAGGCCACGGGATCGGCGTCGGCCAGGATGGAATCCAGCAGGGCGCGGGTGTTCACGATGTTGTTGTACACCTTGTCGAATTCCTTTTCGCCCTGCTTGAGGGTGCGGGCGAAACGGTCTTCTTCCAGCTTCAGCTGTTCCAGCACGAAGGCGGCGTTGGCTTTCAGCTCGGGGTACACTTCGCTGTACTGGTCGATGATGACCTGGGCGATTTCGCAGGTGAAGCCCGCTTCCATGCCCAGCTGCATGGCGTAGCGCACGGCGCGGCGGATGAGGCGGCGCAGGATGTAGCCCTGGTCCACGTTGGAGGGAGACACGCCGCGGGGGTCGCCCAGGATGAAGGTGGCGGTGCGCATATGGTCGGCGATGATGCGGAAAGCCTTGGTAGTCGCTTCGTCGGCGTCGTAGGTTTTGCCGGACAGTTCCGCGATCTTGGCCAGGATGCGTTCAAAGATGTCGGTTTCGTAGACGCTCTTTTTGCCGGTCAGCACGCACACGGTGCGCTCCAGGCCCATGCCGGTGTCCACGTTTTTCTGATCCAGGGGAATGAAGCTGCCGTCCTGCTGCTTATTGTACTGCATGAACACGTCGTTCCAGATTTCCAGGTACGCGCCGCACTTGCAGGCCGGGGAGCAGTTGGGGCCGCAGGGCTTCTTCACGATCATGAACATTTCGGTGTCCGGGCCGCAGGGACCGGTGATCCCGGCGGGGCCCCACCAGTTGTGTTCCTTGGGCAGGTAGAACAGATGGTCGTCCTTCACGCCGCAGGAGCGCCACAGGTCGGCGGCTTCCTCGTCGCGGGGGCAGTCGCTGTCGCCCTCGAACACGGTGAAGGCCAGCTTGTCCTTGTCGATGCCCAGCCACTTTTCGCTGGTCAGGAATTCCCAGCTCCAGGGAATCATTTCCTTCTTGAAGTAATCGCCCAGGCTCCAGTTGCCCAGCATTTCAAAGAAGGTCAGGTGGCTCATGTCGCCCACGTCGTCGATGTCGCCGGTGCGGATGCACTTCTGCACGTCGGTGAGGCGGTTCCCCGCTGGGTGCTTCTGGCCCAGCAGGTAAGGCACCAGCGGATGCATGCCCGCGGTGGTGAACAGCACGGTGGGGTCGTTCTCCGGAATGACGGAGGCGGAGGGAATCACGGCGTGGCCCTTCTCCTGGAAGAATTGCAGCCACAGCGCGCGCAGGTCATTAGCGTTTACAGAGCGCATGGGAATCAGTCTCCTTTTCGTATGAAATAAAAAGTGTGTCTGTTTCTCCTTGAAGACGAACAGACACACTGAATTCGCGGTACCACTTCAATTGACGCAGTTGATAGGGGAAACTGCGTCCACCTCGATCCTGATAACGGGTGAGGCCCCGACCCGCCTTACTGTGCTTTTCGGACGGATGGCTCGGCAGCGGCGAAGCGCGTTTCCTTCCGCCGGGCTTGCACCCTCCCCGGCTCGCTTTGGGCTGGCTTTCCGCGTTCCTTCTGCTTCACAGCGCGTATGCAATTGCGGAAAGTATACAGCAAAAACGCGCTGCTGTCAAGCGTTGGCCTGCTGTTCTTTATTCGACCAGCGTGGCGAAATAATCCTCCGGGGTTTCCGCGCGGCGGATGAGGCGGAAATTACCTTCCTTTGTATACAGGATCTCCGCGCTGCGCAGGCGGCCGTTATACTGGTAGCCCATGGCATAGCCGTGGGCGCCGGTGTCGTGGATCACCAGCAGGTCGCCCTTCTTGATCTCCGGCAGGGGACGTTCGATGGCGAATTTGTCATTATTCTCGCACAGGCAGCCGGTTACGTCGTAAACGTGGTCGGCGGTGGCTTCCCGCTTCCCGCAGACGTGGATGTGGTGATACGCGCCGTACATGGCGGGGCGCATTAGGTTGGAGGCGCAGGCGTCCACGCCGATATAGTCCCGGTGGATTTTCTTTTCATGCACCGCGTGGGTGACCAGCCAGCCGTGGGGCCCGGTCATGTAGCGGCCCAGCTCGGTCTTGATGCCGACGCCCGCTGTGGCGGGGTCGCCGAACACGCGGGTATATTCCTTCCGCACGCCCTCTCCGACAGCCGCAATGTCCACGGCGGGCGCGTCGGGCCGGTAGGGGATGCCGATACCGCCGGACAGGTTCACGAACGCCAGCGGCAGCCCGCACTGCGCTGACATTTCTTTTCCCAGTTCAAACAGGATGCCCGCCAGCTTGGGATAATAGGAATTGTCCACGGTGTTGCTGGACAGGAAGGCGTGCAGGCCGAAGCGCTTCGCGCCCAGGGCTTTCAACCGGGCGAGGCCGACAGGCACCTGCTCCTTCGTCCAGCCGTACTTGGCTTCGCCGGGAGAGCCCATGATGGCGTTGCCCAGGGTAAAGTTCCCGCCGGGATTGTAGCGGATGCACACGTTTTCCGGGATGCCGCCGTGTTTTTCCAGAATGTCGATGTCGCTGATGTCGTCCAGGTTCACGATGGCTCCCAGCGCCCGGGCGTGGTCGTATTCCTCCGGCGGCATGGCGTTGGCGCTGAACATGATTTCATCGCCCCGGAAGCCGCTCTTTTCCGCGAGCAGCAGTTCGCATTCGCTGGAGCAGTCCAGGCCGCAGCCTTCTTCCTTGAAGATTTTCAGGATGGCGGGATTGGGCAGCGCCTTTACCGCGAAATACTCTTTAAAATCCGCGGCCCACGCAAACGCCGCGTTCAATGCCCGCGCGGTTTTACGGATGCCTGCTTCGTCATATAAATGAAAGGGCGTGGGAAACTGTTCCGCCGCCCGGATAAACACATCGTCGGGCAAGGTAAAATTTGGCATATTGAATCATCCTTCCTGCGTATTCCACAAAATTGGATACAATCCACTGCCATTATATGCGAAACGCAAGAATCCGCGCAAGAGGGCAGAGCCGAAAGGACAAATTAAGAACAGATTGGCAAGGCGCTGAAAGCCAAATCAAAGAACCGCGGGAAATCCCTGAATCGAAGCGGAATTTTCAATTTTCAATCAGCATGAAAGGTTTTTGCGAAATGTGTTGACAAAGCGCCTCATCTGTGCTATGATACATCCGTTGTTCACCAAAGGGGAATGGTGTAATGGTAACACGTGGGTCTCCAAAACCTTTGTTGAGGGTTCGAATCCTTCTTCCCCTGCTGAACGATAGAGTCTTGAGACGCTTACGTTTCAAGGCTTTTTGTATGTATAATGTAGTGAGCGTCCAAAAAAGATGTGCCATAAATAGACGCTTTCCTCGCAAGCTTTTGCTTTGAACGTGTGTTTATGATACTTTTTTCGTGTGGTGTCTTGACAAATCAATAAGTGTATGATAAAATATATTTGTATCAAACAGAACGAAAGGAGGAGCTATGGATTACGATCATCGCGAGGCGATGAAGCTCGCCAATCAGCTGTGCTTTCCGCTTTATGCCGCCGCACGGAATGTGACCAGTCTGTACACGCCCTGGCTCAAGCCGCTGGGGCTGACCTACACGCAGTACATCGTCTTTCTGGTTCTGTGGGAAAAGGACGGAATATCCGTCACCGAGATCGGCGAGAAGCTGATGCTGGACAACGGCACCCTTTCTCCCCTGCTGAAAAAGATGGAGCAGGCAGGCTATGTGGAGAGACGCCGTTGCCGCAAGGATGACCGCATTGTTGAGATCACGGTGACGGAAGCGGGAAGGGCGCTGCAGGAGAAAGCAAAGGACATTCCCGGCCGCGTGGCAGGCTGCATCGATCTGCCGCCGGAAAAGGCGCAGATGCTGTATTCTTTGCTCTATGAGCTGTTGGAAAACCAAAAGAACAGGGACGACAAAAAAACGGAGGAGAAACAGAATGAAAACGGTCTATGATTTCACGGTGAAGGACAGGAAGGGACAGGAAGTCAGTCTGTCTAAGTATCAGGGCAAAGTCCTTTTGATTGTCAACACGGCCACAGGCTGCGGCTTTACCCCGCATTATGAGCCGCTGGAAGCGATGTATAAAGACCTGCGGGATCGCGGTTTGGAGATTTTGGACTTCCCCTGCAATCAGTTCGCGGGCCAGGCGCCGGGCAGCGATGAGGAGATCCATGAATTCTGCACGCTGAAATTCGGCACGGAATTCCCGCAGTTTGCGAAGATCGACGTCAACGGCGAAACCGCCGACCCGCTGTTTGCGTTTCTTGCCGCAGAGAAGCCCTTTGAAGGCTTCGGCAAGGGGCTGAAAAACGCGGCGCTGAACAAGTTCGCCGCCATGAACAATAAGAAGTATGGCGACAAAACCTACATCGGCTGGAACTTCACGAAATTCCTGATCGACCGGGAAGGAAAGGTCGTCGCCCGTTTCGAGCCCACTGCTGACATGAACGAAGTCCGGGCCGCCGTCGAAGCGGCGCTGTAAACAGGGCGAATCACAAGGAGGAATAAAGAATGGAAGCGTCCCGGGAAAAAACGATCATCAAAACCAGCGTCATCGGCATCGTCGCCAATGTGTTCCTTGCCGGGTTCAAAGCGGTGATTGGCCTGATGACCAACTCTATCGCCATTGTGCTGGACGCGGTCAACAACATTTCCGACGCGGGCAGTTCCCTGATTACCATCGTCGGGACGAAGCTGGCAGGAAAAGAACCAGATAAAAAGCATCCCTTCGGGTATGGCCGGATCGAATACCTGAGCGCCATGATCATTTCCGTGATCGTGCTGTATGCCGGTATCACTTCTTTCGTGGAGTCTGTCAAGCAGATCATCCACCCGGAGACGCCGGAATATAACGCTGTTTCCCTGATTATTGTGGCTGTGGCAGTTGTGGTCAAGATACTGCTTGGGCGCTATGTAAAGAGCGTGGGCGAAAAGGTTCATTCGGATTCCCTGATTAACTCCGGCGAGGACGCCACCCTGGATTCCATCATCTCCGCGTCCACGCTGGTCGCGGCGGGGATTTTCCTGATCTTCCATGTGTCCCTGGAAGCCTGGCTCGGCGCGGTCATCTCCCTGGTGATCGTCAAGTCCGGCATTGAAATGCTCCGCGATACGATTTCCCAGATACTCGGGGAACGGAATGATACGGAGCTTGCGAAAGCCATCCATGAAACCGTTACGGGCTTTCCGGATGTTCAGGGCGCATATGATCTCGTTCTGAACAATTACGGCCCCGATACCTGGAACGGCTCCATCCATATCGAAGTGCCGGACACCTATTCGGCGGCTCAGCTGGATCAGCTGATTCGTGAAATCACCATGAAAGTGCTTCACGAACATCATGTGATCCTGACGGCCATCGGCGTATATTCGGTGAACACAAAGGATGAGGATGTGATCACGGCACAGAAGAAAGTGCGTGAAATTGCCCTGTCCCATGAACACGTCCGGCAGATGCACGGCTTTTATCTGCTGAAAGAACAAAAGTCCATGCGTTTCGATATCGTGATCAGCTTTGACGCCGGGGATCGCAGGGCGGTTTACAAAGAAGTTGTTACCGATGTGCAGAAGGCATTCCCGGACTATGACCTGCAAGTAGCCATGGATACCGATTTCGCGGAAGAATAAAGAATCCGTGGATCAGCGAGGAAACCGGCATGGGTGTCTGGGGGAAGTACAGCAAGATGATCCTGCCGGGATGAAACAAGGATTTATATCAAGTCGTTCTGCTTCTTTGGAGGCAGGGCGCTTTTTTGTTCTTCCCGGTGGAAAATATGCGTTTTTTGTGGTATAATGCTTCGGGGAAAAGCATTCCTGAAAGAGCTTGAAGAGAATGGCATCATGCAAGACTTGGGGGAAGGAATGAAGCTGGACGTATCTGACGTTATGCTGCTGTGGAGGAACCACTATGCCCAGACAAAGTGTGTTTGATATGGATTTCGCAAATGTCTACGCCTGCCTCGTCCGGAAGGCCGAGCGGAAAGGACGGACAAAGGCGGAGGTGGATAAGGTCGCGGCCTGGCTGACGGGATATGAGGATATGGATGCCGTGACCGGAACCTACGGTGAGTTTCTGGCATCCGCTCCTGCCTGGAATCCGCGCGCCGAGATGATAACCGGCTCCATTTGCGGCGTGAAAGTAGAGGCAATAGCAGACCCCATGACGAAAAGAATGCGGCAGCTTGATAAGCTGGTGGACGAGCTGGCAAAGGGCAAGCCGATGGAGAAGGTGCTGAGATGACCATAGACGAATACATTGCCGCCCAGCCCGAGGGCATCCGGGAAACGCTGGCCGCTGTGCGCAGCACAATCACTGCCGCAATACCAGAAGCGGAGGAGCGGTTTTCCTGGCAGATGCCGACATGGTGGAAGCGCCACAATCTGATCCACTTTGCAGCCCAAAAGAAGCATCTGGGCATCTATCCTGGGGCGGAAGGCGTGGAAGCATTCAAAGCGGAACTGGAGGAAAAGAAATTGAAATACAGCAAAGGCGCGATCCAGTTCCCGTATGACAAGACTGATCTGGAATTGATCGGGCGGATCGCTGCGTGGTGCGGGAGGAATAATGCATGAGGCGGAAAGACAGAGAAGTTACCGATCTATCAGAAATCTTCGGCATTCTGAACCGCTGTGATACGGTGCGGATTGCCATGCAGGGGCCATACATCGTTCCTGTTTCCTTCGGCGTTGAGCTGGTTGACGGGAAAGCGGTCGTGTACTTTCACTGCGCCCGGGAAGGTTTGAAGATCGACCTGCTGAAAGCGAATCCAAAGGTCTGCGTCGAAGGCGATATCTTCATCCGGACTGAACCGACGGATCATGGCATCACGACGCGCTATGAGAGCGTGATCGGATTCGGGGAATGCAGGCTCCTGGAGGATGATGCCGAAATCATCCACGGGCTGAAAGTGCTGACAGAACACTATGGATATGATAATTATGACCTCGCACACTGCCGGGCGCTGAAGTACATCCACGTTGGGAAGATCGTGCTGGACGAGATCAGCGGCAAGAGGAACAAGACGGAAGAATAAACTACGACCGCAACACTTGGGATTTCACCCGGCTGGCGAAGATCGAAGGCGTGAGCCGGGCTGAATGCCCCGGGCAGCAGGAATGTGACCATCGCCTTCCGGGTAGAATGGAGCGAATGATGGATCGGTGAAGCCTTAAATGCTTGCGGGCTGCCTTATTCTCCTGAATGATTCATCATGTTGCCTTGGTAGCATGGAGATCTCCTTCACATACAATCCCTGAGGCTTCTCCGTCATCAGGTCAGTGACGGCGATTTGCCAGGCATCGTTCGGAAAGATATCCTTGCCATTTCAGCAGGAATATGCGATAATACAGCATAAACAGCATATCGGTCATCGGAGGACAGTACGCCGCAGCGTAGGGGATCGTAAAGCGGAAGCTTTGCAGGTCGCCTGTTGGATAAGATGCCGGGTGAGCTCGGAACAAAGGACGCACAGCTTTTTTGTTGCCGAGCATTTTTTCTTATGAAGGAAGGTCTGAACATGGCAAAAATCACCCTGACGAAATTAACCGACGACGACCGGGAGCAGTTCATTCTGGACAACCAGCGCGCGTTCAAATACGGCGCCATGGAGGAATTCGGGCTGCGCGACGACCATTACGAGGAGGAAGGCGAAATCATCTCCCGGGAGACGATTCAGCGCTGCATCCGCGACGGCGTGGCTTACCGCATCCGGGAGGACGGGCAGATCGTCGGCGGCGTCGTGCTGCAGATCAACGAAGAAACGCAGCACAACCATCTGGATTTGCTGTTTGTAGATCCCGACGTCCACAGCAAGGGAATCGGCTATGCCGCGTGGCGGGAAGTGGAACGCCTGTATCCGGATACGAAGGTCTGGGAAACCTGCACGCCGTACTTTGAAACGCGGAACATCCATTTCTACGTCAACAAATGCGGCTTCCATATTGTCGAGTTCTTTAACAGCCATCATCCTGATCCGCACGACCCGGAAACCGGCGACGAAGAAGCCTATGAAGAGGGCGGCGGCATGTTCCGGTTTGAGAAAAGAATGATCACGAGACTGTCCGGACAGCGCCGTTCCTGAAAATGCCGCCGCCGAAGAGACTGTCGCAGGAAATCCGTGAAAAGCAGGCAAAGAAGGACGCACGCCAAAAGGATCAGCAGGGTTTGCCGTCCGTTCATTCCGTTGAAAGCTATTGCGCTTATCCGCAGCCGGTGAAAGCGGCAGATTTTTAAGCATCAATGCTGATTGCAGAAATCCAGCACCCGGTCGTAAAAATCCTTCGCTTCCTCATACGCGCCATGGCCGAGGCCCTCGTAAACATGCAGCTGGCTGCCAGCAATCCCGACGTGCAGTTCATGGGCGGCGTCGTTTCCCACGATATGATCGTTGCTGCCGGCCAGGATGAGCGTGGGGCAAATGATTCTTGCCAGCTCCTCCCGCGTGTCGAACTCCAGGATGGCGTCGGCGTTTTTCAGGAACCGGTCATAATCCCCGGGCTTGGTGAACCGGGCGATCAATGGGAAGAACCGCCGGTTCTTCCGAAGGTACGCTTCCGAGTACGTCTTTTCGGCGGTGTCCACCATCAGCGCCGTGTGATCCCCGCACTTCGCCATGCTGATCCAGCCGGAAACCGCAGTCTGCGCCACGGGGTTGGCGCTCGGGGCCGTGACCGCCAGGATCAGCCCGGCCACCATCTCGGGATGATCGATGGCCAGGCACTGCGCAATCATGCCGCCCTGGGACACGCCCAGCACATACGCCCGATCGATCCCCAGGCTCTCCATGGCCTGCGCCTGGTCGTTCGCCATGTCCCGGATCGTATACCCTTCCGGCATCTCATTCTTCCGGCTGAACATGTACACGGTATAGTCCTGGAAGAACTTCCTGTAGGGCGCCGCTAAAATCCAGGCCTTTCCTTTCACGGTGGCCAGCCCGTCCGACAGCCCCGGCAAAACCACCAGCTTCTTTTGTCCTTCGCCAAAGGCGGCGTAGTACATGTCCGTATTTCCGATGGTCACACTACCGTTTTTTCTCATGGGAACTCCTTTTGTACAGTCAGAATGGATCGACGTATCAAATGGACTTTTATACAATGATCCTTTGCTTCCTATGCTGATTATTATATCAAAACTGCAGGGATAAAACAAGAAAAACAATAATGAAAAACTCCCCCGCAAGGGGGAGCCTCAGACTGTCGACAAAGTCCCCGGGATGCATCGAAGGGCCGAAGCCCTTCGATTGTCATCTGCAGGGGCCGAAGCGCCCGGAAAACAGTCCGGGGGACTGTTTTCCCAAAGGAAATGCCATTTTACAGGAAATTGATGTCCCATCGAAAGACTGCTTTAGCTGGCTTTCGATGGCAGCGTGTCGACTTTGTCGACACGCTGAAACTCCCCCGCAAGGGGGAGCCTTTCATTGCGGTACTGCAACACAACCGATAGGCTTTGTCAATGATTATAATCTCAGGGAATATCTATTCATGGAATCAAGGGGCCTGCGTCGTCATGCAAAATCCCAAAAACCGGTTCCAGTCTCAGCGTCATATTTTCGTATGATCGCTCCTCCGATGACTGGCCTCAGTTCAATTTCCGCAGTATACAGGACGGTGATCGACCGGATATGGCCCGCGGCCATACAGTGCCGGGAACCATCCTTGTAGGAGAAGACCGCGTGGGTGTGATGATAGGAATTCCCCGCCTCATCGGTCACAATGTTTCCGTTGAGGGAGGCCAGCTCCAGCATCCCAGTGAGGGTCTCCGTTTCAAACGTACCGGTCTCCGGAATAAAGGTCTGGATTTCCGCGCCGCTGCACCCGCCGATACCGCTGAAAATTGCGGAAGCAATGTTCTCCTTCTTGCACAGCGCCAGAATACAGCGGATGATTTCATCGCCCTTGTCCATGCGGGCGTAATACGTCTCTCCAAATTTCCGATAATCCAAAAGACCACCCGCCTTGATTATATTCCATGGGGATGCCGCTTTTACGCTGCGTCTTTCATTTCAGCGTCCCCGCCGCCATACGTTTCAACCAGCGCGTCATAGGCGTCGATGGCGTTCTGGAGGCGCTCCAATACGTCGTCCAGGCGGTAATACCCGTCGGCGTTCCGTTCCAGTCCGGGAAGATCAATGTCAAAGGACATGGGCGGATTGTCCAGCGAAAGCGGGATCATTCCCCGCAGCTGTTCGGTGCTCTGGTAGACCAGGCGCACCCGGGCATAGGATTCGCCGTCCTCCGCAGACCACTCTTCAAATACCAGCTTCACGCCGATGGGTGTCTTGGGTTCCACCGTGTCGGGCAGCGTGTATTCCTCCGCGCCCAGCGCGGACAGCACGCTGGCGACGTTGGAATCGTGTCCGCACAGGAAGCTGAACTTCCGGCCATCCGCCGTCAGCTCGGAGCGGATTTCCTGGAGCAGCGGATGCGCCACGTTCACGGAAACCAGCGGCGCTTCAAACAGCGTTCCGGTATAGGTATCCACGATGCTGTGAATCTTCAGCCAGTCGTCCCGGGTCAGATCGTGGCCGAAAGCGGCTGCCTTGTCGTCAGCCATTTCGTAGAACTGGAATGTGAGGGCGTCCGCCACCGAGGTCGCGGTCTTGATGGGGCTGGTCATGCCCGGTTCCTTGCCGGCTTCCAGCTTAATAGACGTTTCATCTGTCAGCAGGTCGCCGAACTTGCCCGATTGATAGGCTTCGCTCTGATCCATGTCGGCGACATCCATCAGCAATTCGATGGCGTCCAGCAGTCCGGCGTGAATCCCCTCCAGCCCGGCCACGCCGCCCGCTTCGGCAATCTGGGCGACAGCGTCCTTGGCGTACTCGTCGGTGACGAAGGTCAGCACCGGGTTGAAGGTCGGGTCCATCGTGTCATATTCCGCGTGGCTCTCGACCGGTACCACCGCCACGGGCAGCAGCCCGGCGGAGAAGTAGCGGGCCGTGGCCAGGGTTCGCTGCTTCGCGTTGGCGTAGAAACGCACCGCGCCTTCCTCGGGCCGGTAGTTCTCCGGGAACAGTCCCTCATCCTCCAGCCACAGCCGGAAATACTGGCCCATCAGCGTTTCCAGCATCGCGCCGCGCAGCGAAAGCTCGCTGGGATTGCTTGTCCAGTCAAACCATGAATGGGGCGTGATGTCGCCCAGCAGCGAGCCGCTGCCAGACAGGGGAGAGCGAATGTTGTGGCGGCTCAGCGCTACCACGCGGTTCAATGTATACTTCTGTTGCGCAGAACTCTTTTCCTCTGGCTCAGCAAAATCCTCCAGCCAGTGGAACACACCGGTCTTGACCACGTCGTCACCGTAAATGGTTTTCCAGTCGTTGGCCATGGAGATCACGTTAAAGCCCATGCCTTCCCACTTTTCCCGCAGCTCCGGGCCTTTTTCCGGGTTGCCGTAGTCGCGTTCGCCGTCGTCGGCAATCAGCTGGAACGCGGCGCTGCGGTAGCGGTTGTTATAGAGCACGTAGTTGTGCATGCTAACGTCGCCGGAGCTGTTGCCGAAGGAGAGCACCGGCTGCCTGCCGATCTCCTGGGCGATTTGCAGCACCTTGTTGGTCTTGAGATTCTTGATGATCAGATTATCGGTGCGGATCAGGGTGTCTCCGCTGGTATAGACATAGTTCAGGCCATCCACGTCGCCCTGGTTGGCCGCCTTCAGCGCCACGTCCATGCCGATGATGTTCTCATAGGGGATGTCCAGCATTCCCTCGATGAACGTGCGGCAGATGAAGCGGTCGCTGCCGGAGCAGATATAGCACTTAAAGCCGTTTTCCTGGAGGTAATCGACCAACTCGACCATCGGCAGGAAAAAGGCTCCGGCGTAGGTCATGCCCTCAAAGCCGTCCGCCTCGCGGACGAGCTGGCGGGTGACGAAGTCCGCGAACTCCTGGAGCGTCATGCCCGCGTAAGCCTTTGCGGCATGTACAGCGTGCAGCATGTCCATGCCCTCGGGGAAGGACTTGTTCGGCGCGCAGTCGCGGATCATGCGCCCGAAGGCAAGCATCTCCTCGTCCGGCTGATAGGACGGATCGGCAAGGATACGCCGCGCCAGCAGGTAGTATTCAAGATAGGTCGGGTTCAGCTCGGCGCAGAGCGTGCCGTCCATATCGAAGGTGGCAATGCGATCCACCGGCGGGATATAATCAGGCGATTCTTCATCCGTTACCGCTTCCACATACGCGATCAGCGCTTTCAGCGAAGGGGCGTCCGCGTTCCACAGGGAAAACGGCGTTTCCGCTTCATTTTCCGCCAGCGCCCCAAAGCAGCAAAGCAGCATTGAAATAGTCAGTACCAATGAAATCATTCTTTTCATGATGATGACTTCTCCTTCTTAGGTTTGTGACGTCGCTTTCCGGTTCCGGCGCCGATACCCGAATCAAAAGCTTCACTTCTTTTCCTTCTCGGAATTCCCGAACAATAGCGATGCGACTCCGCTGATTACATTTTTGGATTGTTGGCTGCCTGTGTTGAAGCCTTCTCTGAAAATCTTATCCATTTCATCATAGAAAACCGCCAAAGCTTGTTCTGTAAACTCCTCCTTTATACGTTTATCATTTTTGTACTTGTCCTCGTTATTTTCTTTGAAATAATCAAAGACCTCAAAAAGGCTTTCACGCCATCCAGAACCAAGCAGGTGGGCACTGGCATTTTTATCAAATTCATTGATTCCTCTACAGACATCTTCAGGAATATCCATGTAATAATACTTTACCAGACTTTTGGTTTCTTCGTGATATTCTCTCATCTCGGAGATCTTGGCATCGTTCAGCGCAAAGATGTCTGCAAAGTATTCCTCATACAGACGCATGTATCTGAGATAGATACTGCGAAGAATCGTTGCCAGTTCTTCTTTTTTTACAGTCTCTTCGTGCAGAATCTGCTCAATTCTTTCATTGCTTAATTTAATCATTTTGATCCCCTTTCTTGCTTCAACTCAGGCGCTGCGCGGGCAAACACGCCGGCGCATGCGCAGTTCATTCCTGCGGTTGTCAGGCGTCCTTGCACTCTCAATCTGGAAAAAACGAATTTTCCCCCGGAGCTTCGACAGGAGGCGAAGCTCCGGGAGACAAGCTGCAGCTTGATTATTTATCCGTCTTGACGACCGTATTCAGAAGGCTTTCCAGTACGGCATTGATCTGGTCAACGGTGATTTCGTTGATGTTTTCCGAGGCGCTCAGATCTTCGATATTCAATTTGTCAATCCGACTGATCTTGAACATCACCGACTGATCAGATTCATTGGTGCTCAGTTCGCAAACAAGGCTGTCATCCTCCTGATAGAAATCAAGGATGATAGAGGTTTCCTTGCCTTCAGCGGTCTCTGCCACCAGTTCGTAGCGGATTTTGCCCGTCCAGGTTTCCCGTACAGAAGTGCTGATGCAGCCCTTCGGCCCCTTCATAAACAAATAATCGGGACCAAAGTAAGCCCTCATTTCTTCTTTGCCTTCTATCATGGTGAGAACATTTCCGCTGATGAGCTGATCATTCTCGAATTCCGCCTGAATCTCCGTCATGGAATTTCCGGAGCTCAGCTTCTCATTGTAGAAATACGGGGTCACCGCAAGCTGATATACGATGAAGGGATCCTCATTCTTAAATCCCATGCAGCATGTGATGTTCGCTTCGCCGTTCTCCGCATCGATCCAGGCATCCGTATCGCACATCAAAATCTTCGTCGCAGAAAACTCTTCGCCAATCTGGAAATGGGACACCCAGTGGCCATTCTCATCAATCATATCAGTGCTTTTGATGGAACGGATGGCTGCCAGCGTGGCTTCTCGATTCTGCTCCCAGTCCTGCTGTATATCAGCAAAAGTCTTATCGCCATTCATCGCAGCCTGACGATTCGCCAGTTCCGCAAGAGCAGGGTTTGACATCATTTCGTCTATCGCTTCAGCCAGAGCCGTGGCGAAGGCTTCGCTGCGCAGGCTGATCCTCACACTGCCTTCTTCCTCTTTGATATCCAGAATGTATTCGGGCTTAAACTTGTTGGCAAAGGCTATCGCCGCAGAAGAAAGCGTGGCGGCATCGGCCTGCTCCTGAGCCTTCACCGCAGAGGCCAGAATGCTCAATTCTTTTACAGCCTTCTTCATCTCATCCTCCGAGGGAAGCTCCTCTTCGGGGATGCTCTCTATGGCCCGTTCAAGCATTGAATCCACTTCTTTGATAATATCCTGCACGACTGTGATCACTGTGGCATAACGCAGCAGCGTCACAGTACCGTCGGAATCCAGATAGATACCCGTAGGATTCAGCTGAATATGACTGTTCGCCACACCGTTCGTGCGAGGCACCAGGTGAAGATTATCCCCGTCAATGCGGATCACAACGTCGTCAATCTCGTTCCCGGACTGAACCTGCAGGGCGAGATCCTTTGTCTCCGTGTCCGTTTCCTTCCGGAACCGGCGCAGAATATCGCTATTCACAAAGCGTCCCGGTCTCAAAGACTCTGCAAAGCCCTCGGCAACAGCGAAGAGCATTATAACGACCAACAGGCAGGAAATGAGTTTCTTCATAGTATATACTCCTTTCTTCATGACCGTGTTATTTCGCGGTGGTGTTGTAGAACGTATTGACCCATACAGTAGGACTGACTCTCCATCCTTTATGTGTACAATCCTCCTTTCTTTTTCGCTGGTATAGGATCTACATTTAATTGTAGTAAAGTATCCCAGCGTTTTCAAGTGAGTGTTCCAGATTGGCAAATCAAAGTTCCTCGCTTCGGTTTCCCGGACGGCTTTTGTCTGTATCCATTTTACTGTTTTTTCTCCGCTGCCGTCAAGAGGGGGTTCCAGATTGTCAACGCCCTTTTTTGTTCGGCGCCGTAACGTCCCATGAAGAGAGCCTCTCCCAAAGCAGAAAGAGACGCTTTATGAATCTGTCCTCTCTCCGCCGCCATCAAGGAAGTGTTCCGGATTGGCAAATCAGAATGGGCGTCTCCTTGCTTGTATTTACCGCATTGCTGTATTATAATGAACGATGAAGAATGGTTCAGTCATCCTGAAGGAAAAAGCGCTTCAGTAATCAGGCATTAGGCGTGCAGGGAGGAGCAGAACCATTTCCCAAATACCTTCAATACCTGCCGCTTAATCCCTCCGTTCCCCTAATGCCTAATGCATCCTTTCCCACCATCGACTGAACAGATACAAAGGAGGATGGAATCACGTCTGACCAGGAAAGAAAGAACAGGAAATCATGAACCAGGAAATGTCCCAGGACGACATGGATGCCGTGGCCGGAGGGAATATTTACTGAGCTGATCACGCTGGAAAACCAAAGTGCTCTCGCGATGCGGCGAAAAAAACAGCCGACTAATTCGCAACCCGGACGGTTCTATCAACCGCGCCGCCACGGTGGAGGACGGAAGCTGGTGCGGAAGCGACGACGCCTGTTACGAAGACGAGGTACGGTATTATGGTTTGGAGGATTGCAACAGAGCGTGGACGTAACGCTTGAGAACACATGTAAAAAAGGAGGGAGGATCGATCCCGCTCCCCGGGGCGGCGTTTGCCCGATCCGAGAGGAAACGCACGAAAGCTTTTTGCGGTTTACGTGAAAAATACACCAATGAATTCGGAGGAAAACAATCATGATGATTTTGAGCATCATTCTCGGTATTCTGATGATTATCACCGGCGCATGCTGCCTGTTTACCCCCCTGACCACCTACCTGGCCACCGGCTACTTCATGTGCGTCATGCTGCTGTTCTACGGCATCGCGGGCCTGGTTTACTACTTCAAGAAGAAGGGGAACGTGCTGAAAGCGGTGGTGAGCGTGCTGGCCATCATCGTGGGCCTGATCTCGCTGTTCCTGCCGGGCACCACCCTGGTCTTTGACACCATGATGCTTTACATGACCGCTGGCTGGTTCCTGGTGCAGGGCATCGTTTCCATCGTGCTGGCGTTCAAACTCAAGAATCAGGATGATCTTTGGTTCGTAGGCCTGATCGCCGGTATCCTCGGCGTGATCATGAGCATCTATTCCTTCCTGCATCCCCAGGTGCTCGCCATGTCCTCGGGTATGCTGATCGGCTTCTGCTTCATCGAAGCCGGCATCAGCACCATCGTGATGGGCGCCGTCTTGGACAAAGAGGACAAATAACCGAAGAGCGGAAAGAATTCGCGGCTGTTTACGGGACAAAACGTTCCGCAAACGGCTGCGGTTCAATTCGTTCTTATCTATAAAGCGTAAATCACAAAAAGCTTTCGTGTGTTTCTTTTCTGCCGTCCCAAGGAAGGCAGGGATAGTTTTCTTCCCTGCCTTCTGCTTTTTTATTGCGAAAGGAGACATACAATTGGCTTATTATACTTTGGAAAAAGACTTCGCGCTCCGGGGCTGGAAAATGCTTCCTTTCGGTCTGCGCTATCCCAACCCCCGCCTGACGGATTTCTTCGATCAGGAGGACTACAAGGCAAGCGCATCGCGGCTGTCTTCCCACTCTGTACTCTGAAATTGAAAAGGATGTGAATGAAACGCTTCGGGATGAGGAATAAGCCTGGATTATCCTTGAATGGTTCCGGAATAATCTCCCCGTTTATCCGGCGCCGCTGGGATCGTCACCGTCACCACGGTTCCGCCGCCTTCGTTGGGGGTAATCGCAAGATGCCCGCCGCACATGATTTCAAGCCTCTGCCTGATATTTTTCAGGGCGATATGCGGCTCGCCGTTATCAGCGGGAACAAAACCGCGGCCATTGTCCGATACGGTGATCTCGCTGCCGGAGGCTGTTTTCCGGGTTTGTATGGAAATGCGCAGCGGGCCTGCGTAGGGGTCTCTGCCGTGCTTGACGGCGTTTTCCACGATGGGCTGGAGCGTCAGCGGCGGCACGCGGAAGAAGGTATGCGGCGTGTCATATTCGACGAAGAGGCTTTGGGGATACTGAACCTGCTCCACGGCGAGATAGGCGCGGGTGTGCTCCAGCTCCGAGGTGAACGGGATGGGCTCGGCGCTGGCCAGGGCGTTGAAGTTTTTGCGAAGATAGGTAGTGAAATCCATGACCACCTGCTGGGCCTTCTCCGGATCCTGACTGCAAAGGCAATAGATGCTCGTCATGGTGTTGTAAATGAAGTGCGGCCGCATTTGCAGCACCAGGATGCTGGCGTGCTGATTGGCGATTTCACACTGCTGCCTGGTGATTTCCTGCTGCTGCTGAAGGATCTCCTTCTGGCACCGCATATCCTGCTCGATCTGATCGGACGTGATGAGGCTGTGCATGGCGAGGCCGGAGATAACGATGCAGATGTCGATGAGCGGGAAGACATCGACGAACAAATGCACGAGCAGCGCGACTGTTATCGGCAGGATCGCGGCCAGGAAACTGACATACGTCTTGTGGGAAAGCCGGTTTCGGCGGCGCAGCACGCCCGCGAGGTTGAGCAGTATGATGGAGATCATTGGCAGCGTTATAATTGGGTACAGCGGCCCGCGGTAATACTGCAGATCCGGCGTGATTAAATAGAAATCATCAAAGAACATGGAACCCGCAAACAGCAGCAAACAGGCTGCGTACAGTCCGACCGCGGCGTGAAGGAGCTTGCTTTTGCGTATGTTTTCGCCGCAGCAGTGCAGCAGATAAACCGTCAGCATTAGCAGCGGCATCGAATAGAACAGGGATTCCAGAAACATCACCAAATACAGAACCCCTCTGGGTGGGGAATAAAAGAGAAAGGACATCTCGATGAGGCCTAACAGGCAGGCCGTAAAAAGAACGATAAAGTAGTTCCGGAAGAAGCGTCTGCTCCATTTTTCGACACCGGGCAGGATGGCGGTCAGCCACAGCCCATGCACACTCAGCAGCAGCGCCGCTCCGATGATGAAAAAGTAAAAGAAATTGATCCAATCGTTCACGTGTCCGGGCCTCCCGTCAAAACCGGATAGCGCAGCTTTTTCAGCTGCTCCCTTACGTCCTCCGGGGTCAGCGGTTTGACCATGAAACCGTTGGCCTCGGTTTTCCATGCGTCGAGAGCGTAATCGGGGTAAGCGGTCAGAAAAACGATGTTTGTGCAGGGATTGATTTCATGCAGCGTATGGCAAAGCTCAAGCCCGCTGGCCGTGCCCAGCTCGATATCCAGAATGGCCAGGGCGACCCGGTTCGTCTTCGCGTATTCAATCGCTTCCTGTGGCCAGATAAAGCCCGTGATCGTGGCGTCCGGCATGACCTCCTCCAGGATGTTCAAACAGTGGGAGAGGATGACCTCGTTGTCGTCCACCATGATGACATTTGGGATTTCATCGCTCTTCGCCGCGAGATGAAACAGCCTGCCGGAATCGACATTGAGG
This sequence comes from uncultured Eubacteriales bacterium, assembly GCA_902795275.1. GTDB lineage: Bacteria > Bacillota > Clostridia > Christensenellales > Aristaeellaceae > RUG563. Next base: position 8,823 of record CADBKQ010000002.1, on the reverse strand, counting down.
CATTTGGCAATCCGGGGAATCATCGCGGCGTCCGGCAAACGGCTGCCGCTTTCCCAGCGGGCAATGGTGGAATGGCTGACAAACAGCTTCTGCCCGAGCTGCTTCTGGGTAAGTCCTCTTTCCGTTCTCATCTTCCGCAGATTTTCCGCAAACAATATATTCACGCAACACACCCCTTCTCTCATTTATTATAATCCGACAGGGCGATAAAAAACAAGCGTGATAAAACATTCTGATTTGCCAATCTGGAACACTCCCTTGTATTTGTCTGAATTGATGATATATTTAATTACAGGATGTGGAATGAGATCTGCACGGCTGTTCAGCAGATGCGGATCAATTTCGCACGCTGCGGCAACCCGTCGACAGACCAGATCGAATGGAAGGCGTATTCAGCGGATGACCAGAACGTCCTGGACATCGCCGGGCCGGGTGACATGCGTATCAAGCAGGGCCTTCCGGCCGACCAGTACAAGGCCGCGCTCCCCTTGCCCGGCTGCTGCCAGTTCATGGACAAGTACTTTACCCCCAGCTGTCTTTTAGGCATTCTCGCCGCACGCAAGCAGAGTTGAATTTGACACTTTGGAATCATAACGAAACGATGATGTATATTTTGCCGGAGAGAAAGTAAATTGATTTTATCATGACAGATCATATAAATAATGCTTTTTCCCTGCCGTCAGCGGGGAAAATGCCAATAACGAATAGTGAGGTAATAAACATGAAAGCAGACAAGAACATCGAGAACGCAAAAAACTTCACAGCGGACAATAACGCTCCCGTTGATTCCGCACAAAATGAACCCAAAACGACAGAAGCGCAAATGAGCGTCGATCAGTATCTTGAGCAGCTTCATGCCGATTTTGATCCTGTTTACAACCTGCTTACGGACTATCAGTGCGCTGTGATGGAAGTGGAAACAAAATTCAACATTCTGAACAGTCGCCTTTCCATGCAGGGGGAGCATAACCCGATCGAATCCATCAAATCACGAGTGAAGGATTATGAAAGCATCATCCGTAAACTGGAAAAGCTCCATTTACCGATCACGGTCGAAGCGGTGGAAGAAAACCTGATGGATGTTGCCGGTGTACGGGTAATCTGTTCTTTCATTGATGATATTTATAGAATTGAGAAATGCTTTGTCTCGCAGGAAGATGTAACGCTGATCATGCGAAAGGACTATATTCAGAATCCCAAACCAAGCGGCTATCGAAGCCTGCACCTGATTGTCAAAACACCGATTTATACGGAAAACGGAAAAAAAGACATGTATGTTGAAGTTCAGATGCGGACGATCGCCATGGATTTCTGGGCAAGCCTTGAACATAAACTGCGGTATAAGAAGAATTTGAATCCTGATACCGCTGAGCAGCTGGCAAAAGAGCTGGAAGCATGTGCGCAGGAAAGCGCAAAGCTGGATGAAAAGATGCTTCGAATCCGGGATCAAATTATTGAGGATGCCGCTGCGGCATCCGATAACTTGCAGGACAAAGCGGAGCATTAAGCGATATCCGCAGTAATCCGGGGAATCGCTGATAACAGCCGAAATACAGTTGATGATAAAGCTGGAAAGAAGCATAGGGATGTGGAGAGAAATCCCCGCCTCCCTGCGGAAAAGAAAGCAATACAACCATGAAGGCTGCCGCATAAACGTGATGCAGCAGCCTTTTTCATGGTAGAATCGGTTACAGTACAGAGGCCCGCCCAGCCGGTCAAAGCATTGCGCTCATTCATCTTCTTTCCGCAAAATACACATCCCGGTGTTGCCATTCTGGAACATCCCCTTGTACAAAGCCTGAGCAGTTTAGTATAATATAAATAGTTCTGCAGGGAGGGACGACACATGAAGAAGCTGTTTACGCTTGATGACATCATGGTTGCGTTCATATCGGCGCTGGGGTATGGCTTTTGTGAAACCATCGCGAAGCTTTCCGGCTGGTCGGAGATGATGTGTATCGTGGCGTGCTTTGCTGTCGGAATTGCGGCTGAGGCAATCATTTCCAGGATCGTTTTCAGCAAGTCCGTCCAGAAAAGTAGGATGAATCGGGTTTTTACGTATCTTGCGATCGTGCTCGTCTTTCTGGCTGGCCAGTATATTTCGATCCGTTGGATGGGCGTGTCCATGCTGAAATATCTGAGGGAGGAATTCGTTTTTGTCGTAGGCCTTCCCATTCTCGGCTTCATCGTGAATCTTATCATCCGCTGGTACCGTGTCCGTAAGATTCGTGGGCGCTACGGGGATGGTAACGAAGGTTATGTATTCGATTTGAAGGAGAAGGACATTGAGAAAACGAACGGGCGGAATCAGCCTATCACTGGCAAATACGATGCTGGCTGTGCCGTGAAGACGAAAAACGGCGTTTACGTCGGGGAAAAATACAAGAAAACGATCTGTTATCTGGGTATTCCCTATGCAAAACCACCGGTGGGCGCTCTCCGATGGAAGGCGCCTGAACCGCTCCCGGCATCTGATGCTGTCTATGAGGCCAGGAATTTTGGCGCTTCGGCCATACAGGTCGAGCACAAGGGTTTGATCATCAGGCATCACCGGCAGAGCGAGGACTGCCTCACCCTGAATATTGGCGTCGCCGCCGAAAAGTCGGAAACCAAAAAACCGGTGCTCGTGCTGTTTCACCATGGTGATTTCACCTCCGGAGGCTCGGTCGATCCCTTGCTGTACGGCGATGAATTTGCAAACAGCCATCCGGACATCGTGGTCGTCACGTTTAATTATCGCCTGGGTATTTTCGGGTTTATTGATTTTTCGCAGATCCCAGGCGGGGAAAGCTGTCCCGACGCGATGAACCTCGGGCTGCTGGATCAGATCGCCGCGCTGGAATGGATCAAAGAAAACATCGCCGCCTTTGGAGGCGATCCCGAGCGAATTACAGTGCTGGGCTTCGAGTCCGGCGCGACCTCCATCTGTCTGCTTGCCGCAAGCGAGCGTGCAAAGGGCCTGTTCCAAAAGGCTTTCGTATTCAACGGCAGCCCGGCATCCGCCTATGACACGCCGGATCCTGCCAGAACCCTGGCAAAAGATCTGTTAAAGGAAACGCAGACTTCGACCATGGAAGAACTCATGCGGCTGGATACGGAAACCCTGAAAAACGCGGCGCAGAGGCTTTGGCTGGATATGTGCGCGCCGACCTGCGACGGAGCCTTGATTCCCGCCGACGTGTATCAGGCATTCAAAGACGGCGCCGCTTCCGGCATCGAGTTTATCATCGGTATTCCCAGAAATGTCGCGCAGGTATTCAGATCCTTTGTCGGCAATCAGAACTCCATAGACGCTATCTTCTCGGCTGTGGCCGATCTGCGAAACTACATGGATGATTCCACGGCCAATGCCGTACAGGCGTATATTGAGGCGCAAACGGCGGCATCCACCGAGCTTGAGGCGAAATCAAAGCTTGTGGATCAATGGCTTGCGCTTTGCCTTTACCGCACCGCGGTCAGGCTGTCAGAAGGCGGGAACCAGGTGCATCTGATGTACTGGGATGAAAAGCCGCTGATCGAGAATCTGGGCTCGGGCACGGTCGATGTCGTGGCGACATTGCTCGGAAACAGCGCGGCATTGGAGATGTATGGAAGCTTAATGAATAAAGACCTGTCTGAGACGCTGCAAGCCCTGATGCACAAATTCATTTGCGGGGATGCCCTGCAATTGTATCCGAACGAAATCAAGGGCATTGATGCCATTGATTGGAAGGAGTTCCCCAAGGCGCTCATTGTATCGGACGGCAAGCTGCTGTGCGGCACGATAGAAGAAAGGATCACGGAGGTTGACGGTTTATTGGACTTTGTGATATCATAATGGCGACGATAGAAAAGGAGGAGCGGACATGCCCAGGAATATTCTTTTGACAACACTGGATGTCCTTGAGAATGACAGTACCATACGGTATTATTCCGCGCAGAACGAATTTGGTCACGACTACTGCGAAGCCATGCAGAGCATGGAAGCGAGCACCAAGTATATTCTGGCTCGTTTTCCCATTGACGAGATCCTCGTCATCGGTGAAGATGCTTCAGGCGAAGATGACAGTAAGCCCATTCGTCTGAGGGACGCAGGCGATCTTCATCCTGCGGCTTCGGAGACGCTTTCCGCTTTCAGCCTGTATCGCGCCCGAATCGCGCAGTATATTAATGAGCTGAGTCCGGAGCAACAGGTTTATGACGCGCTGCTGCCCGAAGAGGAACGCGCGAAGCTGATCGACTTTATACGGAGCTTCCAGGAACAGTACTCGGAGCGGGAAACCAAGCGTCTCAACCGCCTTTTTGACGAACTGGCGTGCAGCCGGCAGTTTTATGAGCAGTTCATAAGCGCGCTTTTCACCGCCTTCCCGGAAGCCCGCGCAGATTCCCGGCGAACGATGAAGTGGGTAAAAAACTATCTGTACACGCAGTTAAAGCCTTCTGCCAAGTTGGAGATTCTTCCGGTGAATGAAAACATCCGCGCCCGCTATATCCCGGCAGGCATGCTGGAAAAACGGGAATACTGGTATGAAAGCATTTTGGATGTCGATCAGAGTGTTCCCGACGAAAAAGATGAAATCAATCTCTTTGTATCGCTGGGCAATGACTCGGCGGTGGACGGTCACATTGTCCTGAATATGCTCGACATTCTGATTTCCACGCCGGGAAGCAACGTTCGCTTGAAGAAAAATTACAGGGTTTGCGAGTCCGCCGGGAACCTGACAGGGGTGATTGAGGACAATACCATCGTTTCCCGTACTACGGATCTGGTTGCTGCGGCGCACGCTTTTCTGAATTACAGCAAGACAGATATGCTTGTGAATTTCTGGGAGAACTGCGGAGAGCACGACGAACGAATCAGCCGCCTGATATATGCGGCGCGGCATGTAGACGTGGGCATTTCCATGTGCAACATCCCGGAGGTGCAGGAGGGCATCCGGCTGCTGCGCAATCTGTTCATGGATGAGCGTTCCTGGACGAAGGACGGCGATTATGGACTTCTGTTCGGCTTGATCGCCGGGAGTATACAGGCGGACTACGGTGTGCTGCTGACGTGTGACGGCGACATTCCCTTTATCGAGCTGATCAAATGGGCCTATCGCCATCAGCTTTATCAGCAGGTTTTGACCCTGATCGAATCCAATGCGCCGACAAATCTGGTAAACTCCGGCATCTTCTTCTACTGCGACGACGAGGCGCGCAAAGATGAAGTCACAAACCTTTTCGCCCTGCAGCGATTGGAAATGAAGCCCTATGAATACTATAAGATGGATGATATCGAACATTATTTTGTCAAGAACTATGATCGGGCAGGCGTCCGACTCAACGGAACCAGAGGAGAGGACAGGACGCTTGCTTACGCCGTCCTGCGGGCGCAGTCCATTGAAAACCGGGATCCTGCCAAAATCTGCGGCCATACCGCGTGCAGCAGCATAGATACAGTAAAGAATGTCCTGTATGCCTATTACCACCTCGGCGATGTGCGAAATAAAATCAGCCATGCCGATTCAAACGCAATGGCCGAGCGGCGACTGATCGTATCCGAAAACGACCTAAGCTATGCCATGATTTTGATGCGGGAAAGCATTGAATTCTTCATCATGAGCTATGAGAAGGCTATGGAGGAGGTACAGAACAAAAAACCGAAGATCGTTGCGATCACCGCCGATAAAGTACGGAATGCCGCAGATTGCATCAGGCGCGGGAGAAGCCAGGCAGAGCGGCACCCATCCGGCGAGAGAAGGTAAGTCAAGACCGTATTCTTGAAAACGGGCAATTCTGCGGCTCTCGTTTTCATTCCTGTTTGTGCCGGTTGCCGCACCGGTAGGGAGATTATTATGAAGAAAATGATTTCCATGATTCTGGCGCTTCTGATCCTCCTGAGTCTGTCCGTCCCAGCCTGGGCGGAAGCGACCGCCGCCACAGAAAACGCCGTCTCCGCAGTGATTGACAGTCTCGTTGAGCTTCTCAAGGCCAATTCCCGCAGGCTCGTTTACACAGAGGGCACCGACGCACGCATCCTTGAAGCCGCCGCACGTCTGAAGCAGGATGGCTTCCTCACGCCTGTGCTCATTGGCAATGTGGACGCAGTCCGGGCAGCCGCCGCCGAGGGCGGCTTCGACATTGACGGACTGGAGATCATCGATCCCGCCGACTATCCCGACATGGATCGGCTTGTGGATGATTTTGTAGCGTTGCGCAAGGGCAAGGCCACCGCTGAACAGGCCCGCGAAATGCTCCTCAAGCCCAACTACTTCGGTACCATGCTGGTCAAGGAGGGGCTGGCCGACGCCCTGCTCGGCGGCGCTACCTACTCCACCGCCGATACCGTTCGTCCTGCGCTCCAGCTGATCAAGACCCGGGAAGGCGCAAACCTCGTTTCCTCCTGTTTCATCCTCGTCCGTGGCAGCGAAATGTTTGCCATGGGCGACTGTGCCATCAACATCTCCTACGAAGATAAACTTGACGAGCAGGGCAAAGTCATCCTAAGCGCCGCCCAGCAGGTGGCGGAGGTCGCCGTAGAAACCGCACGAACCGCCAGACTCTTCGGCATTGACCCCAAAATCGCCATGCTGTCCTTCTCTACCAATGGCTCCGCCAAGGGCTCCGGTCCGGAAATGATGCGCGATGCCGCTGCCATCGTCAGGCAGACCCACCCCGAGCTTGCCTGCGATGGTGAGATGCAGTTTGACGCCGCGATCGTTCCCGAGGTTGGCCAGCTCAAGTTTCCCGGCAGCCCGGTCGCAGGCTATGCCAACACTTTTATCTTCCCGGAAATCCAGTCTGGCAATATCGGCTACAAGATCGCCCAGCGTCTCGGCGGTTTCATGGCCATCGGCCCGATTCTCCAGGGCCTCAATGCCCCCATCAACGATCTCTCCCGCGGTTGCAATGCCGAGGAGGTCTACCTGATGAGCATTATCACCGCCGCCCAGGGCATCGAATAAATTCGGCTTTGGAAAAAAGTGCAGATCGTCAATGGGCGATCTGCATAAGCAGCTGAAGCATGACGTTGAACGCAGAGCATAGCTGTTAAAGAGGAGGCATTTTGCATATGATCCAGAACGAGCCCATCATTCGCAGAGGCGATATGATCCGTTGCGCCCTGTGCGCCAATGCGCCCTGCGACAGTGCCTGTGACCGATTGGATCCCGCGCGCCTGCTGCGCGGCGTCTGGTTCCGCAACGAGCAGGGCGCGGCGGCCCGTTTGCCGGAAGAAAACCCCTGCCTGCTTTGCGCCGCGCCGTGCGAGCGCGCCTGTGTGCGGCCGGGCGAGGTGCCGATCCGTGATCTGGTAAACCGCCTGTATTATCAGGTAAAGCCGGAATGTGAAACGCCGCTGCCGACGGATGAAAACCGTCTGCGGTGCGATCTGTGCGGCATACCGCTGGAAAACCCCTTCCTGCTGTCCTCCTCCGTGGTGGCCAGCACCTACGACATGTGCGATCGGGCCTTCGAGGCCGGGTGGGCGGGGGTCTGCTTCAAGACGATCTGCTCGCTGGACATCCATGAGGCGTCGCCCCGCTTTGCCGCCCTCACCGGCGACAGCGGCAGCATCATCGGCTTCAAGAACATTGAACAGCTTTCCGACCACAGCGTGGCGGAGAACATGGAAATCTTCCGCAGGCTCAAGCAGAAGTGGCCCGCCAAGTTCATCCTGGCGTCCATCATGGGCCGGGACGAGGAAGAGTGGGGCACCCTGGCGCGGCTGTGCGAGGAAAACGGAGCGGACGCGGTGGAACTGAACTTCTCCTGCCCCAACATGGCGGAGGGCGGCCTGGGCTCGGACATCGGCCAGGTGCCGGAGCTGGTGGAGCGGTTCACCGCCGCGGCCAAGCGCGCCTGCCGCGTCCCGGTGCTGGCGAAGCTGACGCCCAACGTGGCCAGCATGAGCCCCGCGGGAGAGGCGGCCCGGCGCGGCGGCGCGGACGGCCTCTCCGCCATCAACACCATCAAGTCCGTGACCGGCGTCAACCTGCACACCTTCGTCTGCGAGCCCGCCGTGCACGGGAAAAGCGCCCTGGGCGGCTACAGCGGAAACGCCGTCAAGCCCATCGCCCTGCGCTTCATAGCAGAGCTGGGGCGGAACCCGAAGCTCCGGGGCATGCACCTGTCCGCCATGGGCGGCGTGGAGACCTGGCAGGACGCGCTGGAGTTCATCCTTCTGGGCGGCGGCACGATCCAGGTGACCACCGCGGTGATGCAGTACGGCTATCGGATCATCGACGATCTGAAGGAAGGGCTGAATCTGTATCTGGCGGAGAAGGGCTTTGACAGCGTGCGCGAGGCCGTCGGACTCGGTTTGGAATTCCTCAGCGAAACCACCGACACCCTGGAGCGCGACACGGTGATCTTCCCGCAGTTCGACCGGGAACGCTGCGTCGGGTGCGGGCGCTGCGCAATCTCCTGCGCCGACGGCGGCCACCAGGCGATCCAATTTGGCGAAGACCGCAAGCCCAGCCTGAACGGCAAAAAGTGCGTGGGCTGCCACCTGTGCCTGCTGGTGTGCCCCCAGCGCGCCATTTCACCAAGCAGCAAGCGGATCATGCTAAGAAAGGACTTGGGTCATGGCAGGATGATTGATTAGCAGGCATTTTATTACAGTGCTGTTAGGGTGTGTTCACACTACCCGAAATGACGTGGATGTTGAGATGTTTTTTCGTCAGGCGAGGCGCGGTTCCGCAGGAATACTGGATCGTATTTCAAGGAAGCGCAACAAAGTATGACGGAAAAACAGCCAAAATACGAGGCATCCATAGAAGATGTGGGTCAAGTCCCATTCAATGGAGTCCTTCCCGGTAAGTAGACCACCCTTCCACCACAGCGAAGGTAGATCAGAGCAAC
>CADBKQ010000001.1:228618-230893 GCA_902795275.1 uncultured Eubacteriales bacterium | reverse complement strand
GGCTTTCTCGTGCCCATATATAATAGAGGGGGAACCCGAAAACAAAACGGACAGAATGGGAGACGGGAAAATGATCCTGGACGGATACGAAAATAACAGAGCTTATGCTGATGAAGATAGAACTTTTGTACACTTGAACCCCGACGAATATGTGTTGGAGGATACAGAAAAACGTAGGGACATGGAAGCCAAAAACGAACAGAGGAAGAAAAAGAGCACGCAGGAGGAGGAAAAGCTGGATATCGAATATGTCCCGCAGGGAAAAGGCGGCTATATCCGCATATCACCGAACAGCAATTTCCGGGTGCTGCCGTTATTCTATGCCCTGCATATCACCGAACAGCAATTTCCGGGTGCTGCCGTTATTCTATGCCCTGCCGCAGAAGCTGGTGAAACAGCGGCTCGCTTATCTGGAGTTACCAGGATAGTTGGATGAGGCAACCGGCGCGAAGCGCGGTTGGCCGTGTCGCCGACCCCCGAATGGGATGGCGGCGACCATCCAGAAAATATGAAAAAGCTGCTGGCCGACCGGAAATACTATGATATGGTTCGGGATGATGCTTTCCTGGAACTGGTAATGGACTGCTACGCTTGGATGATCTGGCAGTTTTTGAGGGTGCCGGGAAAGGACGGGAGTACAAAGGCATCCCCGGAGGGTGGGAGAATTACTCGGGCCATTTCCCGCTCTGGCGCATGTGCTATATGATCTGCGGCTGGTTCGTGGATGGTCTGTCCAAAGAATTGGGCTGGAACCTTCAATACCTGTTTGGCATGCCCTATGAAACGGACTTTCCCCGGCTGACGGAGCAGCAGTTTATCAACATGGTCGGGAACATGACCGATAAAATCGTGGCGGAGAAGAATCTGCAGCCGACGATTGATATGGTCTGGCAGCAGCCGGAAGATTACAATGGAAAGAATGTCGTCATGCGCGACAATATGCGGTCGTGGTATCACAGCCGCAGCTTCGACCATGTATCCTTGGAGAGCATGATGGAAAAAGCCGCGAATGGTCAAGGCGAACCGGCAAAGGATATTCCCGACCCGAAAGCAGCGTTTGAGCAGAAGGTGATCGATCAGGAGCAGGTGGATGAATTTCAATCCAAACTGTCGGAAACCGATATGCTGATCCTGAAAATGCGGATGGATGGAAGGAAATTGGAGGACATTGCCCAGGCAACGGGATATAAAACCGCCAGCGCGGTCAAAAAGCGGATTGATAAAATCGCTGCCCAGTATGAGCAATTTTCAAATATTTCCGAATAATATTTCATTTTGCCTCAAGCAGTCATGACACCATCATGGCTGTTTTTTATATAAATTGATAGTCGGCACGTCCCTAAAGAAAAACGCGGGATCAGGCCAGGTAACGCCTGATCGCCACCCGGCGGGCGTCGATGTACGCTTGCCGGGGTTTAGCTCTATACATTCCTATGATAGTCATTTAACTCGAATTTCATCATACTTTACCTCTTATCTGTTGGTTCGCCTATATCTATTCCAAACAGCTTTTTCATATAGTCCTGCTTCATCATCACAATTCTGGCTACTTCAATATAGTCTTCCCGAACGCGATAAAAAGCCTTGTACGCTTTGAAATTGACGGAATAATACCCTGTAAACAAGCCACGGTAATATAGCGGAATCCCGGAAAACGGGAACTCTTTTTTTCCGGCGATGGCATCGGCAAATTCATTCACATACTGATCTGCCAGATCATAACTGCCGGAGGCTTCCCATACGCCATCCCATACTGCGTCCATATCCCGTAGCGCTTCGGGCGTATAATGAATCTTATACGTCATTTTCTTTCATTCCTGCGATTCCGGAAATGGGCCCGGAAATCCTCTTCGGAAATCCAACCTTCTTCCTCCGCAGAGCGGATACCGGCATTGATTTCGCAGAGCAGCTGGATCATCGCCTCCGCTTTCTGGAAGTTTTCTTCATCCTGCATATCCCGGATGCTGTATGCCCCGTGACCGTTGCGAGTTAAATAGACCGGTTGACCTTTCTGTACTTTTTCCAGAACAGTTCCATAATTCCGAAGATCGGAAATCGGCGCAATCGTTGCCATGTTCGTTCTCCTTTCCACATGTTCCTCAATAGGATTATACTACAGAATCACACTTTATTCAATGGCTTTTCGATAAATTCATCGAAACTTTTTGAAATACTTGGCTCTTCCCTAGAAAGTGTGGGTAGCAGAAGGCCATAGAAGCCAGGAGATAAAAGGATTTGCAGGGTTGACACGGAGCCTCTGACATATGTGATGTAC
>CADBKQ010000001.1:0-228581 GCA_902795275.1 uncultured Eubacteriales bacterium | reverse complement strand
CTCGCCAGACAGGCTATCACATATGTCTGCTCCATGTAAACCCGTGCAAATCATAAGATAGTCTTCAACAATTTACCCACATCTTCTAGTGATGCCTCAAATACTTTTTGCATATCCTCCTGCTGATTCTCTTTTATCTGTCTCTCAGTCCAAGATATTTAGAATGTCAGTAAAATCCTGGTTCATGCCCCGGAGAAGATCGACGGGGAACGGACACAGGAAGTGGAGATTTATCTCAAATACATCGGCAAATTCGACGTGCCGATTCAGGAAACGCAGAGCGAAGAAAACCCGGAAGCAGAAAAGAAGCGCAAGCAGCGGAAATACCACCGGGAATATCAGCAAAAGCGGAAACAGGCAAAACTGGCAGCGGAAGCAGCCAGCCAGCAGAAATCCGCGTAATGAAAAGAAACACCTTTGGAGGCGTGAGGAGCAATCTTCACGCCTCCCTTTGATTGGAGGAAAAGAAAATGGCAGCCACAAATCTATTTGCTGTACACGCGGGCAAGAACGGAAGCCCGGCAGAAGCGTTACGCCGCATTATCGGATATATCGACGACCCAAAGAAAACGAACAATGACGACCTGATTACCGCTTATGAGTGTGAGCCGCGGCTCTATGGAACCGACTTCTTGCTGGACAAACGCACATACATCCAGCGCACAGGGCGGGTGCGCGGGAAAGACGATGTGATCGCCTATCACCTGCGGCAGTCATTCGTCCCCGGCGAGATCACCCCGGAAGAAGCGAACCGGCTGGGAAATGAACTGGCAATGCGGTTCACGAAGGGCAACCACTCCTTTATCGTCGCCACGCATACCGATAAACAACATCTCCATAACCATATCATTTTCAATGCTGTCAACCTGGACTGTGACCGGAAGTTCCGGGACTTCCAGGGCTCAAAGAAAGCGCTGGCGCGGCTCATCGACATGATCTGTCTGGAGAACGGATACTCTGTGATCGAGCATCCCATGAACAAGGGAAAGAAGTACAATAAATGGCTGGGTGAGAATTACTGGCGCACACATCGGGACGAGCTGTGGGAAGCCATCGACATTGCGCTGATGGAGAAACCGAAAAACATGCAGGAACTATTGAAACTGTTGGAGGCCGCAGGATGGGAAATCAAAGTGGGAAAGCACATCTCTTTCCGCAAACCCGGTCAGCAGCGGTTCAAGCGGTTGGAGTCGCTGGGAGAGGAATACTCGGAAGAAGCGCTGACAGCCGTATTCAAAGGAAGCCGTGCGCATAAACCGAAACGGAACTACCACGGCCTTTCCAAACAGAATGAACGACTGGCGCTGCTCACCAACATCCAGGCCAAGATGCAAAAGAACGGCTCGCCCGGATACGAGCGCTGGAGCAAAACATACTACCTGAAACAGATGGCGAAGACGGTTCTGTACATGTCGGAGCATGATTTGGACTTTGAAACGCTGAAAAAGGAAACCTCCGCTAAGTCCCAGCGAAACGACGAACTGCTCACCCAAATCAATGCTATCGACGTCCGGCTGAAACAAATCAGCGATCTAAAAATCCAGATTACAAACTATATCAAGACGAAAGACGTTTACCAGGAGTACCACAAGCATGGCAATTCCAAGAAATTCGCCGCCGAGCATGAACAAGAATTGGCCATGCACAAAACGGCAAAGCAGGCGTTTGACGCGCGGGGCTTGAAGAAACTCCCCACCATCAAGGCTCTTTCCGCTGAGTACGATCAGCTGGTCGCCGACAAGAAGAAGCTCTACGTCGAGTACCGTCAAGTCCACGAACAGATGACGGAGATGCTCACCGTCCGGGCCAACATGGAGCAAATGCTCAAACAGGATGAAGCCATTCGTCAGGAGGAAAAGAGCCGTGCAACTGTCCGTTAATCCCTCCCGCCGTACCTCTCCGGCACCTGCCAGGGTGCAGAAGCGTTTTGAAAAAACGCGCAGCCGCATGGTTCACCATGCGTTCAAAGGGGGCCCGAAGCGCCCGGACAACCTGCCCTTGGGCCGGTTGTCAGCGGAGGGCGGGACGGAAGGTCCCGGGACTGGGGACGCTTCCCCAACAAGCCGCATCGTGAGTTATGGCATCACGATGCCCCGCTTGCGATTAGCGAAAAAAGATATTGCCCTTACCATCTCGAAATGGTATAATACTTGGCAGAGGAGGCATGAAATACTTTCGAAATCAGAGGGCATGTGTCTGCAAATACATAAGAGTTTTCTATAAATGGAAAAGTAATCGCTTACCGTTTATCGGAACAGATAAATGAACGGGGGAATAAAACTATGAAACGGATGATAATCATGGCAGTGCTTATCTGCGCTTTCTTTCTGGCGCTGCCATGCTCATACGCGGAATTAAAGCAGACGCCTGACCTTAAGCCAGACGTAGAAATCTTATTTGGCCAATATGAAGCAGATAAACACCCTGAAAATGGTAAGGAACCTATTGAATGGATTGTGCTTGAAGTTCAGGATAATAAAGCTCTGCTGGTCAGCAAGCAGGCATTGGACTGCGTATCCTTCTATCAAAGCAAGGAAGATATTGTGTGGCTGTCCAGTGGAATCCGTGAATGGCTAAACGGAGAATTCTGGAATGAGTCATTTACCGAAGAAGAAAAAGCCGCAATACTGGAAACAGAAATCTCCAATCTTGCAGAAGAAGGAAACGATGCGTGGACTCCTGCAATGGGAAGCGACACCACGGACAAAGTATTTTTACTCAGCTACCAGGAGGCAATGCGCTTTTTCCAGGAGCAAAATGATCGCAAAATAACAGGGACAGAATATGCGCGTTCCCAGGGTGCTCGTTTCGCTGGGATCACCAGTTTCGGGATTGGAGAAACGGATTGGTGGCTTCGTTCTCCTGGGCGGGCTTCCGGAGAAGCCGCTTTTGTCAATGTGTATGGAAACGTAGGCACAAAAAAGTAAACGCAAAACAGGGTGTCCGACCTGCCATATGGATTAGCTTGCTCTCGGATGGCAGTAATTTCCCTTATACCAAATACTCACATGCAATACCACAGTAAAGACGCTGTTTGTCGGAACAAATGACCTCCTCCGGGAATATATCGCTCATGGCTTCAATATGGATCGCTTGAAGTAAGAAGGAGCCAACATTTTCTTCGGTTATACACTGTCTGAATTGGACGAACAGTATCAGGGGACAAGATATGTCTTTACTTTGGGAGACAACAACGAAACGACTGTCAAACCGTTTGAGGCATACGATCAAACCGCCGAACAGGTTATCCGAAATGTTGCAATCGGCACGGGTGTGATCCTGATCTGTGTAACAGTATCTGCCGTTTCAGGTGGTGTCGGCGCACCCGCTGTCAATATGATATTTGCAGCAGCTGCCAAATCCGGTACGATCATGGCGCTTTCCGGCGGCGCGTTAGGCGGCATATCCGCGGGTATCTTCACTGGGATTCAAACCGGTGACATGGAAGCTGCGTTAAAATCTGCGGCTGTTGCAGGAAGCGAAGGGTTCAAATGGGGCGCTATCAGCGGGGTTATTTCTGGTGGTGCCAGTGAAGTTATTGGGTTGAAAGGCACTACGCTGAATGGTTTAACCATGAATCAGGCAGCTCAGATTCAAAAAGAAACCAAATGGCCATTGGCAGCTATAAAGAATCTTCACTCTGTAGCAGAAAGCGAAGTATATATACATGCAGGATTAACCCCAGTTCATTTGGCAGATGATAGTTGGATATTTATTAAGGATATAGATTGGAACTTGGTAGATGATTGGGGACGCTCAAATATAACTCGCGTCTTACAATATAAATTGGCTCCCATTGATAGTGAGGGGTTATCATTTGAGGTCCATCATTTAGGGCAGAAAGCAGATGGTCCTTTAGCGATGCTGACTCATGCCGAGCATCACAATAAAGAGACATATTCGTTTATTCATTATGCTATAGAAGGGAAAGATATAACTGAAAGCGCATGGAATGCTCAACGCTCAAGATTCTGGCAGACTGTTCTTCGATTGCAATTGGGGGTGTAAAGCATGAACAGCTTTATTAAGAGCTTAAAGAATAAAACAGGTTTCTTATTCTTTGGAATGGTTTCAAAAGAAAAAATTGACGATGCTGAAAAGGCATTATCTGTCGTGTTTTCTGACGAGTATAAAGAGTACCTTTCTACCTATGGATGTGTATCATTTATTGATCATGAATTAACGGGAATTTGCGATTCATCAAGGCTCAGCGTTGTTGACACTACAATTCGGGAACGAGAATTATTTCCTACTATCCCTTTAGAATGGTATGTAATCGAAGAAACAAATATTGATGATATTGTTATCTGGCAAGATGCCACAGGAGCAGTTTACCAAACAGTTCCTGGCTCAGAACCACTCAAAATCTGTAATTCATTGGAAGACTATATTCAAATGTAAGCATACACCTACATCAGAAAACAAATTGTTGCAAATGAGTTGTTATACTGTAAAAATACCCTTGACAAATATCCTATTCGCAAATTAAAACAGCAAATATGAGGGACCAGTTTTGTCATCCTGAGCGAAGCGAAGGATCTCCCCATGATTCCAGGATAATAAACGAGGGAGGTTCTACTCGCCTACGGCGAGCGCAAGCGAACGCAGTCCCCATCCGTATAGGGAGGTCCTTCGCGGCCGAACGCGCTCAGGATGACAAGAATGACAACGTTACTTGAATGGTTCTGATTAGCTTGTTTTATTTGAGAACAGTATTATATACGGTTCAGAGAATGAGAGCCCCTCTCATCCAACAGCGGCGGGGAACTCCCGATTCTCCTGGAAATGCTGGCTCCCGCCCCGCTGCTGTATGGAGACGGAGAGCACTGCTTTTTTTCTGACGGGTTGCCAAAAATTCCGTACATACGTACAAGCGTGTAAGAGGCAATAGGCGTAAGGCAATAGGCATTAGGGATTAGGGATTAGGCAATAGGGATGAGGGAGTTGAAAGCCAAGCTGTCATTCTTGTCATCCCAAGCGGAGTGCAGCGGGGGGATGGATGACAGCGGGAGAAGGAATGACAATGCTGCCACCGCCTGTTTTTTTGCGGCGAGTTGCCAAAAATTCCGTACATACGTACAAGCGTGTAACTCCTGGCTTCGTCCTTATCTGACCGGAAAATCAAACCCCTGCTTGAAGGGCTCGTTCAGCAGGCGGAAGTGCCACCACTCATGGTCGAAGGGCTTGAAGCCGTGGCGCTTCATCACGGCCCGCAGCAGGGCCTGGCTGGCGGCCTGTTCCGCGGTGATGCCCTTCGCCCCGTACCAGGCGCGTTTTCCGAAGTAATCAAAGCCCGTGCCCATGTCCAGCGGGTTGCCGTCCAGGTCGGCGAGGGTCATGTCGATGGCGCTGCCCCGGCAGTGGGCAGAGTTGCGGGCGATGTAGCCCTGGTCCACCAGCAGGCTCTTTTTCCGGAACTCCGGGTAAAACTCCGCCTGCATGCGCATGTCGTCCTGATCCTCCGACCAGCGCACGAAATGGCGCACGGCACTCTGCGGGCGGTAGGCGTCGAAGATCATGACGCGATAGCCCAGGGCGCGGAATTCGTCGGCGGCTTCCTTCAAGGCTTCCGCCGCCTCGTTGGTGAGGATGGCGAAGGGCGCTTCGTAACCGTCGATGGGGTCGCCCACAAAGTTGTGGGTGCCCGCGTAGCGGATGTCCAGGATCACGTCGGGAATGACTTCATGCACATAGCAAAAGCCCTCCGGCAGATCGTGGGCGGGCCCGGGCGTTTCCTCCGCATGGGCCGGAAGGCACAGCCCGAACATGAGCAGCGCGGCCATTGCCGAGCAGAAACGTTTTTTACCGTGCGGAATCATAGGTATATTTCACCTCCTGCGGGTGGCCCCAAAGGTAATAGGTGACGTAGATTTCCCGCAGGGCGTGGGGCGTGCCTTCCGTCAGCAGCACGAACCACACGTCGCGGGTTTCCCCGGCGGGGATGATCTTTTCCTCCGTGTCGCAGTAGAACAGCACGTCGCCGTCCAGGGGCGCGATTTGCAGCTCCACCATCTCGGCGGGGATGAGGCATTTGTTTTCCAGGCGCAGGGTGTAGATGTAGTAGGAGTAGTTTTCCGCCGGGCCGATCTCCCCCGTTTTCAGCACCGTGCCCAGCAGGCTCTGGCGCTGCACGGCGGTTTTGAGGGTATCGAATTCCGCCATCCGCTGGGAGGCGGGCAGCACTTCCAGGCTCTTTCCCACCACATGCAGATTGGTGTTGAACAGGGCGTAGCCCAGGCAGCCCGCCGCGGCCAGCACCAGCACTGTCAAAAGGATCGCTGCGGTTTTCAATGGGTATCCGTCGCCTCCATCTGGGTCAGAATGCGGTTCATCTCCTGGATCATCTCCGCGTCCTTGAGGCGGAACTTGAATTCCACCCGGCGGGAAGCGTCCATGTCCACGGAGCCGTCCGGCTTATAAATCGGGTCGGAATAGCTGCGGCCCTTCGCGGTCATCAGCTTTTGCAGCTGTGTCACCTGGATGCGGCTGAGCGTGGGCAGTTGCAGGCAGTATTCCGCCACGGACAGGGCGCGGTTCTGGGAAAGGCGCAGGTTGGTCAGGTAGGAGCCCGCGGTGTCGGTGTGGCCCTCGATCACGATCTCGCCCACGTAGTCCGCGTACTCCGGCCGCATCAGCACGCCCAGGTACACCGGCAGGAAGCGGGACAGCAGCGCCTTGCCTTCGTCCTTGATGGTGCTGGAATTGGAATCGAAGAACACGGTGCTTTCCAGCACGATGTCGCCGGTGGTTCTGTCCACAGAAGCGCCGAGGTTCGCCGCGGCGAAGGCGCTCCTGAGTTCCTCAATGATCTTGCTGCGCACGCCCACCATATCGTCGATGCGGCGCTGGTAGGTGAGCATTTCGGCCCGCTGGGCGTCCAGCACGCTCTGCATGGCGGCGAGGGCGTCGGCCTGCGTCGCCAGCTGCAATTGCAGGGCGGCCTGCTCTTCTTCTTTGGTTTTCAGGGCGTCCTGGGCGGCGTGGAGATCGTTCTCCTGCTGATCCAGCTGAATCTGGATGGCGGCCAATTCCTCCTGCTTGCCCATGAGGGTCACGTTCGCCGCTTCCAGTTCTTTCTCCCGCTGCACCAGGGTGATGGTGGCGCGATCCAATTCCGCCTGCTGCTCGTTCAGCTGGTTGGTTTTGATTTCCAGCATGCTGTAATACTGGTATACGCTGTAAATCACTGCCAGCACGAACACCAGCAGCAGCGAGGCCATCATGTCCGAATACGAGATCCAGTGGGAGCCGTGGTCGCCGCCGCCGGAAGCGCGGTGAATCCTTCTGCGAGACTGCATATCACGCCTCCTTCGCGGGCTTGGGCGCGTCGGGCTTTGCTTTTTCCAGTTCCTTGGTCATGGCGGTCAGCGCCCGCTGCAAGCTGCCCAGGGCTTTCACGCAGCCCTCCGCTTCCTTTTCCAATTGGGCGGTCGGGGCGGGGCTGTCCGCGTTCAGGCGGCGAATCTCCTCCAGGCGTTCGTTCATGGCGTTCAGCGCGCCGGTCACGTTGTCGTTGAACAGGCTCATGGCCCGGCTGAACCCGCCGGACAGGTTTTCCACGAAGGCGGTGTAGGTTTCGGCCAGGCGCTTGCTGCTGGCGTCCATCTGGGCGGTCATGCTGGCGGTCACGTTCATGGCCCCGTCGGCCTGATCCTGCACCGCCTTCATCACGCGCCCGCTCCAGTCGGCGTAGCCGCGCATGGATTCGCGGATGTCCTGCTGGGCGGTTTTGAGGTCGGCCATGAAGTCGGTCTGTTCCTGGGTGGCGGTCATCATGCCGGACAGCACCTGGCTGCCGTGGGTGAGGAAGGCGCTGTTTCTCTCGTCGGCCTTTTCGATGGTTTCCACGTAGCTTTCAAACTTTTCCATCACCCGCCGAGTGGTGTCCTGCACCTGATGCATGCCGTTGAGGATTTCCTCCGACGCCTGCATGGACCGGTCCAGGGATTCAAAGGACACAGCCTGGGCCTGGTTCACCTGGGACAAGGTCTGGCCCAATTGGGTGAACTGGCTGCCCAGCATCCGGTTCATGTGGTTCACGAACTGGGCGGCGATGTTCGCAACGCCCTCCAGCTGGCCCTGGGTCTGGCCCAGGATGAAATTGTTCATGCTCTGGGTCACGGGCGTCAGGCTTTGCTGCACGCCCGCGATGATGCCCTCGCTGACCCGCTGGCCCATATCGGCGCTCACCTGGCGCAGCAGCAGGGCCTGATCCTCCTGCTGGCAGATCATCTGCACGTTGTCTTCCAGGGGCTTTTGCATCACCAGGTCGGCAAAGGCGTCGGTGAAATCGTCGATCGCGCCGGTGACGCTGCCGTAGGCCATGCGGTTGAACATGTTGAACACCAGGGAGCAGGAAATGCCCGCGATGGAGGTCATGAAGGCGAAGGTCATGCCGCCGATCAGCCGGGGAATGCCCTCCATGGTCTTGGCAGCGTCGGTCATATCCAGCCCGCCCAGGCCGCGCATCAGGCCGATAAAGGTGCCCAAAATGCCCAGGCTGGTGAGCAGCGAGGGGATGACCTCGCCCAATTGCAGATGGCCCAGGCCGCCGATCACGGTGTCATCGTTGATATAGTCCTCCACGTTGCAGTTGAGGCCGCGGGCGTCCAATTGCTCCGCGTTCACCAGGAACCGCCGCCAGGGGCCCTGCAGTTCCTTGCCCAAAAACAGCACGTCCTGCCACACGGGACGGCCCTCCCCCGTGCTGGTTTCCAGCAGGTGGATGCCCCGCCGCAGATGCCGCGCGCCCCGCGTCAGGGGAAAAACACACTTCACCAGCCCGATCAGCATCACCAGGCCAATGGCGAAATACACCACAAAATCAGTCAGGTTGGCAGCGAGGTTCTCCACGAAGTTTTCCATCAGCATTTTTCCTCCTTCCGCTGCGTCGCCCCTACATTGTAATAGATTTTCCCCAAAATTGCAATAAATTTGTAATGAATGAAGTGTAAAAAGTGAGGGGGAGGGAATAGGGATTAGGGAATAGGGATTAGGGAGTATGACGAGGCAACCGGCGCGAAGCGCGGTTCGCCGTCCCGCCGCTTCCGTATGGAAAAGCGGCGGGCGTCAGGAAATGAGGGAACCCGACCAAGAGCCTTCCTCTCAAGGGGAAGGCTTTTGGGGTCGTCCTTCATCTTGTGCAATTCATGCGTTCGCCCTACAATCTTTCTCCCCGCTCTTGCAAGAATGGTCAAATCCGGTTATAATGTACCAGAAACGGTTTTGATTCTTCTTGAAAGGAAACAGGCATGCGGTTTACATTCTGCCCGCTTTTCAGCGGGAGCAGCGGAAACGCGCTGTTCATCGGTGCGGGAGATACGAGAATACTAATCGACGCGGGCATGACGGGCAAGGCCATCGAAGGGGCGCTGCGGGAAATTAACGTGCTGCCGGAAACCCTGAACGGCATCGCCGTCACCCATGAGCACAGCGACCATGTGAAGGGCGTGGGCATTATCAGCCGCAAATACCACGTGCCGATCTACGCCAACGAGCGCACCTGGAACGCCATGGCCCGCACCATCGGCGAAATCCACCCGGCGAACCGCCGCGTCTTTGAGGATGAAAACGACTTTTATATCGGCGACCTGGCGCTGCACCCCTTCCCCATCCCCCACGACGCCGCCGACCCGGTGGGCTACCGGGTGTATTACGGCGGGCGCAGCGCGGCGACGGCCACGGACATGGGCTATGCGCGCAAGAGCGTGCTCAAGGCCTTGGCAGGGGTGGACGTGCTGCTGCTGGAAAGCAACCATGACCCGGAACTATTGCGCCTGAACCCGCATTATTCGCTGTATTTGAAGCAAAGAATCCTGAGCAATCACGGCCATCTGTCCAACCAGGCCAGCGCGGAAGCGCTGCTGGAACTGCTGGATACGGGCGTGCGCGAAGTGCTGCTGGGCCATTTAAGCGGCGAGAACAACACCCCGGAGCTGGCCATGCAGACGCATACGGACATTCTTTCCCGCGCGGGCGTCCGCATCGGCGAGGATCTCCACCTGGGCCTGGCCTGGCGTGACAGGGTGAGTAAGAAGTTTGAAATTGAGTGATTAGGGAATAGGGATTAGGGATTTGTCATTTTGTTTTGATTTTTCGTTGGTTTCCATTCTCTGGAATGCTATCACACACGATCTTTCCTAATCCCTATTCCCTCATTCCCTGACGCCCGCCGCTTTTCCATACGGAAGCGGCGGGACGGCGAACCGCGCTTCGCGCTGGTTGCCTCGTCATACTCCCTAATCCCTAATCCCTAATCCCTAAAAAAGCGAGGTACACCATGAAACTCCACATCCTGGGCTGTCACGGCCCGTATCCCCCGGCGGGCGGGGCCACCAGCGGATACCTGATCGAAAACCATGGAAAGCTGCTGCTGATGGACTGCGGCGCGGGCGTGATGGGGCGGCTGATGCGCCTGTGCGACCCGGCGCAGCTGGAAGGCGTGCTGCTTTCCCACCTGCATTTTGACCACGCCAGCGACCTGCTGGTGCTGCGCTATTATCTGGAAATCGCGGGCAAGACCCTGCCGGTGTACGTGCCGGGCGAGGACGACAGCCCCTTCCGGGCGCTTTTGACCGCGCCCGCCTTTGACGTGCGGCCCTATCCCGACACGCTGGAAATCGCGGGCCTGACGGTTCAGAACATGCCCGTCCGCCATCCCGTCCCCTGCCGGGCCTTGAAGCTGACCGACGGGAACAAAACCTTCGTCTTTACCGGCGACACCAACGACTGCGCCGGGCTGTCCGCCTTCGCCGAAAACGCCGATCTGCTGCTGGCCGACGCCGCGTTCCTGGAGGAGGAATGGGCGGAGGCCAAGCCCCACATGAGCGCCCTCCGCGCCGCCGGGCTGGCGAAGGAAGCCAACGCCAGGGCGCTGTACCTGACCCACCTGCCCGTCCGGCATGAACCCGCCACCCTGGTCAAGGAGGCCCAGGCGGAATATCCCCGGGCCCAGGCGGTGTTTCCGGGGCTGGTGATCCGCCTGTGAGCGTCCGCCCGTTTCATCACCAACGTCCGCTGGCCTGCGCTGCCTTGGCTTTTGGATTGGGGATCGGAGCGGGCGTTTCGTTTGCCTGGCGTCCGGCGCTGTACGCGCTGGGCCTGGCTGCGGCAGCCGTTGCCACGGCGCTTCTGCCGCGGATCGGCGGGAAGCGCGTGGTCGGCGCGATGGCCTGTTTTCTGTTTTTGGGCGCTCTGCTGGGCGGCTGGCACAGCCATCCCGCGCTGCCGGAAGAAGGCAAATACCGTGTGACGGGCGTTCTCTCCTGCGACGCGGCCCTGCGGGAAAACGGCACGGCGGCGGCCTATCTGGAAAACGCTGTCATCGAAACGGAGAAAAGCCCTGCGCGGCTGGGCAGGCTGTACTGGACGTATACCCCGGACGCGGAGCAGCCCTTCCTGCCGTGCGAAGGCGACCGGGTATCCTTTGAAGGCAGGCTGTACCATCCCCAGGGCCGGGTGAACCCTCACGGCTTTGACTTCCGCATGTACCTGCTGCAAAGAGGCGTTCCGGCGGGCGTATCCGGCGCACGGGAAACGGAAAACCTGAGCCATCCGGGACGGGGCGTATTTTCTGTTTTCTATCACCTAAAGCAACATTTGACCGCCCGGGTGCGCCTGATCTTCGGCGAGGACAGCGCGCTGCCCGAAGCGCTGCTGCTGGGCCAGCGGGAACAGCTGCCCGAGGAGACCCTCAAGGGCTTTTCCGACGCGGGCGCGGCGCATCTGCTGGCAGTGTCCGGGCTGCATGTGGGATTGCTGGCGGGGCTGCTGATGGTTCCGCTGCGGCGGTTTTACGGCCCGAAAGCGCGGCTGTATGTCCTGGGCGCGTTCCTGCTGGCCTACTGCGCCCTGCTGGATTTCGCCGCACCCGTTGTGCGGGCGTCAATTCTCCTGCTGCTTGCCGCCTGGAGGCGGGTCATCCGACGTGCTCCCGACCATCTGACCACGCTCAGCGCGGCGTTTCTGTTCATTCTGCTGTTCCGGCCCCTGGATTTGTTTTCCGCCAGCTTCCAGCTTTCCTTCTGCGCGGTGCTGGGCATCGTGACCTTCGGCGGTTCGCTTCCCGATCCCGGCAGCCGCGGGCCGGGGCAGGCAATCCTTTCCGCCTGGCGGGTCACCGCTGCCGCCACTGCCGGGGTCGCCCTTCCCACCATCCAGATTTTCCATCGGCTTTCGCTGATCGGGCTTTTTGTGAATCCGCTGGCCTGCGCTCTCTTTTCCTTGCTGCTGCCCGCGTATCTGCTGATCACCACCGTCGGGTGCGTCTGGCTCCGGGGCGGGCTGTGGCTGGCAGCGTTTATCAACCCCGTCACCCGCGGCGTCATCGCGGCTGTGACCTGGCAGGGAAAGCTGCCCTTCGCGTCCTTCCGCGTGCCGTCGCTGCCCTGGTACTGCGTGTTGGCGGCGGTTCTGGCCTTGGCGCTGACGACCCGGTATATGGTTCTCTCCCGGAAGAAAAAGCTGGCCTGCGCTCTGATGGCCCTGGCCCTTTCCTTCGGCGCGTGGCGGCTGACGCTGTGCCGGGACGTGCAGTTCATCCAGCTTTCCGCGGGCCAGGCCGACGCGGCCATCCTGACCGACGGAAGCGAAACCGTCCTCATCGACACCGGCGATTACGGCGGCGACACGGCGGCTTATCTGCTTTCCACCGGCAGGCAGGCCGACCACCTGATTCTGACCCATCTGCATGCCGACCACTGCCTGGGCGTGGAACGGCTGCTGGAGGAAGACATTCCCATCGGCGCGGTGTACCTGCCACAAGGCGCGGAGGAACAGCAGGTCGATGCACAATGCCTGGCGTTGCTGGACGCGCTGAAGGCCCGGGGCGTTCCCATCGTCCACCTTGCCGCCGGGGACGAGATTCGCCTTTCCCGCTGCGCGCTCACCGCCGCCTGGCCCCTACCCGGCACCGTGCGTCCCGGGCAGGACGCCAACCGGTACAGCCTGTGCCTGCTGTGCAATCTGGACGGCGTGCGTCTGCTCTCCTGCGCCGACATTCCCGGCGATTATGAAGCCTACGCCGCCCGGCGCGCGGACATCCTGAAAATCGCCCATCACGGCAGCAAGGACAGCACCGGCACGGATTTTCTGAAAGCCGTATCGCCCCGGGCCGCGATCGTAACGGCCAGCCGTACGAACAGCCGCCTGCCCAATCCCGACACGGTCAAGCGCATCCAAACGGAAAACGCGGTACTCTATCACACCGGCAAGACCGGCGCGGTGACTGTCACCGTCCGGGACAGTAAGGCGGCGGTCACAACGTTTTTGAACGAAAAGGAACAGCCATGAATCACACGGAATTTTTCGCCGCCCTCAAGCAGGGAAACGTGGGCGGGTGCTATCTGTTTGAGGGCGAGGAGGAATACACCAAGCGCTCCGCCCTGAAAGCCCTGCGGGAAAAAATCGCCGGGGGCGACTTTGCCATGATGAACGATGCCCGGCTCATCGACCCCGCGCCCGACGCGCTGATTGCCGCCGCCGAAACCCTGCCCTTTATGAGCGACCGGCGCTTTATCGAGGTGCGGGACAGCGCCCTGCTGACCGCGGGCAAGGCCAAGGACTACGACGAGGACAGCGCGGTGAAGGAGCTGGACGCTTATTTAGATCGACTTCCCGACACAGCGGTGATCGTGTTTTTCGTGCGGGGCAGGGCCGACGGGCGGAAAAAGCTGTACCAGGTGTTCAAAAAGAAAGCGCAGATCGTTTCCTTCGACCCGCTGGACGACAGGGAGCTGGCCCGCTGGATCGCCGCCACGCTGAAAAAAGCGGGCAAGAAAATCAGCCTGTCCGCCTGCCAAAGGCTGTGGTTCTCCGCCGGGCGCGACCTGACGATGCTTTCCAACGAGCTGGGCAAGCTGGCCGCTTATGCGGGCGAGCGGGAAGAAGTGACCGAGGAGGACATCGCCGCCGTGTGCGTGCAGTCCACGGAATACAAGGTGTACGACATGGCGGACACCCTGCTTTCCGGCCAGGGCGCAAAGGCTCTCCATATGCTGGAAGCGCTGCTGCGGGACGGGGAAGAACGCTTGATGCTGCTTTCCCTCCTGGGCCGCCAATGCCGCCAGCTTGCCTACGCCAAGGCCATGGCCGCCGCCTGTTCCCAGCAGGGCGAAATCGCCGGGAAGATCGGCGTGCCGCCCTTCGCGGCCCGGAAGCTGCTGGACACGGCGCGGGCCTACACCCAGGAGCAACTGAACGAAATGGCCCGGCTGTGCCTGGACACGGAATACCTGGTCAAGTCCGGCCAGCTGACGGACGCGGGCAGCCTGGAAAAGGTGATGCTGCAAATTCTTTCCCTGCGGGAGGCGAACCAATATGGCGTCTGAAATGGAAGCGCTGCTGCGGCAGGCGGGCGTGCCGGTCGAGCCGGACAGGGTCGCCGCGCTGAACGTGTACCTGACTATGCTGGCCGACTGGAACACGCGCATGGATCTGACCAGCGTGCCCGACGCGGAGATGGCCCGGCGGCATTTTCTGGATTCCCTGCTGCCCCTGACGCGGGCGGAATACTTCCCGCAGGGCGTCCGGCTGATCGACGTGGGCACCGGCGCGGGCTTTCCCGGCCTGGCGCTGGCCGTCGCCCGGCCCGATTTCCGGGTAACGCTGCTGGAAGCCCAGGGCAAGCGCTGCCAGTTTTTGCGGGCGGTGTGCGATGAATTGGGCTTATCCAACGTGACGGTGATTCAGGATCGGGCGGAAGTTTCAGGCCGCGCGGCAGGCCACCGGGAGGCTTACGACCGCGCCGTGGCCCGGGCCGTCGCGCCGCTGAACGTGCTGTGCGAATACCTGCTGCCCTTCGTGAAGCCCGGCGGCTATGCCCTTTGCTGGAAAGGCCCCGCCGTCAGCGACGAAATGGAGGATGGGGCCGCCGCCGCCCGGAAGCTGGGCGGAAGCGTGGAAGCGCCCGTCACCCTGGCCTGGGAGGGAGAAAACCATCTGCTGGTTCCCGTGCGCAAAACGGAAACAACCCTTCCCCAGTATCCCCGCAAAAACGGCATTCCCGCCAAGCGTCCCCTGAAAAAAGACAAATAACGGCTTGCCTTTTCCCGGTTTGTGCCGTATCCTGTCTTACGTTTTCCCCCTCCTCCGCCCGTTTTCAGGCAGGAGGATTTTTGTTTGTCCAGAATCAAACAAGGTGCGGCGGACTTTACGGATTTAATCAGACATTTTTGGAGGAACACGCATGAGCGTTTTGCGGGAAATACAGCCAAGCTACCGGGCGGTGTATTATGTGCCTTTGTCGCAAATCCACTCCCGGCCTTATGCGAAACGAAGCGACGAAGACGACGGCCTGCTGGGCCTGGCCGCGTCCATCCGGCGGCACGGGCTGTTGCAGCCTGTCACGGTCCGCCCGGTCGGCGACGGCTACGAAATCGTGCTGGGAGAGCGCCGCTTCCGGGCCTGCCTGATGCTGGGCTTTTCCTATATCGACGCCTTCATTTTGCAGGCCGCGGAGAAGGACGCGGCGCTGTATTCGCTGCTGGAAAACACCGGGCAGCAGCCGCTGCATTATTTCGATCTGGCCGAGGCCTGCGCCGTGCTGCGCGCGGGCGGCATGGCCTCTGACGCCATCGCCCGGCAAATGGGCGAAAGCCCGGAGTGGGTGGAAAGGAAAACGGCGCTGCTGGGGCTGGATGAAAAAACGCGGGCGTTCATCCGGGAAAGCGGCCTGAGCGAACGCCACGCCCGGGCGCTGCTGCCGCTGCCGGACGCGGAAGCGCAGCTGAGCCTTGCCCGCCGCGCCGCAAGGCTGCGCCTGTCTCCCCGCGAAACGGAAGCGCTGGCAGAAAAGGAAATGAGCCGCGGCGGCATGCTGCCCCAGCGCAAAATCATTTCCATGGTCTGGGACCCGCGGCTTTACGTGAACGCGATTTACGGCATCCTCAGCCAGATGCGGGAATCCGGCATCGACGCCCGCACCAGCGTGCTGGAGGACGACGCCTGGGTGACGCTGAATATCAAAATCCGCAAGCGACCCTGAGCTTGCGGATTTATTGGGAGGATGGTATAATGGAGGAAAAGGGATTAGGGAATAGGGATTAGGGGCGGCACCTGAAATTTTATCCCCAATCCCTAATACCAATTGCCTAATCCCTAATCCCTAATCCCTATTCCCTATTCCCTAATCCCTAACCCCTAATCCCTACAAGAAGGTACCAGCCATGCCCTACGACTTAGCGAAAGCCCTGAAGGAATTCCGCCCATGGAACGAGCAGGAGGCCCGGGACAGGGAGATCATGCTCTCCGCGCTGTCCGCCTCTCCCGACCCGTTCACCCGGGAAAACGAGATCATGCACTTTACCGCCTCCTCCTGGATCGTGAACCGGGAGTGCACGAAGGTGCTGATGGCGTACCACAACATCTATCACGCCTGGGCCTGGACGGGCGGCCACGCCGACGGGGACAGGGATCTGCTGGCCGTGGCGCTGCGGGAGGCTCGGGAGGAAACGGGCATCCACGCCGCGCCGGTCACAGAGGGCATCTTCTCTGTCGAAACCCTCACCGTGGACGGCCATGAAAAGCGGGGGCGGTATATCCCCAGCCACCTGCATCTGAACGTGACCTACCTGCTGTCTGCCGACGAGCACGAAGCCATCCGCGCCAAGGCCGACGAAAACGCCGCGGTACGCTGGTTCACGCTGGAGGACGCGCTCAAAAACTGTTCCGAGCCCTGGATGGTGGCGCGGGTGTATGGCAAGCTGAATCAGAAGCTGGCCGGAATCGGCGCGGCCATGGGCTGAGGCGTCGGCAGCGGGCAGAAGAACAATTCTTTGATCTGCCCAAACCGCTTTTCCCCGATGCCGTTCACGTCCTTCACTTCCTCCAGGAAGCAAAAGCCGCCCTGCTCCTCCCGGAACGCCAGAATACGCTGGGACAGCTTGGGGCCCACGCCGGGAATGGCCTGCAAATCGTCGGCTGAGGCCAGGTTGATATTTATTTTCCCGTCGGGCGCATCGGCAAGAACGCGGTCTGTTTCTCCCGCCGCGGCTGCAAACGAAACGCTCTCCCGCCGGAAGGAGAGCGCGTATTCCACCGCCTCGAACAGCAGGATTCCCGCGCACACCAAAAACGCCAAAACCACGGCAAGGCGCGCCGCAGCTTTACGGCGCGCCTTGTCTTTTTCGGTTGTGAAGCGGCGCGGCTCCATCCCTGCTTACCGTTCGGAGTAGGGCCGCCAGTCCTTCACGGGAATTCCGTTCATGGCGTCGGGATACACGCCCTTTTTGCGCAGCTGGAAGCCCAGGTCGCAGTGCAGGTTGCGCCCGCCGCTGGGAACGATCACGGAAGGCACGGTGACGGTGGTTCCCTTGTCTTCGGGCAGGATACTGGCCACCAGCGGGAATTTCTTCTGCTGCTTGGTGGCTTTCAGCTCGGGATGCATGGTCACGCGCATTTCGTATTCGCCGGGGTAAATGTCGGAAATCATGTACTTGCCGTACTCGTTGGTCACGGTCTCGGTGATCTTTTCGCCGTGCTGGTACAGCTCGATCTTGATGCCGGGCATATAAGGCTCGCCCACGTCCTGCATGCCGTTGCCGTTTTCATCCAGCCAGGCCCGGTCGCCGATTTCGCCCATGGCGCCCATGCCGATGTCCACGCCGGAAAGCTCCTCGCCCATGGGCAGGGTGAAGGGAACGGGCCGGGGCGAGCCGTCGGGATTGCCCTGGATGTAGCTTTCGCGCTTGTCGGTGTCCTGCGCCCTGGCGAACAGGTGGCCCATGGGCAGGGTGGCGGAAAGGGTGTATTCGCCGGGCAGCAGCCGGTTGAAATAGTATGCGCCGGTCATGTCGGTCATGGCGGAAGCGACGGTCGCGCCGTTCGCGTCCAGCAGGGAAACGGCCAAGCCGTCCACCCCGGCCATGGAGCCGTCCAGGCTCCACACCTGCCCGGCAACGGAAGAATACCGCATCATGGGCAGCGATAGTTCGGTATCGCCCCGGGCGCTGAGGGGCACCGCCCAGCCTTCTTCCTGCTGCCGCGCGCCGGGAACGCTGACCAGCACTTCGTTGTCGTCCATACCGATGCGCAGCTCATAGTCCGCGGGAATCAGGTGTTCCATGGCGAACGCGCCATTTTCGTCGGTGGTTGCGTAGGCGACTTCCGCGCCGTTGCGCCACAGGGAAACGCTGCGGCCCTCCGCGCCGTACTCGCCGTCGTCCATCTCGGCGGACATGTTGTCGTCGTAATACACCGCGCCGCGGATGGTGATCGGCAGGGCGGCCAGAATATCCGCGCCGGTCTTTTGCTCGCCCAGGGTAAACGTGATCATGGCGGAGGCGGTGGAGGAGGCCGTGGCTTCAATGGGCGAACCTTCCATCTGGCCGAACACCAGGTAGTCCGGCAGCATCACCTGCATCTCGTAGGTATCAGGCTTCAAGCTGTTGAAAGCGTAGGAGCCGTCCGGCTGGGCGTGGATCTGGAAGGTCTGCCGGGTGCGCTGGCCGAACAGGGAAAGCAGCACGCTGAAATTCTCATCGGTGCCGATGCCGTCGTATACGATCCTGCCGGACAGGGTGGAATTGTACACCCCGTACAGCGTGGTCATGTGGATTTCAGAGCCGCTTTCCACGGTAAACGGCGGGGAAACCCACTGCTTTTCCGTGGTGCGGGGAGAAATGAACTGGCCATGCTCCGGCATCATATAGTTGACGGTGTAGGTGCCGGGCAGCACGCCCTTGATGAAGAAGTAGCCGTTTTGGTCGGTGGTGCCGTAGCTGTACGCGGAAGCGGGCTGGCCGTTTTCGTTGAGCAGCACCACGTTCATGCCGGAAAGGCCGGTACCCGCGGGCGCGTATTCCTCGTCGATCACCACATAGCCGTCCACGCGCCCGGCCCGGAACACGCCGCCATCCACGCCGGACAGCCATTGGCCGGGAGACAGGGTGAAGGAATCCGTCTGGCCGTATTCCGGCATCTGGAAGGTGATATGGCTGTACATGCCTTCGGGCGACGCAGGCGCGGACGAGGCCACATAATCGTCGGAAAGGATAAACCGCAGGGAGTAAGTTCCGGGCAGCAGGGACGAAAGGGTGTATACGCCGGAAGCATCCGTCACGGCCTGGCCCGCCACTTCGCCGTTGCCGTCAACGGCCTGCACCGCGATGCCCGGCACGAAGGCGCTGCCTTCCCGGTACAGCCCGGTGTTTTCGGCATCCTCGAACACGCAGCCCGTGATGCCGGCGGGAGTTGTGACCGCCGCGGAATACACGGTTTCGCCCTGGCCGCCATCCAGATACACGGTAGTTTCCTCCGCGCTCCGGGCGTCGGACACGCGGAACAGCCCGGATTCATCGGGGCTGAACACGAGCCCGCCGGGCAGGGAAGCGGACAGGACGGTTTCCCCCGCCCGCAGCATATGGAACGCGGCCTTGCCCGTTTCGTCGGTATAGACGGTTTCGATGATCTTTCCGCCCTGGGACGCGGTGATCTGCGCGCCGTAAACCGGGGCGTCGTCCTCATCCGGGTGTCCGTTCAGACCGGCGTCCTGATAGAAGTACAGGTTCAGCCCCGCGCTGGGCATAGCGCCCACGCTGCCGATATTGGCGGTCACGCCCACCGACACGGAAACGCCCACGGCGGCCTGGCTGGCCGTTTCGGAAATCATGGACACGCCGGGATAGGTAAAGATCATGCCCTCCGGCAGCTGGAAGCTGAGCTGGTATTCCCCGGACTGGAGGCTTGGGAACGCATAATCGCCCTGCTCGTTGGGGCTGGCCGTGCGGCTCAGGTTCAGGGACGGCGAATACAGCGTGATCACCGCCTGGGTCAGGCCCGTTTCCCCGGCGTCCCACAGGCCGTTGAAATTGGCGTCATACCACACCTTGCCAATCAGCGACCCCGTGCGCACCAGGCCGATGCCCATGCCCACGCTTTCCTTGGCCGCGAGGGTGAAGGACGCGGATTCGCCGGTATTGTCGGCATTGGGATAGAAGCAGTTGTAGAAGGTGTTGATCTTCTGGCCGATGGGGCCGATCACAAGGTTCTCCGGCAGCCGCACCCGCACCTTATACGTGCCGGGAGACAGGTCGCGGATAAGGGCTTCCCCTTGGTAATTAGTGGACGTGGAGGCGATCACGAAGGTCTCCCCCGCGTATTCGTACAGCAATTCCGCCAGCACGCCCTGAACCGTCGGCTCCTGCTGCAGCCGTCCGCCGTTGGCGTTATCGTCCACAAACGCCAGCAGCGACACAGCGCAGTACGTTTTCGTCAGGCCTACGTTCATCGTCAGGCTTTGGCCGTCCTGCACGGTGAAGAAAGGCGAATAGCCCACCGAGCCCTGGGACGGCAGGATGCCGCTGCCCTTGCCGTGTACGGTAAAGCGGTAATCGGGCGAAACCTCCACGCGCATCCGGTACTCGCCCGCGGCAAGGCCCTGAAACATAAAAGCGCCGTTCTGGTCGGACATTCTGTTGATATACTGGTCGCTGTCGCTGGTGGGATACCGCTTTTCCAGCGTGATCTTCGCGCCCATGCCATAACCGTTTTCGCCGCTTTCCAGCGTGCCGTCAACGTTCTTTTCCACCCAGACCACGCCGCTGACCTGGCCTTCCGCCATCGCGCTGTGAGCGCCCAATAAAAGCAGCAGCAGGCACGCAATCAGAATCATCCATCCCCGCTTTGGTACTACGCGCATAAACCGAGCCTCCATCTTCTATCGCTTCAATCCCCGCCGGGCGCTTTCCCCGCCGGGAACATATAAGTATACCTGTACCATGATAATCCAAACGGGCGGGATTGTCAATTCTATGGGTCGAAAGAAAATTGTAAATTGCGTGTTTTTGTGTTGCTGTTTTGACAGCATGTCAAACTCCCTCCGCGAAATTTTACATTTCCAGCGCGTTCCTTCCCTTGACGAACTTTTTTCATCCACTTATAATATAGACAAGCCCTTGCGGGTGGTCAGCAAGGAAAAACGAGGAGGTATATCCATGAAAAGAATTGCTGCGCTGCTGCTGTGCCTGGCGATGCTGGGCGGCATGTGCGCGTTTGCCGAAGAAGGAGACGTGGAGCTGGGAACGGTTGGAAACGCGAAGGTTGCCTACGCCATCGCCTGCCAGACACCCAAACAGTTTACGGTGTTCCACAAGCAGCCGGACAAGCAGTCCGTGGAAGGCATGCTCGCCAACGACAACCCGAAGCGGGCCAGCTACCTGTTCGTGATCGCCATGGAAAAGGAATACGCGGAGACGGACAGCCTGGCCGCGCTGGACGCCGACGCAATGAACGCGCTGGTCGCTTCCTATGAGGAAGAGGGCCTGAAAGTGACGGTGAAGGAAAAGAACGGGGAAAAGTATCTGTTCCTCGCCGACAAGGCGGCGAAGAAGAACCGTTTCGCGTCCGTTGAAACCGTGATGTACGGCTGCCTGATTCAGATTTCCCTGTCGCCTGTGGAGGAAGTTGTGTCCGCCATGGATGAGAAGCAGGCCCAGACCGCCATGGATTTCCTGGCGACCCTGACCTTCACGCCCGCCGAGCCGATCCCCGGCGAAGAAGAAGAGGAAGAAGAAGCGGAGCCCGAAGAAGAACTGCCCGAGGAACCGGCGGAAGAGAGCGCCGAAGCGCAAGCGCCCGCGGAGAATCCGCCCATGCTTGCGGGCGGCTGGGCCGTGAACGAAGAACCCCTCCCGACCTGCCTCACCGAGGACGAGCAGAAAATCTTCGACCAGGTAAAAGCCGCCACCGGCATGGACTATGAACCTGCCGCCGTGCTGGCCACCCAGGTGGTGGCAGGCGCCAATTCCGCTTTCCTCTGCCGCGAAAAGGACGGCGACCGGGAGTGGATCATCGTGACGGTGTTCAGCGGCCTGAACGGGGAAGTGCAGGTGCTCAACGCCCATGTGCTGGCGCTGTATAGCCTGCTCACCACGGACAAGCCCCTGCCCGCCGGACTGGCCGGAGGCTGGTCGCTGAACGAATCCGAAAGCGGCGCGGCGCTACCAGAGGAAGCCCAGGCCGCCTTCGATCAGGCCGTGAAAGCCGCCGATCAAAGCCTTTCCCCCATCGCTCTGCTGGGTACCCAGGTGGTGGCCGGAATCAATTACAAGGTGCTGGCCAGGGGCGAAGACGCCCTCTATCTGGTGGATGTTTACGCGCCGCTGTCCGGCGACGCTTCCATCACCGGTACCGAAATTCTCGACCTGCTCTCCTATGTCAGCGTGAACTGATCGCGCGGCGGGTAGATGTGAAGAGCCATACAGAAAAGCAAAAGAACACCGGCAGTTTTTACGCTGCCGGTGTTTTAACTGTTAAGCGGATTATTCCACGATTTCGCCCATCACGTTGCCGCCGCAGCCGGCCGCGTTGGATTCGTCGGTATCGATATGCATGGCCAGGGCGTACTTGGGGCTGACGCGCACCACCACGTCGCCGAAGATCAGGGAGCGGCCTTCGGTGTCGACCTTGACGGACACGATCTGCTTGTCCTGCATGCCGAATTCCTTAGCGTCTTCAGGGGTCATATGGATGTGGCGCTTGGCGGCGATCACGCCGATGGGGCAGTCCACTTCGCCGCAGGGGCCGACCAGCTTGCAGGAGCCGGAGCCCGCGATATCGCCGGACTCACGGACGGGCGCGGTGCAGCCGATGGAGCGGGCGTCGGTCAGGGACAGCTCGATCTGGGTTTCGGGGCGCACGGGGCCCAGGATGCTCACGCGGGACAGGGTCTTCTTGGGGCCCACCACGTCCACACGCTCTTCGCTGGCGAACTGGCCGGGCTGGCTGAGGTACTTCTTGGGATGGAGCTCATAGCCCTTGCCAAACAGGATTTCCAGGGCTTCCTGGGTGACGTGCACGTGACGCGCGGAGGTTTCCACGATGAATTGCTTGCCCATGATGATCTACCTTCTTTCCCTCTGTTGTCCGGCAAAGGGCCGGATCATTCTTCATTTTCTATTATAGCAGATTTTGCCGGTTTTGCAAGGAAAAACGCAGGTTCTTCCAAACACTTTCCGCGGCTTTTTGGAAGGGAAAGCGGCTTTCAAAAAAGTGCTTGACAAATGCGCCGATTTACGTTACAATATTTTAGCTTCCGAAAGGAAAGCACGCGCGCCCGTAGCTCAGTTGGATAGAGTGTCAGACTCCGACTCTGAAGGCCATGCGTTCGAATCGCACCGGGCGTACTCACCGCAAGCTCTTGCAAATCAAGGGGTTGCGGTTTTTCTTTGCTTTTTAAGAGCACATATTCTTTTTTGCTTTGTTTCCAGGATCGCTTTTATCTGTCTTTGATGCAGTTGGTGAACGCGCGTCTTTGATCACACCTCTTGATGGAGAATCAAGGCCGAACGGATGAGAAGGCCAAGGACCGGCAGAGCAAGTGAATCTCCCGGAAAACAAGCATATCTTTCTCCCCTTCCGCCATACACTGGGGTGGGAGGTGGTTGGTTTGCCATGGCAGCGGGATGATGAAGTGCGGGTGCAATGCTATCCCAGCGGCAGAAGCATTCTTTTCCGCATCGCCGGGTATGTGCTGATCGGGGCAGGGGTGCTGGTCATTCTGCTGTGCGTGCCTTTCTGGGCGTGGCTGGCGCTGGTCGGCGCGGCGCTGATTCTGCTGGGATTGCTGCTCATCCGGAAATAGGAGGGAAGAAACATGTCCATGCGCGTGATTTGCGTGAAAGCGCCCAGAGGACTGCGGGGGCTGCTGCGGCTGCTGGTAAAGAACAGGAAACCGGTCAAATAAAAAACTGTCTCCCGGCAAACCCGGGAGACAGCGTTTTTATGATGGAGAATTACTTTCCTACGTATTCAATCGCGCTTTCCGCGGCGATGCGGCCAAAGATCACGATATCGGCCACAGCGTTGCCGCCCAGGCGGTTGCCGCCGTGGACGCCGCCGGTGACTTCGCCCGCGGCGAAGAGGCCGGGGATGGGATTGCCGTTGGTATCAATGACCTCGGCGGAGGTGTCGATCTTCACGCCGCCCATGGTGTGGTGGATGCCGGGAGCGATCTGGATGGCATAGTAGGGCGGGGTGGTCAGGTTGTCGTTCATGCCGGTGGTGCGACCGAATTCCGTGTCGTTCTGGGTGGCGACGGCTTCGTTCCACTCGGTCATGGTCATGGTGAGGAAGTAGGGATAGATGCCCAGCTTCCGGGCCAGCTCTTCCAGCGTGTCCGCCTGGACGGTCAGGCCGTTCTTCACGTACTTTTCAATGGCTTTCAGGTTGTCGCGCAGATGCTGGTCGAAGATGATGTAGGCGTACTGGCCTTCCTGCGCCAGCTCGGCGGCGGACACCGCGTCGCGGGTGAGCAGCTCGTTGGTGAAGCGGTGGCCGCTCTGGTTGACCAGGATCGCGCCGTCGCCGCGGACGGATTCGGTAATCAGCATGGAAGTGGTCTGTTCCACGGTGGGATGCAGCTGAATCTGCTCGATGTCCTATATTGCATAAGCAAGTTTTAGTTTAGAACTTGGAACTTAGAACTTGGAACTCAAAATGATCCAAGCACCAAGGGAACCACGATTGAACAGATACATTCATTCCTATTATACCGGAATCCGGGATGCTTTACAATGCCAATTTTCATCCCGATTCTTACATACGCAGCACAAAAAATCCCGGCGGCGTTCCGTGGAAAAGCCGTCGGGATATCATGGAAAATTAAGCGTTCAGGGCCTTGATGATGTTGGGCAGTTCCTTGTCCACCACGTCGTTGTCCAGCTGGCAGGTGCCGGCGTTGTGGTGGCCGCCGCCGCCGTACTGGAGGCACAGCTCGCCGATGTCCACGGTGGACGCCTTGTTCACGATGGACTTGCCGATCATGACGGCGGTGTTCTGCTTGCGGAAGCCCCAGGCCACGTGGACGGAAATCTGGGTTTCGGGATAGAGGGCGTAGATCATGAAGCGGTTGCCCGCGTGAATGACTTCTTCATTGCGCAGATCCAGCACCACCACCTTGCCTTCCACCCGGGCGATGCGCTTGAGCTGGGCTTCAAACAGCTCGGCCTGCTGGAAATACAGGTTCACGCGCTCCTTCACGTCGGGCAGCTGCAAAATATCGTCGATGGGGTGATCCATGCAGTAGGTGATCAGCTCCATCATCAGGTCGTAGTTGGAGATGCGGAAATCATGGAAGCGGCCCAGGCCGGTGCGGGCGTCCATCAGGTAATGCAGCAGCACCCAGCCGGTGGGATGCAGGATCTCGTCGATGGTGAAATCGGCGCTGTCGCCCTTGTCCACGGCGGTCATCAGTTCTTCGCTGACGCGGGGAAAGGCTTTCTTGCCGCCGTAATAATCATACACCACGCGGGCAGCACTGCGGGCGTTGGGATCAATGATCAGCTTGCCGCCGGTCTCCTGGGCTTTCAGGCGGTCCACCTCGGATTCGTGGTGGTCAAAGGCCAGGCCGACCCGGGGATCATAGGGAAGGTTGGTTGTAATATCGTTCTGGGACAGCTCGATCTTGCCGTCCTGCACATCCTTGGGATGCACAAACTTGATTTCATCAATGAGATTCAATTCTTTCAGCATCATCGCGCAGGCAAGACCGTCAAAGTCGCTGCGGGTCACGAGTCTTTTTTTCTGTTCCATGTTCAGCCCTCCCGTATTCTTTTCAAGATTGCCAATCAAATTATAGCATAAACGTCCATTTATTTCAAGCAAATCGCGCGTCCGTCCTCCGCATAAATATCGCCATGCCGGAATGTACGCGGCATGGCGATGCGGATTTCTGTTGCGTTAGCCCTTCACGGCGCCGACGGTCATGCCCTTGACGAAGTACTTTTGCAGGAAGGGATAGAGCAGGATGATCGGCAGGGAGGACAGGATGATCACGGCGGATTTGATGGAGATGGACAGCGAGGATTTTTCTCCCATACCGCCGTTGTCCACGATCATGGTGCGTCCGTTGACGATATTGCGCAGCAGCATCATGACGGGGTACTGGCTGCTCTTGAGATAAATCAAAGCGCTGAACCAGTTGTTCCAGAAGAACACGGCGGTGTACAGGCCCACGGTGGCCAGCGCCGCGCCGGACAGGGGCAGCACGATGCGCACCAGGATGCCAAAGTAGCTCAGCCCGTCGATGACCGCCGCTTCCTCGATTTCCCCGGGCAGGGATTTAAAGAAGTTGATCAGGATGATCAGGTTGAACTGGTTGATGGCGTAAGGCAGCAGCATGGCCCACACGGTGCCCACCAGATGCAGGCTGTTGATCAGCAGGAAGTTGGGGATGAGGCCGCCGGAGAAGAACATGGAAAACACCACCAGCTTCATCACCGCGCTCTGGCCTTTCAGCCAATCCTTGCTCAGCGGATAGGCGAACATCACCATCATCAGCAAGGCGATGGCCGTGCCGCCGATGGTGTAGAGGAAGGTGTATCCATAGGCCCGGAAGAAGTTGGGGTATTCATACACGCTCTTGTAGGCTTCGGCGGTGAAATCCACCGGCCAGAGGAATACCCGGTTGTTGGTGATGGCCACGGGAGAGGAAAAGGACATGGCCACGATGTACAGGAAAGGAATGATGCAGGCCACCACCACGACGAGCATGACCAGGAACGTGACGGTGTTGAGCACCGGATTGTGCTCTATGATGCGGCGCTTGCTGCTGTTTTTCAACGCGATTTTTTCAGTCATAACAGCGCCTCCTCAATAAATGCTGTTGCCCGTCAGCTTGCGGGAAACAAGGTTGCTGGTAGAAACGAGAATCAGGCCGATGATGCCGTTAAACAGGCCCATTGCCGCGCCCAGGGAATACTGGGGGGAGGAGGAGCCCAGGGTGTAACGGTACACGTAGGTATCGATGATATCGGAAACCGCCATGTTTGTGTCAGACTGCATCAGCAGCACCTTTTCAAAGCCCAGGGAGAGCAGGTGCCCCACGTTCAGGATCAGCATCACCATGATGGTGGGCAGGATGGTGGGGATGGTGATATAGATGATCTGCTGGAAGCGGGAAGCGCCGTCAATGCGGGCCGCCTCAAACATATCGCTGCTGATGCCGGTAATGGCCGCCAGATAAATAATGGCGGTCCAGCCGGTAAACTGCCACATTTCGGTGAGAATATACAGCATTCGGAAGTACTGGGGTTCATTCATATAGTAGATGCGGCCCACGCCGAAGATCTGATCGATCACGCGGGTCAGCATGCCGGTGGAGGGCGAAAGCAGTTCGCTCATGATGGAAACCACCACGACCGTGGAAACGAAACGGGGCACGTAGCTCACCGTCTGAATGAATTTTTTCAGCTTCAGGTTGCGAAGCTCGTTGAGCAGGATGGCGAAGATGATGGGGAAAGGGAAGTTGACCACCAGGTTTTCCAGGCTGATGATCAGGGTGTTTTTAAACGCGATCCAGAATTCCGCCTTCAGAAGGAACTGTTCAAAGTAACGGAAGGGAGCGGGCCATACCTTGCCCGCGCTGGCCCAGCGGTCGCCGTAGGGGCCGCCCAGGGGCTTGTAATGCCGGAACGCCAGGATGTTGCCGAACATGGGCACATACTTAAAGAGAAGAAAATAAATCAGCGGCAGGATCATCATGGCGTAAAACTGCCAATACCGCTTCATATAGTGGCTGAAGGATACCTTTTTCACATGCTCCATATTCGCGAGCGTTTTTTTCTTCCTGCCCATCGGTTCATCCTCCGGAAAAACAAAATAGCGGCCGCGCCGCAAGGGAGATGCGGGGGCCCGATGGCCGGGCCCCCGCGGGAGATCAGGGATTACTGATACTTGTTGTACTGGTTGTACAGGTCAACGAATTCGTCGATGCCCTTGTCTTTCAGCTCGGCTTCATATTCGGCCCAGTCGGCGTCGATGTCCTTGGTGCCGCGCATGAAGGCGTCGTCCCAGACGAAGAAGGCGTCGGCCAGAGCGGTCTGGAGCAGAGAGGCTTCTTCGGCGGCTTCATCGTCGAAGGCGGGCGTCGCGGGCACGTACTGGATCACGTCGCCCATGGCGGCCACTTCGGCGTTGATGCGGGAGTAGTTCTCGTCGTACTTGGTCATTTCACGGGCGTTGTACCACACCACCTGGGTGCCGTCGCAGCCGCAGCCGAAGGCGTTCTGCATGTACTTGTAGATGCCTTCCTGATTCTCGTGGGACATGATATCGTCGTTGAAGACCACCTTGTCGCCGTCCATGGTGTAGGTTTCGCCTTCAACGCCCAGGCACCAGACCTTGGCGGCGTCTTCGGAGAAGAACACTTCGTCGATCTTGCGCACGACCTGCTCAAAGTCGGGGCGCTGCATGGTCTTGGCGGGGAACAGGATGCCGTTGCCGACGGAGCTCTTGGGCTGATGGTGCGCGCCGCAGGGGCCGGCCAGAGAGGGATACATGTTCAGATCCAGGCCTTCGATTTCGGAAGCGCCTTCCCAGCCGCCGATCTGATCATAGTAGCCGTACACAGCCATGGACAGGCCGGTGGCCAGCTTGCGGGTGGCGGCGGCGTCGTCCTGCTTGAATTCGGGATCCAGCAGGCCTTCCTTGTACAGCTTGGAGAAGAAGCGGATGTACTCCTTGTAGTTGTCGCTCAGGGCGCCGGCGAAGTACTTCTGGTTCTCATAGTCCCAGCTCAGCACGCGGGTGCCGGTGGAGGTGGAGCGCCCCACGCTGATGCCGAAGGCGGGCATGGTCATGCGCTGCAGCACGTAGATGTTCACGATGGAAGTCAGCGGGATGGAATCCGGATAGTCTTCCTTGT
Organism: uncultured Eubacteriales bacterium; assembly: GCA_902795275.1. Taxonomy (GTDB): domain Bacteria; phylum Bacillota; class Clostridia; order Christensenellales; family Aristaeellaceae; genus RUG563. The sequence continues at coordinate 199,942 of CADBKQ010000001.1, read as the reverse complement.
AGGCCTTGAGGATGACATACAGGTCATCGAAGGTCTTGGGCGCATCGAAGCCTTTCTTCTCCAGGTAGTCCTGACGCAGGATCAGGCCGCCGTCATAGAAGGGCTTGTCGAACAGCTGGGGCATATAGTACAGGTTGCCGTCGCCCAGTTTCAGCATGTTCACGGCTTCGGTCAGGCCGAACTCTTCCACGCGGGCGTTGAAGTTGGGCGTCCAGTCGGGGTTGGTGTTGATGGCGTAAGCGCCGCCGTTCAGGGCCAGGGCAGCGTTGCCGCCGTTGGTGCTGGTGCCCAGAATGACGTCGGGCGTGTCGTCGCCCTGAGACTGCAGCACGTTGGTCACTTTGGTGCCGTAGTCAGTCATGGGGATGGGCTCGAAGACCAGGTCAACATTGTACTTTTCTTCCAGATAGCTGATGGTGCGCCAGGTCTCTTTGTAGGGCAGCGTGGAGTTGTCGGAATAGTAGATGCTGATCTTGATGGGGTCTTCCGCTATGGCGCTGAAGCTGCATACGGACAGCAGCATCACGGCGGCCAAGAGCAATACCAGGAACTTCTTCATGGGGGTTCCTCCTTTTTTCCGGGATAAGCCGGATATTTTTCTGCCCCTCAGGCAGTTTTTGATAGCGCTATTATAGCATGACCTGTTGGCTTTGGCAATAAAAAAATGAAAAAATTGCAGCAAAACGTAAAAAAACGTAAAAAAATATGGCACGGGACAATGAAATTTTTAAGGAAGCAAAACCGGTAGGCTTGTTTTTCCCGCCCGGAAATGGTATACTGGTGCACAGCAGGAAAAGAAAAAAGAAAGCGGGCAGGCGTTCGTCAGCGCGGCGCTTTCAAAGAAAACATATAACAAGGAGGAACCCGTCATGAATCGGCAGGAATTGAGGCTGTATCTGGGCCAGCGCCTGAGCGTGGGCTTTGACGGCCCCGTGATCCCCGGGGAATATGAAAGCCTGATCCGTGAATACAAGGTGGGCAATGTGATCCTGTTCCGCCGCAACGTGGAGAGCTTTGAACAGCTCAAATCGCTCTGCGGCGGCTTAACGGCGCTCGTTGAAAAAGAAACGGGCATGGAGCCCTTCATCATGATCGACGAGGAATGCGGCAGCGTGTCCCGCCTGGGCCATATCGCCACGCCCACCCCGAGCGCTATGGCCATCGGCGCCACGGGCAAGCCCCGGAACGCGCGGCGCATCGGGGAAATCGTGGGCCAGGAGCTTCGGGCCGCGGGCATCAATTTCGATCTGGCCCCCGTGCTGGATTGCTGCACCAATCCGGACAACACCGTCTGCGGCAACCGGTGCTTCGGCACGACGCCGGACAGGGTGGCGGAGTTCGGCCTGCAATACATCGACGGGCTGCAATCCATGGGCGTGATCGCCTGCGGCAAGCATTTCCCGGGCCATGGGGATACTGACGTGGATTCCCATTTGTCGCTCCCCATCGTGAATAAGACCGAAGCGGAAGTGCGCGAAACGGAATTGAAGCCCTTCCAGGCCGCCATCCGCGCGGGCATCGGCAGCATCATGTCCGCCCATGTGGTGTTTCCCGCCATGGAGCCGGAGCGCGTGCCCTCCACGGTATCCCGCCGGATGATGACGGGATTGCTGCGGGAGGAAATGGGCTTTGACGGCATGATCGTTTCCGACGGCATGGAAATGAAAGCTGTGATGGATATGTTCGGCCTTGAGGAAGGCGTCCTCCGCGCGCTGCTGGCGGGCATCGACGTAGCCCTGGTATGCCACTCCGCCGAGCAGGCGGCCTCCGCCATCCGCCATCTGGAAAAGGCGTACGAGGAAGGCAGGCTGGACGAGGAAAACATCGTTTCCCACTATCGGCGCATCGTATCCTACAAAAAGAATTTCCGGCAGGTGCCCTGCCCCACCGCGGCCTTTGGCAGCGACATCCAGAAGCGGGACGCCCGGACGATCATGGAAGCGTCCATTCAGCTGCTGCATGCCCCCGCGGGCAAGCCCCTTCCTCCTCTTTCCGCCGACACCCTGGCCTTTGGCACGCTGGGCCGGCGCAACGCCCTGGTGAACGACGATCTTCCCCTGGACGCGGCAATGCAATTTGCCGCTGCTGTCGGCTGCCGCTATGGCGGCCAGGCCCCGGAGGAAACGCCGGAAACGGCGGTGGTGTTCCTGGGCAGGCATCCCGACGCGGATAAAACCCTGCATGCGGCGCGCCGGATGGCGGAGGCGGGCGCGCGGGTCGTCGCCGTGTCCCTGTACACTCCCCGCTGCCTGGATTTCCTGCCGGATACGGTCTGGAAGATCGCGGCCTGGCAGTATGACCAATTGGCGGTGGACGCCCTGATTGCCCGGATCAACACGCTGTAACGCCGTGCCCCGCCTGCCGGGACATGAACAAGGAGGCCCTTATGCGGATCAGAAGCATGCAGGCGGCGGACTTGCCCGCCGTCATGAGCATTTGGAACCGGTGCGTGGCATCGCGGGAGGTTTTGTATTATCCGCTGACGGAAGCATATTTTTACAAAAAATTCCTGACGGGCGAAGGCCGGGATCCCGAATGCCTGCTGGTCGCCGAGGAAGATGGCCAGGCCGTGGGCATGATTCACGGCGTCGCTCCCGGCAGCTTTCGCGGCGGCGTACCGGGAGAAGCCTATCTGACCTGCCTGCTGGTGGACCGGGCTTTCCGGGGCCGCGGCATCGGCCACGCGCTGCTGAATGAGCTCAAGGCGCGCATGAAAAGCCGGGGAGCGGACCGCCTGAGCCTTTCCAACCTGAATCCCGTGAATCTGGATTGGCTTATCCCCGATACGCCGGGCCATGACCACAACAACATGCCGGGCCTGGATACCGGCTGCGCGGGGTACGGCTTTTTCCTGCGGGAAGGCTTTCAGGCCGGCGATGGCAATGTGGCCATGTACAGGGCGCTGGCGGACTATGCCCTGCCCCCGGAAATCCCGGCCATCCGGCAGCGACTTCTATCGGAAAGCGTCTATACCGGCCCGTACAATGCTGACTGGAACTGCGGCTTTGACCGGATGTGCGACCGTCTGGGCGGCGCGTATTACTGGCGGGACGTTTTACGGACGGAGATTCAGGCGTGGAAGGAGCACGCGCCCAACCGCGATGAGCGCATGTGGGCTGACGGCGTGCGCCCCCAGGGGCCCCGCACCCTGCTGACCGCTGTGCACGACGGCCAGATCGTGGCGTTTACCGGCCCCGTGGATCTCCAGAAAAGCGGGCGCGGCTGGTTCTGCGGCATCTGCACCGATCCGATGTACGAAAAGCGCGGCATCGCAACCGTGCTTTTCCATCTGCTTTTGCAGGCTTTCCAGGAGGAAGGCGCTCAGTTCTGCACCCTGTTCACCGGCTTTGAAAACCACGCCCAGAAAATCTACCTCCGGGCCGGTATGCGCCCCGTGCGCCGGTTCGAGCTTTCGACGCTGACGCTGTGACTGTTCACGAAGCAGGGGCCGCACAGGCCCCTGCTCCGTTTCCCTTTACTATAACGCCATTACATTATGCAAAAGCCGTTCGGAGCATACGCTTTCCCAACGGCTTTTTGTGTCCGGCTTTTCAGTTTTGGATTGGATAGGTTTCGCTGAGCGCGGCGAAATCTTTGAGGGACAGGGTTTCCCCCCGCGCGCCGTCGGGGATGCCGCATTGAGCGAGCCATGCTTTTGCCTGCTCCCGGCTGACGCGGAAGGAAGCGACCAGATTGTTTTCCATGGTCTTTCTGCGCATGGCGAAAGCCGCGGCGGCGACCCTGAAAAACAGCGCTTCGTCCCGCACCTGCACCGGCGGCGCTTTCCGCCTTGGCATCACCACAAACGCGCTGTCCACCTTGGGCGGCGGCGTGAACATGCAGGCGGGCACGTCCAGGGCGATCACGGGTTCATAGAAATACTGAGCGCGAACGGCCAGCATCCCGTAGCCTTCCTCTCCCGGCCTGGCGACCATGCGCTGGGCCGCCTCCTTCTGCACCATCAGGTTGATGGACTGAATGGGCATCGCGCTGGTCAAAAGCAGGTTCATCAGGTCTGTGGTCAGGTAATACGGAATATTCGCCACGATGTGGAAGGGGCCCAGCGGCTCGGTCAGCTCCGGCAGGTTCAGCCGCAGCACGTCCCCATGCACCAATTGCACATTTTTGCATTTTTCCAGCGACACCCGCAGGATGGGCAGCAGGGTTTCATCCACTTCAATGGCAATCACCTGCCTGCAACGGGCGGAGAGCGCCTTGGTCATGCCGCCCGCGCCCGCGCCGATTTCCAGCACGGCGTCGTCCTGGCCCACGCCGGATAAGTCCACCAGCTGCTCAAACAGCTGATCGTCCGTCAGGAAATTCTGCCCCAGGCTGCGCTTGTGATGAAACTCTTCTTTCGCGCGGCGCGGTTTGCCGTACTGTCTTTTCATGCGTTCAAATCCTTTACGAAGCGCGCTACCAGGCTCGGGTCTTCCGCGCGGAAATAGGACGTGCCCATCACCAGCAGCGTTGCCCCGGCCTCAGCCAGCAGCGGCGCGTTCTGGATGCTCACGCCGCCATCCACGGCAATGTCGCCCCGGAATCCGGCCCGGCGCAGAAAGCGGATTTTTTCTACTTCCTCCGGCATGAACTTCTGTCCGCCGAAGCCCGGCTCCACGGTCATGATCAGCACCAAATCCAAATTGTCCAGATAAGGCAGCAGCGTTTCCACGCCCGTGCCCGGCTTGACGGACATACCTGCCCGCACGCCCAGACTTTGAATTTTACCGATCATTCCGGCCAGGTCGCCCCCGATCTCCTCGTGGACGGTGATGCTGGACGCTCCGTACTGGGCGAATTCATCCAGATAGTTCTGCGGATTGTCCATCATCAGGTGAACGTCGATCTTCATATCGGGATGCTGGCGGTGGATTGCCCGGCAGAAGTCCGGGCCGAAGGACAGGTTCGGCACGAAATGCGCGTCCATCACGTCAAAATGCAGCTGATCCAGCCCGTCGCGGCCCATCATGCCGACGGCGCCGCCCAAGTTCATCAGGTCGGCAGCCAGCAAAGACGGCGTCAGTTTAATCATATCGTTCCCTCCAGGCCTGGCGGCAGTCCGTTAGCAAAGTGTGGTATCTCTCCAGCCGCGCGGGATGGATTTCGCCTTCCTTCGCGGCCCGCAGCACGGCGCAGCCCGGCTCGCTGCCATGATAGCAGGGCGAGAAGCGGCACTGGCCTTCGTAGGGCGCAAACTCCGGGTAATACTCCCGAAGCAGCACCGGGTCAAACACCTCGTCCAGCTCCAGCAGGCTGAAGCCCGGCGTGTCAATCACGGAAATATCCCCAAAGGTAAACAGCTCGGCGTGGCGGGTCGTGTTTTTCCCGCGCTGAATTTTGCGGCTGATGTCGCCCGTCTCCTGGGACAGGCCGAACAGGGCGTTAAGCAGCGTGGATTTTCCGACGCCGCTTTGCCCGGAGAAGCAGCAGATTTCGCCGCGCAGAGCGTCTTTCAGGGCTTCCGTGCCTTCGCCGATTCCGGCGCTGACCGTTTTCACGTCCACCTCCGCCCCGGCGTACATGGCTTTTGTCAGGGCCGCGGTCTCCCCCGCTTTGGGCAGGTCGCATTTGTTCAGGATCAGCAAGGGCCTCAGGCTCTGCTTCCGGGCGAAGATGAGCAGCTTGTCCACCAGCATCCAGTCCGGTTCCGGCGCGGGGGCCGCCACGATGCACAGCATGGTCACGTTCGCCACGGGCGGCCGCAGGCACTGGCTCTTCCGGGGCAGGATTTCCTCCAGCCAGCCGTCCTCTTCCTTGCCTTCTTCCTTGCCCTCGCCGGGCGTGAACAGCACCCGGTCGCCAACCAGCGGCGAAATCCTCTGCCGGCGGAATTTCTTCTTGGCCCGCAGCACATATTCCGCGCCCGCTTCGTCCCGCACGGTGTAGAACCCGCCCCGGCCCCGAACGATCACGCCCCGCATCATAGGGCCGCCTCCTGTTCGGGCGCGGCGGTTGCTTCGGCGGGCGTCTGATCCGTCGCTTCCGCGGAGTCGGAAGGGATATACACGGAAAGCACAATCAGCGTGCTTTTCTGCATCACCTGGTCGCCCGGGGAATAGGTGATTTTGTTGTCCTCAGACTTCACCAGCTGGGCGGTGACGCGGTCAAACTGGGCGGATTCCTCCAGGGCAAGCTGCTTGATTTCCACCTCGCGCGCCGTCAGATTCAGCTGCTGGATCATGGCCAGCGCGCTGTCCCGGGTCATGTTGACAAAGTTGGGGATGGTCACGCTGCCGCCGCTGAGCGTCACCTTGACCACCGACCCGTTCTGCATCGTTTCCCCGGGAACCGGGTCCTGGGAGAGCACCGTATCCCACGGCTGGCTCGACAGCTCGCGGTTTGGCAGAACCAGCAGGTTGAACCCCAGCCGGTCCGTTTCCGTCCTGGCTTCCTCCACGGTTTTTCCCACCACGTTGGGAATCTGCTGCTCCTCGCTGCCGGTGGAGATCACAAGATTCAGCGTTTCCCCTTTGCGCATCACGGTGCCGTATTCCGGCGTCTGGATGATGACGGTGCCGATGGGCTTGATGGCGTCGCTGGTGCGGGTGATTTCATACACGAGCCCGGCGCGGGTCGCGAGGCGGATGGCGTCCGCTTCCGTTTCGTCCAGGCAGTACGGCGCTTCGGTGGTGTTCACCACCTGGTCGTAGATGCGCAGCGCGCCGATCAGCATGCCGCCGATCACCAGCACGATCATCGCGATGGCCCCGGCCCGCATCCACATGATGCGCCTGGATTGCACGGCGCTCTGGTTGCCCGTGTTGCCGGTGTGGCTTTCCGGGGCGGGAACAGGCTGGTCCGGCAGCCGGGTCATCCAGGTGCCGTCCGGCTCCTGCAAGGCGCGCTGTAAATCCTGCGCCATTTCCAGGGCGCTCTGGTAGCGGCGCTCCGGGCGCTTTTCCATGGCCTTTTCCACCACCCGCTCCATGGCGGGCGGCACGCTGGGATTGATTTCGGACACGGGGCGGGCTTTGCTGCCGATATGCTGCATGGCCACGGCCACCGGCGTATCCCCGTCGAAGGGCGGCCTGCCGGTCAGCATTTCATAGAGCACCACGCCCACGCTGTACAGGTCGCTGGCTTCCGTGACGGGTTTGCCCTGCGCCTGTTCTGGCGAAAAGTAATGCACCGAGCCCATCACGTTGTCGTCCTGGCTGACCGTGTCCCACCCGGCCACGCGGGCGATGCCGAAGTCGGCCACCTTGATCAGCCCGTCCTTATGCACCAGCACGTTCTGCGGCTTGATATCCCGGTGGATGATACCGTTCTTGTGGGCATGCTGCAGGGCCGACAGGATGCGGATGCCGATCTGGGCGGCCACGGTGGGCGGCAGCGCGCCCTTTTGACGGATCACGTCCTTGAGCGTGCGCCCCTGCACGTATTCCATCACCAGGTAGCGCATGTTGTCCGCCTGGCCCACGTCCAAAAGGTTGACAATGTTGTGGTGGCTCATGCGGCTGGCCGCCAGCGCCTCCCGCTCAAACCGGGCGGAAAACTCGGCGTCCTGGTTGTATTCCGGGCGCAAAATCTTGACCGCCACGAAATGGCCCGTGCGTTTGTCCACGGCCTTGTAGACCAGCGCCATACCGCCTTTTCCGATGAAATCCACCAGCTCGTAGCGGTTGTCCAGCACTTTGCCGATCATGCTTCCACCTCCGCCAGAACCACGGAGATGTTATCCCGGCCGCCCCCTTCCAAGGCCAGATTGAGCAGCACATCCGCGGCGTTTTCCAGCGAATACTTCCGCAGGACTTCGTTCATCCGGTTCGGATGCACGTATTCGGAAAGCCCGTCGGAGCAGAGCAGATACAGGTCGCCAGAGGCTTTTTCCAGTTCCTTCACATCCACGTTTATCGTGGGGGCGGTGCCCAGGGCGCGGGTGATGATATTGCGGTAAGGATGCACCCGGGCTTCGTCTTCCGTGATCAGCCCCCGGCGCACCATTTCCGCCACCATGGAATGATCCAGGCTCACCTGCGAAATGGCGTTGTTCCGCACGCGGTAGGCCCGGCTGTCCCCCACGTGGCCCAGCAGAACGCGGTCCTCGTCCTCCCAGATGACCGTCATGGTGGTTCCCATGCCGCTGTAATCCGGGTTGGCAAGCTGTTCTTCATAGATGGCCTGGTTCGCTTCCTCAATCGCCTTCCGCAGCAGGCTGATCGTGGGCCGCTCATTTTTCAGCGCCCGTTCCACCACGGCCACGGCGATTTTGCTGGCAACGTCGCCCGCCTTATGCCCGCCCATTCCGTCCGCCACGCCATAGACGCCGTATTTCCCGGGGCATACCAGAATGGCGTCCTGGTTGGAGGAACGCACCTTGCCGATGTGGGTTCTGGCAGCAGAAATCATGTTTTATCCTCCCGCAATACTTTCTTTCGCAGTTGTCCGCACGCGCCCTCGATATCGTCGCCCATTTCCCGGCGGCGCGTGGCGGAGATATGGCGCTTTTCCAGCACCGATAAAAAGGCCTGCACCTGGCTTTCCGTCACGCCGTAAAGGTTCCTTTCTTTCACTGTATTCAATGGAATCAGGTTCACGTGGCACTGCATTCCGCGAAGCCGCGTCGCCAGTTCTTCCGCGCATTCGGCGGAGGCGTTGACCCCGTCGATCAGCGCGTATTCCATCACCACCCGGCGGCCTGTCTTTTCGATATAATACCGGCAGGCGTCCAGGGTTTCTTCGATGGTATAGCGATTCGCAACGGGCATGATCGTGCGGCGGATCTCGTCGTTCGGCGCGTGGAGGGACAGGGATAAAGTCACCGGCAATCCTTCCTCCGCGAAGCGCTTCATCTGCGGCACCAGGCCGCAGGTGCTGACGGAGATATGCCGCAGGCCGATGTTCAGCCCGTCGGGATGCGACACCAGTCGCAGGAAGCGCACGACCTCATCATAATTATCCATCGGTTCCCCGCTGCCCATCAGCACAATATTATGCACCCGTTCGCCGTCCAGGTCTTTGTTGGCGCACTGTACTTCCCCCAGCATTTCGGCGGCGGTCAGGTTCCGCACGCACCCCTCCAGCGTGCTGGCGCAGAAGCGGCAGCCCATTTTGCACCCCACCTGGGTGGAGATGCAAAGCGTCGCGCCGTAGTGGTAACGCATCAGTACGCCTTCCACGCAGTTGCCGTCGGTCAGGGCGAAGAGGAATTTTTTGGTGCCGTCCAGCTTGGAGACCCGGGTTTCCCGAACCGTCACCGGCTGGTCGATGCCGCTTGCCGCCAGCTTTTCCCGCAGGGCCAGGGACAGGTTGGTCATGTCCTCAAACCGCGCGCCCTTGTGCAGCCAGGCAAACACCTGGCCCGCCCGGAAGGGCTTCTCTCCCATTTCCGCTAAGCGCTGTTTGACTTCCTCCAGGTATAATCCCATCCATTGTATCTGTTCCATTATTTCACCCGGCGCATCCGCGCGATGAAGAAGCCTTCGACGCCGTCCCGGTGGGGTAGCAATTGCAGCCCGGCGTCGGTGTATTCCCGGCGATATTTTTCGTCAATGCTTTCGGGCAGGGGCGACAGCGCGAACTCCGGATGCTTTTCCAGGAAGCGCTTCACCTGCTCCCCGTTTTCCTCCGGCAGGATGCTGCATGTGGAATACACCAGAGTTCCGTTGCGCTTCACGTACTGGCAGCAGGTGTCCAGCAGCTTTTCCTGAATGTCCGTAAGCTCCTTCACCGATTCCGGGGTGGCCCGGTACTTGATGTCCGGCTTGTTGTCCATGACGCCAAGTCCGGAGCAGGGCGCGTCCAGCAGCACCGCGTCCATGGTGCCGACTAAATCTTCTTTGAGCGCCGCCGCGTCCCGCACCACGGGCCGCACGTTTTCCAGCCGCAGCCGGCGCATCATGGCGCGGATGAGCGTCACCCGATGCTCGTGCACGTCCCAGGCGTAGACCCGGCCCGTTCCCGCCATGCTCTCGGCGAGATACGCCGTCTTGCCGCCGGGCGCGGCGCAGCAGTCCAGCACCTGCATCCCCGCCTTCACGTTCACCGCCTGGCAGGCCAGCATGCTGCTTTCCCCCTGGATGGAGAAATTGCCCGCCAAATAGTCCGCGTCCTGGGCGATTTCCGCCACCTTGCGAACGCGCCATGCGTGGGCCACAGCGCCCTTTTCCACTTCCCAGACCTTCTTTTGCAGCAGCGTTTCAAAGGCCGCGTCGTCCAGGCGGTTCAGGTTGGGGCGGATGGTGGTGAAGTGGGCTTCGCTGCGGTAGGAGCAGATGGCCTCGGCGGTGTCCGCGCCGTAAGCCTCCGCCAGCCGTTCCGCCAGCCACAGGGGCACGGAGTACATGATGGAAAGGTACTTCGCCCCTTCCTCCTTCGCGGGCCACTTGATTTCGTCCTTCCCCCGCACCATGGAGCGCAGCACCGCGTTGGTCAGGCCCGTCAGCCCTTCCAGCCCCGCGCCGCGGGTCAGCTTCACCGCCTCGTCCACGATGGCGTTGGCGGGAATGCGGTCATGGAACAGAAGCTGGCACGCGCTGATGCGCAGGATGTCCCGCACCGTGGGTTCCAGGGAATCCGCGTCCTTTAAGAAAAAGCCCAGAGCGTAGTCGATGCGGATGAGGTTTTCCAGGGTGGTATACACGATGCTGGCGCAGAAGCGCTTGTCCAACTGGGGCAGGTTCGCGTTCCGCAGCCGGTCGTCCAGGGACAGGGCGGCGTAGGCGTCCTTGCGCACCACGTCCTGGAAAATTTCCAGCGCCACCTTGCGGCTCAGGCTGCTGGGGGCGTTGGGATCGGAAGCGGGCTTCGGCGCGGGTTTCCGGCCAAAGGAACCGGGCTTGCCCGCGGGTTTCCCGAAAGGCTTTTTATCGCCCGGCTTTCTGTAAGGCTTTCTGTCCCCCGGCTTGGCGGAGGCGTAGGGCTTTCTGCCCTGGCGGCGATTGTCCTTATCCATGTTTTTCCTCCGTCAGTTCGACTTCCGTATAGGAAACGGGGTGCCCCCGCAGATAATCCTTCGCGTTCATACGTTTTCCGCCGGGAGCCTGCAATTCGATCACCCGCACGGCCCCTTCCCCGGCGGCGATGACCAGGCCGTTCTTCGCGTCGGCGCAGAGGATTTCCCCCGGCACTTTGCCGAGGTTCTCCGCTTCCTCTGCCTTCCAGACCTTCACTGCTTCGCCGCCGCCCCAGGTGAACGTACTGCCCGGCCAGGGCGTCAGGCCCCGGACGCGGCACACGATCTGATGCGCGGACAAACGCCAGTCGATCTCCCCCATCTCCTTTTTCAGCATGGGGAAATAGCTGGCTTCGTTTTCGTCCTGCTTCACCCGCCGGACGGTGCCCGCTTCCAGGCCGCGAATGGTTTCGATCAGCAGTTCCGCGCCGATGGGGGCCAGGCGTGCGGTGAGTTCTTCCGCGGTTTCGCCGGGCAGGATCGCCACTTCGCGCTTGAGCAGAATATTCCCCGTGTCCAGGCCCTTGTCCGTCATCATGGTGGTGACGCCGGTCACGGTCTCCCCCTCCATGATCGCCCAGTTGATCGGCGCGGAGCCCCGGTATTTGGGCAGCAGCGACGAATGGACGTTCACGGTGCCGATCCTGGGAATGTCCAGAATCTCCTGGGACAGAATCTGCCCGAAAGCGGCGGTCACGCACAGGTCGGGCCGCAAATCCCGCAGGTCGTTCACCCCGTCCACGCGGATCTTTACCGGCTGGAACACGGGAATCCCCAATGCCATGGCGCAGCTTTTCACCGGGCTGGGGAGCATTTTATTGCCCCGGCCCTTGGGCTTGTCCGGCTGGGTGAACACGCCGGCCACTTCATATCCTGCGTTCACCAGCGCTTTCAAGGAAGGAACGCCAAACTCCGGCGTGCCCAGAAACACGACGCGCATTTACTTTTCCTCCTTCGAAGCCGCTTCTTCCTCGTCGTCGTCGAAGATTTCGTGATCCATTTTGTCCACGTAGATGATGCCGTCCAGGTGGTCGATCTCGTGGCACAGCGCCCGGGCCAGCAGTCCTTCGCCGGTGATTTCAATCTTCTTGCCCTTCCGGTCCTGGGCGCGGACGGTCACTTTATTGGGCCGCACCACATACCCCCGGCGGCCCGGAACGCTCAGGCATCCTTCGCTCCCCGCCTGCTCGCCCTCCGTGGCGATGATCTCCGGGTTCACCAGCTCGATCAGCCCGTGATCGTCCCCCACGTCAATCACCACGACCCGGCGCAGAATCCCCACCTGGGGCGCTGCCAGGCCGACCCCCTCGGCCTTGTACATGGTTTCCGCCATGTCCCGCAGCAGCAGCCACAGCCGCAGGTCGTAAGTCTTCATGGGTTTGCAGGTTTTGCGCAGGGCTTCGTCGCCCAGTTCCAGTATTTTACGAACCATTCTTTCCTCCTATATATGGGGAGTTTTCTGGGGGAAACCATTCTTTGGAGGCCAAAGAATGGTTTCCCCCAGACCCCCTTCCAAGAAAGCCATAAGGGAAATAAAACACATTATGCTGTAATCAATATTAGCATGTTGTTACGCCAGCGAGGCTGGGTTGATTTCCAATTGTACCTTTGCCGGGTATTCTTCCCCCGCCATTTCCTGAAACCGGGCCAGCAGTCTGTCCGTGTCCGGGTGGTTGAGCAGCTTCAAAAGCACCTGCGCCCTCGCCCTGTCCTGAATTTTTGTGATCGGCGCTGTGTCCGCCCGGATAAAGAAGATGCGCCGGAACAGGGGCGAAGCGGAAAACTCCTCCACGATCCGGTTCTTGATGTGCTCCGCCGTTACCAGCGCCGCCGTCATTTCCTTTGCCTCGCACAGGAAGCGGGCCATCATCGTGAACGGCGGGTACAGATCCGCCTTGCGCCTGCCAAACTCCTCGTTAAAAAACGCGCGGTAGTCCTGATTCGCGGCGCTGCGGATGGCGTAGTGGTCGGGCTGGTAGGTCTGAATCACCACTTCGCCGGGCTGTTCGCCCCGCCCCGCGCGCCCCGCCACCTGCACCAAAAGCTGGTAAGTCCTTTCAGCGGCGCGGTAATCGGGAAAGTTCAGCGTCAAATCCGCCATCACCGCGCCCACCAGCGTCACCTGGGGAAAGTCCAGCCCCTTGGCGATCATCTGCGTCCCCAGCAGAATCTTCGCCTGCCCGGACCGGAACCGGTCCACCAGTTCAAAGTGAGCGTTTTTCTCCGACGTGGTGTCGATATCCATGCGGATGACCCCCGCGCCGGGGAAGCGCCGGTTGAGCTCCTCCTCCACCTTCTGGGTGCCGGTGCCCATGGCCTTGATGTACGTGCTGCCGCAGGTCGGGCAGGTTTTCGGCATGGGCCGCACCTCGCCGCAGTAGTGGCAGCGGAGGGTGTTGTCGAAGCTGTGGTAGGTCATCGACACGTCGCACCGGGAGCACTTGATCGTCTCCCCGCACTTGCGGCAGTTGACCGAGCTGGCGTAGCCGCGCCGGTTGATGAACAGCATGGCCTGGTGGCCGCCCTCCATGCACGCTTCCAGCTTTTGCTGTAAAAGTCCCGAAAACATGCTGTGGTTGCCCAGGCGCAGCTCCTGCCGCATATCCACCAGATGCACCGTGGGCAGCGGGCGGTTCAGCACCCGATGGGGCATTTCGATCAGCGTGTAATCCCCGCGCCGGGTCATGGCGTAGGAATAGATGCTGGGCGTGGCGCTGGCCAGCACCACGGCGGCCCCTTCCCGTTTCCCGCGGGACACGGCAATCTCCCGGGCGTCGTACTGGGGAAAGCGGTCAGACAGATACGTCTGCTCGTGCTCCTCGTCCACGATGACGACGCCCAGCTTTTCCACCGGCGCGAACACCGCCGAGCGCGCCCCGATCACGATGCGGGCCATGCCCTTGCGGATGCGCCGCCATTCGTCGAACCGTTCGCCGGGCGTGAGCCGGGAATGCAGCACCGCCATGGTATCCCCGAACCGGGAGCGGAACCAGTTGATCATCTGCGGCGTCAGCACGATTTCCGGCACCAGGATGATGGCCCCTTTGCCCTGCCGCAGCGCTTCCCGCACCAGGCGGATATAGACCTCCGTTTTGCCGGAGCCCGTCACGCCCTGCAACAGGAAGGGCTTAGCGGGATGGGTCAGCGCCGGGATGAGCTCGGACAGGGCTTCTTCCTGCTCGGGCGTCAGTTCCGGGTCGGGCGGCGCGTCCACCCGGCCGTAGTAGGGCGAGCGCAGCGCTTCCTTCTCGGTGATCTCCACCATTTCCCGTTCCGCCAGGTAAGCGATAGGAGCGCGGGCGTCCCGGAACATGGGGCGAATCTCACTCATCGGATGCGGCAGGCCGTCGGACAGCATGCGAATCAGCATTTGCCGGCTCTTCGCCCGCTTCTGGGCGGCAATAGCCTCGTCGATTCGATCCGGCGGGATCAGCAGGCGAATGTATTCTTCCGTCTTGATCTTCACCCTGCCGCCCCGCATTTCGGCGGGCAGCATCAGCCGCAGCGCCTCGCACAGGGGGCAATGGCATTTGGCGCGAATCTCCCAGGCCAGCTCCATCAGCTCCGGCAGCAGCGCGGAGTAAGGCTCCAGCGCCGCCAGGATGGGCTTGATTTTGCTTTCGTCCCAGTCCGCCGTTTCTTTCAGCCGGATGACGTACCCTTCTTTTTCCCGCGGCCCGAACGGTATCCGCACCCGCATGCCGGGCCGGATGTCCAGCGTGTCCGGCACGAGGTAGGTAAATACGCGGTCCACCTGCTCGGACGCAATATCCACGATGATTTCCGCGTACACCCTTAACCTCCTTTGAGTTTTGCGGGGGAAACCATTCTTTGAAGGTCAAAGAATGGTTTCCCCCGCACCCCCTTCCAAGAAACCCGTAAAGGGGGTACGGTAAATATCTGCTTTGTTTATCTCTTCTGCTTTTGAAAAATCATCATCGCCCGATCCAGCAGTTCTTCCGCCACCTGGGTCTTGGGCAGGCAGGGCAGGGTTTCCTGCTTTTCCTGCGTCACGAAGGTGACGATGTTGGTATCCACGTCGAACCCCGCGCCGGGGGCGGTCACGTCGTTGGCCACGATCATGTCCAGGTTTTTCTTTTGCAGCTTGGCCGCGGCGTTTTTTAGCACGTCGTTGGTCTCGGCGGCAAAGCCCACCAGCACCTGGCCGGGACGCTTCAGCCGCCCCACCTGCGCCGCCACGTCGGGGTTCTGGCGCAGGGTCAGCACCAAGTCCCCGTCGCCCTGCTTCTTGATTTTCTGTTCCGCCACCGTCGCGGGGGCGAAGTCCGCGGGGGCCGCGGCCTGGATCACGATGTCCGTATCCGGGCAGCGGGCGGTCATGGCGTCGTACAAGTCCTGGGTGGACAGAATTTTCACTGCCTCCACGCCCTCGGGAACGCTCAGGCTCACCGGCCCCGTGACCAGCGTTACCCTGGCCCCGCGCTTTGCCGCCGCTTCCGCGATGGCGTAGCCCATCTTGCCGCTGGAACGGTTGGATATGTAGCGCACCGGGTCGATCCTTTCCTGGGTCGGCCCCGCCGTCACCAGCACGCGCAGGCCCTCCATGTCCAGCCTGGGATGCAGGATATTTGTGATTTCCGCAAAAATATCCTTGGGCTCGCTCATGCGGCCCGCGCCGGTATCGCCGCAAGCCAGGAAGCCGCCCTCCGGGCCGATGAAGCGGATGCCGCGCTGACGCAGCAGCTTCACGTTTTCCCGGGTAGCGGCGTTCTCCCACATGCCAGTATTCATGGCGGGGGCCACCAGCACCGGCGCTTTCGTCGCCAGCACAGTGGTGGACAGCATATCGTCGGCGATGCCGTGGGCCATCTTCGCCAGGATGTTGGCGGTGGCCGGGGCGACCACAAACACGTCCGCCCGCTTCGCCAGGGCGATGTGCTCCACCTCCCAGGTTTCGGGGCGGGCGAAGGTGTCCGTCACCGCGGGATGATTGCTGAGGGTTTCAAAGGTCAGCGGCGCGACGAACTGGCAGGCGTGCTGCGTCATAATGACGTACACCTGCGCCCCGGCCTTGCGCAGGCGGGAAACAAGCTCGCACGCCTTATAGGCGGCGATGCCTCCCGTCACGCCCAGCACCACGTTTTTTCCTTCCAGCGGCGTCATGTTATTCCTCTTCGTCTTCCAGGTTGCGGCGGTACGTCAGCAGGCCCCGGTTGATTTCGTCCACGGCGATGGACACGGGCTTCATATCCTTGGGGTCGATGAGAGGCTGGGCGCCGCCCACCAGTTCCCGGGCGCGCTTGGCGCTTTCCACCACCAGGGTGTAGCGGCAGTCCACTTTCTGATCCAGTTCGTCGATAGCGGGTTTATTCACAGGCATTTTTGTTTCCTCCTCATAATAATCTTGATTCGTATCTGTTCAGTCGCTCATTGGACACTTTATGTAACGGAGGGATTAGGGATTAGTCATTTTTGTTTTGCTATTTCGTTGGTTTCCAATCGTGTTGTGGACAGGTTCATTGTACACTTTCTTCCTAATCCCTATTCCCTAATCCCTTTTATAATCTAAAGTGCCCTTTAAGCAATGACTGAACTGTTACCTTTATTCCACAACCGGAAAATACCGGTTTGTGCGCTGTTTTTCGGCGGTGATGATGGCGGACACCTGCTCGAAGGCCAGCTCCAGGTCGTCATTCACCACGGTATACTGGTACATGCCCACCTGCTCAATTTCGCCCCGGGCGTTGTTCAGGCGGTGTTCGATTTCCTTGGGGTCGTCGGTGTTGCGGCCGTAGAGCCTTTCCCGCAGCTTCTGGTAAGAGGGCGGCAGAAGGAAGATGGACACGCACTCCGGCCACTGGGCCATGACCTGCTTCGCTCCCTGGGGGTCGATGTCCAGCACCACGTTGTAGCCCTTTTCCATCTTTTCCTGAATCTGGCTTTTCAGGGTGCCGTAGCTGTGGCCGTGGACGGTGGCGTGCTCCAGGAAAGCATCCTGCGCCACCAGCTCCTGGTATTTTTCCTCCGAGATGAAGAAATAGTCCACGCCGTCCGTTTCCCCGTTCCGCGGGCCGCGGGTGGTGACGCTGACGGAGAAAGTCAGGCTGGGGTCGTTATCCAGCAGGCGGTTATAGATGGTGCCCTTTCCCACCCCGGACGGGCCGGAAATGACGATGAGCATGCTTTTCCGTTCTTCCTTCATTCATCGAACCCCCTTCATTCGTAAAGCGCTTGGCCATTCTTCAGTCGTCCCCGATTTTGAGTGATGGGGAACGAGCGTGCAGAGTACAGAGTACAGAGTGCAGATGATATAGTGTGTGCGATTTACCGCGGCCTATTGGTTGACCATATAAATCTGTACTCTGAACTCTGTACTCTCCATGATCTCAAACGAGGCGACTGGTCAGATACGGCGCTTGAGAATCATTCCTCGCTCTGCATGCGGCCCGCGATGGTTTCGGGCTGCACGGCGGAGAGCACCACATGGCCGGTGTCCATCATCAGCACGGCCCTTGTGCGGCGGCCGGCGGTGGCGTCGATCAGGTGGCTGCCGTCCCGCGCTTCCTGCACCAGCCGCTTGACCGGCGCGGAGTCCGGCGCGATGACCGCCACGATGCGGCCCGCGGACACCATATTGCCAAAGCCCACGTTCAACAGTTTCATGAACCCTCACTCCACATTCTGCACCTGCTCGCGCAGCTTTTCGATCTCGCTCTTGGCGGCAACCACCAGCTTCGTGATCTCCGCGTCGGAGGCTTTGGAGCCGATGGTGTTCACTTCCCGGTTCAGCTCCTGGGTGAGGAAATCCAGGCGGCGGCCCGTTTCCCCTTCCGCTTCGATGGCCTGGCGCATCTGCCCGATGTGGGACAAGAGCCGGGACAGCTCCTCGTCGATGGCGCAGCGGTCGGCCATGATCGCCACTTCCTGGGCCAGGCGCTGTTCGTCCAGTTCCTTGACGCCCAGTTCCCGAAGCCGGGCCTGCAGCTTATCCCGATAGATCACCGGTACTTTGGGCGCGAGAAGGTTGATTTCATCGCGCAGGCGCTGCACTTCGCCCAGATGGAAGGACAGGTCGTCCCGCAGCGCCGCGCCTTCTTTTTCGCGCATGGCGGCCACGTCCTCCAAGGCCAGGGCAAGCGCTTCCGTGAGCAGGGAGAGCACGGCTTCCTGGTCTTCCTCCGCCACCGTCACCTGCAAAACGTCGGGCTGGGAGGCGATGAAGGACACGTCGTGATCGCTCAGGTGGCGCATTTCATCCGAGATGTTGACGCCCACTTCAAAAAGGGTTCCGCGCATGAGCAGCATCGCGTCCCGGTACTGCCGGGCCAGGCCTTCGTCCACCCGCACCTGCCGGGCGTCCTGGCGCAGGTTCAGGTACGTCACGTTCACGTCCGCATGGCCCCGCTTGAGGGCCGCGCCGATCTGCTTGCGCACGGCGTCCTCGGCAAAGGACAGGGCGCGGGGCAGGCGGCAGGAAATATCCAGAAACCGGTGGTTCACCGTTTTGACTTCCACCGTCATTTCCCGTCCGTCCCGGCTGACCTGCCGGCGTCCGTAACCCGTCATGCTGCGCATGCTGCTCACCTCCAGTCTTTGGATTCTAATTATTATACCACATATGGATGGAAGCTGAAAAGGGCATTTTTCCAGTTTTGCGAATTTTCCGGCGAAAAAGTCAGCCGCGCATAAAACAGCATCAAAAAAGCGCGGGGTTCCGTCCCGCGCGAAAAGGATTTACACTTTTTTGTCCTTCCATTTGCCGCTGGCGAAGCGGGGATAGAAGAACGCGAACCGCAGCGCGATTTCCGACAGGCCGAAGATCCAGGTGCCGGTCAATCCCAGGTGCAGCACATACACCGCGATGACCGCCATGATGGGCCGCACCACGGACACGCAGATGGTGGCGATCAGCGCCACATACAGGTTGTCTCCCGCGCCGCGCAGCGACCCGGACAGCACCACGCTGCTGGTCTGGAAGGGCTGGATGGCGGCGAGCACCAACATGGTGCTGGCGGCGTAGGCCACCACCTGGTCGGCGTTCAGGGTGTTTTCCCCGATGAACCAGCCCGCGATCTGGTACCGGAAGGACACGATCAGCACCCCCAGCACCAGGGAAATCATCACCGCGAAGCGCTGACTGATCTTGCCGTAGAGCATGGACAGGTCGGGGCGCTTCCGGCCCAAATTCTGCCCCACCAGCGAAGTCGCCGCCACGCCCAGGCCGTCGCCGAAGGTAAAGGTGATGGATAAAAGCTGCATGCAAATCTGGTTGGCGGCGTACATGGTGGTGCCCAGGGAAAAGAGGATGCGGGCATACACGAAGAAACCGAACCGCACGCCGAACTGCTCGATGGCCGCGTTGCCGCCCACCTTCACGATGGAGCGCATGCTCTCCTTGTCGAAGCGCCAGGAATCATGAAGGGACAGATGCAGGTAGCCCTTGTATTTCCCCGGCGCGACCACCGTCGCCAGCGCCAGCAGGAAGCCCGCGCCCATGCCGATGGCGGAGGCCAGCGCCGCGCCCCGCACCTCCATCCGGGGAAAGCCCAGGTGTCCGCCGATGAGGCAGTAGTTGAAAAACACGTTGATCAGGTTGCTGGCCATGTTCACCCACATGGTAATGCGGGTTTTGCCGATGCCGCGCTGGGCGGCACAGATGCACATGGCCAGGGCGTTCACGGGCAGGGCGTAGGTCATGATGCGGAAATAGTCCACCGCGTCGGTGAACACCTTTTCGCTCTCGGCGGTGTCGCCGCCCGCCAGGCGCAGCAGCGGTTCCGCAAACGCCACGGCAGCCGCCGTCAGAATCACGGATAAGCCCAGCGCCAGCATCATGGCGTTGCGCAAGGTGGCGTTGGCCTCCTCCTGCCGCTCCTCCCCTTTCCGCCGGGCCACGATGGCGGTGACGCCCACGTTCAGCGCGAAGAACAGGCTCAGCAGCAGCATCCTGGGCTGGGTCGGCAGGCCCACGGAGGACAGGGCTTCCGCGCCTAATTCGTTGCCCACCATCATGGTGTCCACCGAACCGATCAGGCTCATGAGCACCATTTCCACGATGGAGGGAAGCGCGATGCGCATCACGTCCCGATACGCCGTTTTCCCGTCCGGCAGCTCGCCCAGGCGGTGCTCCTGCTTCACCAGGTATTCCGGGGCCAGCAGGCGTTTGAGCACATTCCCCTGCATCGGCGTTTCGCCTTCCCTTCGTTTCCAGAATTAAACATCTCTATTGTATCATATCGCTTGGCATCTTTCAATTCTGTTTTTATCTTCATTTTTCAAAAACGGACAAAAAAATGCAAAGAACAAATAACCGTCCGAATGCTTTGTCTGTACGCAAAGAACGTCAGGGGATGTCTGCCCCTGGCGTTTTTCCCGGTGATAACGTTTTACCAGAGCTTTTCCACCGTCACGTCGTTGAAATAATAGCGCACGATTTCCTCAGCGGTTTTGCCTGCCTCCGCCATGCCGTAAGCGCCCCACTGGGGCATGCCCACGCCGTGGCCGTAGCCCTTGCCGGAGAAAATCACTTTGCCCTCCTGCACGTCAATGTCGGTGATCAGCGTGGAGCGCAGCTTGGTGGAGTCCAGCGCCAGTCGCAGCTCCGGGGCGGACACGCTTTCGCCGTTCACCCGCAGCGTCACGGCCCGGCCGCTTTCTCCCTTCCTGCCGATTTCAACGGAAGAAATCTGCTGGATGTCCCGGACGCCGATCTTTTTCAGCGCGGCCAGCATGTCCTGTTCGGTGAACTCCGCTTTCCATTCCCGGGCGTCCTCGGGCGCCTGGGCGCTTTCCCGGCCCTGGGCCACCTTGGTGTATCCCGGCTCGTCCTTCTCATAGTTCAGCCCTTCCACCGCGCGCTCCGTCGCGCCGCCGGAGTGGGCGTGGAACCAGGCGTAGGGCAGCTCCCCGTGATAGGACAGCACCAGGCCCTTCGTTTCCCCCACCGCCTGCTCCACGTGCTCGTTCACGCCGGTGGCGTCGTAGGCCTGGGCTTCCTCGATGTCGGTAGAAATATCCGCGCCCTGATACTTGCTTTCCTTCTCCGTGCAGAATTTCAGCACGAAGGTGCGCGCCAGGATGGCCTGGGCTTTCAGCGCTTCCAGCGGCCAGTCGTTTTTCATTTCCCCGGCCACCACGCCCAGCAGGTAGGTTTCCAGATCCATTTCCTTCGTCTCTTCTTCATCCACCTGGTACACTTTCAGCACCGGCACGCCGTCGCCGTTCAGCGTCAGCTTTTCCGGCAGCGGCGGTTTCTTCTTTTCTTCCTTGCCGCTGCCGGCGTCCTTGGGCTTCTTCTCTTCCGATTCACCCGTTCCCCGGCAGCCGCACAGCAGCAGGGCGATCATCGCCGCAAGGGCTATGCACATCGCCTTTTTCCATGTCCGCTTCATTCGCTTTTTCCCTCCTTCGTCAGGAATTAACATGCCCGCCCGGAGGAAAAACATGCGAAAAAACGCTGGAAATCAATACAGGAAATGGCATGCAAAAACCCGCCGCTTTCGCGACGGGTTCTGGGTTTAAAGATATTCTATCGGTTCAGTCAGAATCAATACTTCGTCCAGTCCACAACTTCCTGCATGCGCACGAAGGTTTCGGGGCCGGCCACGCCGTCGGCGGACTTGACGCCGTAGTAGAACTGGAACTGACGCACGGCGTAGAAGGTCTGGGTGCCATAGATGCCGTCGATGTCGCCGGCATAGTAGCCCATATCACGCAGGGCGTTCTGCAATTTCTTCACATCGTTGCCGTGGGAGCCGATGCGCAGCACGCGGTTGAAGCCGCCCACATAGGTGGTCTTGTTGGTCACGTGGGTCTGCTCGGCGCCCCAGGCGGACAGCTCGGTGTTGATGGCGACCCAGGTCTTGGGCCCGACGATGCCGTCCACTTTCAGGCCGTAGGCGGCGCTGTAATCCCGCTGGAAGCGCTTCACAGCCGCCTTCGTCAGCGCGCCGTAGATGCCGTCGGCGTTGCCGGTCATATAGCCGGAACCCAGCAGCTTCATCTGGATGGCCTTCACGTCCTCGCCGTAGGAGTGCAGCTTCAGGGTGCGGCCCACGTAAGGATCGTCGATGGTGCCTTCATAGCTCTGCTGGAGGGCTTCCTCCGCTTCCACGACGGAAGGCCACAGATAGCGGCGCATGGTGCTGTCGTACCGGCCGGTGACCTTCAGGCCGTTCCTCTGCTGGAACTGCTTCACCACAGCCACGGTGGAATCGTCGAAGTAGCCTTCTTCGTACCAGTTGTCAAACCGATAGTTCAGGTTGATCAGCTTGTCCTGGAGCACCTTCACGTCCCAGCCGCGGGAGCCCTTGCTCAGTTCGCGGGAAGGAATGGCGCCGTTGAAGATGCTGGCAGTGCGGTTATACAGGGCGTCAAAGGTACGGGGGCCGACCTTGCCGTCCACGCTCAGGCCGGTGGACGCCTGGAAAGCCTTCACGGCGTTCGTTACCGCAGTGCCGAAGATGCCGTCGATGGTGCCGCTGTAATAGTAGGTGTTGCGCAGCTGGCGCTGCAGTTCCTTCACAGCTTCGCCGGTCATCCCGGCGCTGAGGGTGGGAATGTTATAATCCGGATAGTCCGCGGGGATCACGGAAGAAGAATACATGAGCAGGCGGGTGTTGTAGCCGATCTTGCCGTCCACGGTGATTTCGTTCTTGGCCTGCATCATCCGCACGGCCTTTTCCACGGAGTCATTGAACACGCCGTCCAGTTCGCCCAGATAATAACCCAGCTGGGCCAGGCGCTTCTGCGCGGTGAGCACTTCCTCGCCCGTCATGCCTTTTTCCAGGGTGAAGGTGTTGACCGGAGGCGTAACGGCGGGTTCAGACCCGGCGCCGAAAAGCGCGGAACGGGTGGAGGGGCCCACAACGCCGTCCACGGACAGGGCGGGCTGGCTGGGATTGTAGATGTTCCAATCCCGCTGGAAAAGGCGCACGGCGGTGGTCAGGGATTCGTTGAACTCACTGTTCAGCGCGCCCTTATAGTAGCCCAGTTCGCGCAGCTTCTGCTGCACCTTCAGCACGTCGGAGCCGGTCATGCCCTGCCGGAGGGTGCGGCTGCCGGTGTCGGGAGCGGTCGTGGTCCAGGGAGAAGTTGTCGCCCAGGGATTATAGGTGGGCAAGACCGAAGAGCTCGTGGGCCCAAAGGCAGTGCCGGGATCAAAGGACGGATCGGACGAACTCGAGGGGTCATCCATCGGGATCACCGGAATATCCGCCAGCGCCGCCGCCGGAATCATAAGCATCAGAATCAAGAGCCAAGCCAAAAAGCGTTTCATATGGAAAAAGTCCTCCTCTCTGAGAATACAGAAGCAAAGTCTGGATTTTCACATCCGCACCTATTGTATCACAAACATGATGAAATTCCTATTCCAGAAATGTTTCAAAATGCGGAATTTACATGTAACAACTGTAAACAACGCATCACGAGAACGCAAAGGAACGGTAAAAAATCCATGTAGGAAAAGAGAAAAATGTTGCGCCGCCTTCATCGGGAGGCGGGGAGGGATTAGGGAATAGGGAATAGGGATTAGGGATTAGGGATTAGGGAACGAGAGTACAAAGTTCAGAGTTCAGTATACAGAGAATCATGTGTGTGCGATTCGGCCTTTGTCATTGGTCTGCTATATAAATCTGTACTCTGCACTCTGTACTCTGTTCTCTCTATACTAAACTCCTAACTCCTCACTTCCAATTAAATCCTCTGCCGTACCGCGGCTACATAGTCCCTGTCCGTCACGTCGAACCGATCCTCCGGCGGGTACAGCGCGCCGCCGTAGTAGATGCTGCGGTTGTTCTGCACCGACAGGTCGGGCAGGGATTTGTGCCGCGCCAGATGCACCTGGGTGCAGGCGGTGGCTGCCACGACCTTCTGCACGTTTTCCAGCGTGATGCCCGCGCCGGGCAGGATCTCGATGGCGCCGTCGACATATCGGATCATTTCGGCGATGGTGTCCAGGGCGAAAAACACGTCGCTCTGCTGGCCGCTGGTCAGCACGCGGGTCACGCCGAGCTCAATCAGCGTATCCAGCGCGCGCTTCCAGTCCGGCACCACGTCCAGAGCCCGGTGGAACACGCAGGGCTTTCCCGCCGCGATGCGCACCAGTTCCTTCGTCCGTTCCCTGTCCACCGTGCCGTCCTCGTGCAGGAAGCCGAACACCAGCCCGTCCGCGCCGTTTGCCAGCAGCTGCTTCGCGTCCTCGCAGGCCACTTCAAACTCAATGTCGGTATAGCAGAACCCGCCCGCCCGCGGCCGCACCATGGCCATGACCGGAATCGCCGTGTGCCGCTTCGCGGTTTTCAGCGCGCCGATGGACGGCGTCAGCCCGCCCTGGAACAGGTTGCTGTTCAGCTCCACCCGGTCGGCCCCGCCCTTTGCGGCCTCGATCACGTCGTCCGCCGAGCCGCAGCAGATTTCAAGCAAGATCTTGCTCATGCGCATCACCTCATCTTAGGCCCGTTCCAAAGGAGGAAAAGCAGATTCCGTCACTTGGCCGCCTTGCGCCGTTCCTTATCCAGATACAGGTTTTCATCGGCGCGCTGCATGCATTTCTGAAAAGTGTCCTTCTCGGTCATTTCCTCATAGCCCGCGCCGACGGACAGGCGATAGGGCGTTCTCTCCGCTTCGCACCGGGCGTTAATTTGCCCGCGTATCTCGCTGATCAGCGGATCGATTTCGTTCCTGTTGGCTGGATGCGCAATCAGAATGAATTCGTCTCCGCCGTACCGTCCCAGGAAAATGGGCATATTATGGCTTTGCGTCACTTTTTTCAGGGATTCCGCGATGATCACGAGCGCCCTGTCGCCCTCGGCATGGCCGAAAGTATCGTTGATGGCCTTGAAATCATCCACGTTGAACATCACGACGAACGTTGATCTGCCTTCTATATGGGCATTGCCCTTCTGGGAAATATAGTGCATCAGCTGCCCGCGGTTGTTCAGCCCGGTCAGCGGGTCCAGGGAAATCTGGGCTTCCATGGACTGGAAGTAGAACCACAGCATCAGGATCGTGCAGCAGTAGCAGAAAATCGGCGTGTTGGGCAGAATCAGAATTTGCAGCAGCCCGCCGGCGATCACCATTAAAGGAAAGAAGCCGATGATCATGTGCTGTCTTCTTTCGATCGGGTTTTCCTCATGGCGGGCCTTACGCACCGCGTAAAAACACGACGCCGCGATATAAATGCAGGGAACCACCACAAGGAAAATATTGTAGGCCGGCAGCATGGCCAGCTGATCGTCCATCAGCACGTGCGGCGCGAAAACGAACAGAGCGAGCAGCACGACCGCGGAAATCATATAAGGGAAAATCACCGAAAACTTGGTGAGCGGCTTGTCCCGGTGGGGAGCGTTTTCCGCAGCCATCACATACCGGAGCCATGCGTAGGTAATCCCGCCCATCAGGACGGCATTTAAGAAATTTGCGCAGGAAACGGTAAACCGGGTCTTGGGAATCACGCCGGAAATCACCGCCGCCCAAAACAAGTCGGACGCAAAATACAGCATGAACGCGATCAGCGCATGGTCGTATCTGATCTGCTTCTCCTGCTTGTCCACCTTGAAAAGGTCGCGCACAAGCATCATGCAGAAGATGATCAGGCAAATGAGCGTCGATTCGGCGTAGTAGATAAAGTAATCAGACACAGCGTGGGCCTCCGTGGCGGATGCTTCTTCTCCGTCCACCGTTTAAGTCCTGGCCATACTTCCGGAAAATGAAAACAAATATTCCGATATACTGCCAAGCGACTCTATTATACAGGAAAAGACAGACGCATTCAATAGCTTTTCTGTGAACCAGTCTCCCAATTTTGAATAAAGTCGAAACAATTCATCAGGGGATTTTATCGCCGCCTCCTTCCCCGGACGCAATGCTTTCGTTATCCATGAAGTTGCGCTTGGAAAGAAAACGTGATAAAATAAATCGGAAGAAAACAAGGGCAAATAGGTGAAAGCAGGCGAAGCGCCGTGAACAGAAAGGAAGATTCGTTATGCGCAGGTATCCCGTGCTCAGCGGCATTGACCGCCTGGAATTGGCGGACGCGAAGCTGAAAGGCCGCCGGGTGGGGCTGATGACCAACCCGACCGGAATCAGCCATGATTTTGTCAGCACCATCGACCTGATCCACAGCCGCTACGGCCTTTCCGCCCTGTACGCGGTGGAGCACGGCATCCGGGGCAGCGCCCAGGCGGGCGACCCGGTGGAGAACGTGAAGGACGAAGCCACCGGCGTTACCGTGTTCAGCGCTTATGGTAAAAACTGTCATTTCACGGAGGAAATGCTGGACGCCTTCGACGTGCTAATTTTTGACATTCAGGACGTAGGCGCCAGGTTTTATACCTATCTTTACTCCCTTTCCTACGCCATGGAAGCCTGCGTGCGGGCAGGGAAAAGCATGGTGGTGCTGGATCGGGTGAACCCCGTGGGCGGGGAAAAGATCACGGGCACGGTGCTCGATCCCCGGTTCAGCTCCTTTGTGGGGGATTATGAGCTGCCCACCCAATACGCGCTCACCATCGGGGAATACGCCGGGTATGTGAAGGATTACCTGCGTTTGGACGTGGACCTGACCGTGGTGCCTCTCTCCGGCTGGACCCGGGACATGCTCCTGGACGATACCGATCTGCCCTGGGTGGCCCCGTCCCCCAACTGCCAGAATCTGGATGCCGCGCTGTGCTATACCGGCACCTGCGTGTTTGAAGGCACCAGCATCAGCGAAGGCCGGGGAACCACCCTTCCCTTCCAGGTGGTCGGCGCGCCCTTTATCGACGGGGCGAAGCTGGAGAAGGAAATGGCGGCGCTGTTCCTGCCGGGGCTCCATTTCAGGAACGTTTCTTTTTGCCCCACCTTCTCCAAGCATCAGGGGCTCATGTGCCATGGCGTGCAGATGCACGTCACGGACCGGGATGCCTGCGACTGCGCCCTGGGCGGCCTTCTCCTGCTGGAAACGATTCAGCGCCTGTACCCGGATCAATGCCAGTGCATCAAATGGGAAGGCAGCGACGTTTTTTCCCTGGATAAGCTCCTGGGCACCGACCTGTTCCGCACGGGCAGAATGGACGCCCGGGAGCTGATGGCGCATTTCGCTCCCGCCCGGGAACGCTTCCGGGAAAACACGATGCAGTACCGCCTCTATCCTTCCGCAGGCCATGGGACAAACGTTCTTCGTTAAGAAGTTTTCAATTGAGAAAGCATGTGAACAGCTTGAGCCTTTCATCTGAAATTGTGTTATCGTTTCAGGCGGAGAGTGAAGAGAAAGGGGAAAACGTCAATGAAGCAGAACCTCACCGCACAGGAACTCAAATACCTGCGGCTGCTGGGGGAGCAGTATCCCACCATTGAAGCGCTGTGTACGGAGATCACCCGCATCAGCGCGCAGCTGAGTCTGCCCAAGGGCACCGAGCATTTCATGAGCGACCTGCACGGGGAGTACGAGGCCTTCTGTCATATCATGAACAACTGCTCCGGCGTGGTGCGGGAGAAGGTGAACCTGTGGCTGGGGCATCAGCTGACCCAGGCGGAGGCCGACGCCTTCTGCACCCTGATCTATTATCCCGACGCCATCCTGCGCCAGCGGAGGCAGAAGGGCGAAGCCACTCCGGAATGGTATAGAACCCAAGTGGAGCGCATGGTGCACCTGGCCCGGATGCTGTCCTCCAAGTACACCCGCGGCGAAGTGCGCAAGGCCATGCCCGCGGACTGGGCCTTCCTGCTGGACGAGCTGCTGCACTACCAGGATGAGAACACTCTCCAGACCGAACAGGAGGACAACCGCCGCCGCTACCACGACGCCATCATTTCCTCCCTCATCGCCACGCAAAGCTGCGACAGCCTGATCGTGGCGCTGACCGTGCTGATCAAAGCCCTGGCCGTGGCGAAGCTGCACGTGGTTGGGGACATTTTTGACCGCGGCCCCCGGGCGGACAGCATCATGGACATTTTGATGCGCCACCACGCGGTGGACATTGAGTGGGGCAACCATGACGTGCTGTGGATGGGCGCGGCCTCCGGCAGCGAAGCCTGCATCGCCGCGGTGCTGCGCAACTCCCTGGCTTACAATAATATGGACATTCTGGAGCGCGGCTACGGCATCCCGCTGCGCCCGCTGACGCTGTTTGCGGAAAAGCTGTATCCCGGCCTGCCGCCGGAAAAGGCCGCGCTGCAAGCCGTCACGCTCATGATGTTCAAACTGGAAGGGCAGCTCATCCGGCGCAATCCGGAATTTGAAATGGAAGACCGGCTGCTGCTGCACAGGCTGGACCCGGTGAAAAAGCAAATCGAGATCGACGGGGAAATCTGGCCCCTCAAGGACATGGCCTGGCCCACCCTGAACCCGGACGACCCCTACGGCCTGACCGCCGAGGAGGCCGACATCATCGCCCAGCTTCGCCACGCCTTCACCCACAGCCCGCGGCTTCATGAGCACATTTCCTTCCTGTACAAACGGGGCTGGATGTACCGGGCGTACAACGGCAACCTGCTGTTCCACGGCTGCGTGCCGCTGAACGCGGACGGCTCCTTCCTGCAAAAAACCTTAGGCGGGGAAAAGCGCGGCGGAAAGGCGTTCATGGACTATTGCGACCAGGTCGCCCGCCAGGCGTTCTACACCGGCGACGGCTATGCCCTGGACTTCATGTGGTATCTCTGGTGCGGCACAGATTCCCCCGTCTGCGGCAGGCGGATCAAGACCTTCGCCCGGGCGTATGTGCCGGACGAGCGGGCGTGGCATGAGCCGAGAAATCCGTATTATACATATTATAATGATGAAAGCAAATGCCGGGAGATCTTGGCGGAATTCGGCCTGACCAACGAAGAGGCCCGCATCATCAACGGCCATACCCCCGTGCGCGTGACCCACGGGGAAAGCCCGCTGAAAGCCAACGGCAAGCTGGTGGTGATCGACGGCGGCTTCTGCCGCGCCTACCAGAAAACCACCGGCATCGCGGGTTATACCCTCATCGCCAACAGCCATGGCATGCGCCTCATGAGCCATCAGCCCTTTACGAACCTCCGCGACGCCCAGGAAACCGGGCGGGACATCCACTCCCAATCCTTTGAATTCACCTCGTATCCGCAGCGCAAATACCTGCGGGATACGGATTACGGCAGACGCCTTCAGGAACGCATGGACGATTTGGTTCGCCTGCTCGCCGCTTACCGCAGCGGGGAAGTGAATTTTCAGAAATAGCTTCCAGAAATCAGAGGGAGGTCGAAAGCCCCCGCCCTTCTCATTCTCTGGAAATAGCAAGAGGATCGGCCAAACCGGGCCGATCCTTTTCTTGCGCCGCCGATACGCAGAATGCCGCGGGCGGCGGCCTTATGCCTTTGTTTTACGTTCCTTTTTCGGAGCGTACTGGAACTCGATCTCCGCTTCCATGGCGCGGACGATTCTTTCCTGTATTCATCCCGGTAGTGCGCGGCGTATACCTCCCGGAAGGTATTCTGCAAAGACTCGCTGACGGGGTCGCAAAAAATCGTCAGCTTCATGCGGCTTCCTGTATACTTCGCCGTAAACTGATTGACCGCGTGATAGACGGCGGCGTTCAATTCCGCATGCGGCAGAAGGATAACGCGATCAAACAACTCGGTTTTTGATAAATGGAGGGTCAGCTCGTTCTCCTGCCGGATCGGGGCTGATTTGTTCTTGATGAACAGAAAAGTCAAAGCTCCGCTTTGCTCTTTTCACAGAATCGCTGTTCCGTGCCATTGGCTCTGCCCCATTCCCGCGAGCATTTCGCTTTTGTTTGCCGTCATTTTCTTTGTGTCAGATGTCTTTGTTTTTCAGCCATTCCCGGATCAGCCGTTTCATTTCCTCGGGCCGCCGGTCAAAATGATGCGTTTCCCCTTGGATGATTTCCAGCCGGCAATTCTTGTATTTCCGGGCCGCGTCCACAGAATCCTGCAACGGCACCGTGTCGTCCTCATCGCCATGCAGAATCAGCACCGGGTTTGTGAAGCGCTTGATGGCGTCCTCCGCATGGAGGGTCTGGGCAACCCGAATGTAATGGCCTTTCAGGGTCAATCCCTTGATGACCTCGATTTCTTCCGGGATGCGGAAGGGATCGAAACGGAATCCCAGCATGTATCCTTCTCTGGCGCAGCGCGGAATCATAAACGCGGGAGCGCGAAGAATCAGCCCTTTGACGCGGTCGGGCGCCATGCCCGCAGCCAGCGCGGCCACCAGCCCGCCCTGGGAATGGCCGGACAGGTACAAATCGCCGACTCCGTCCAGCTTCCCGGCGGCGTCGATTGCCGCCAGGGTGTTTGAAATCCATTTGTACAGCGTGTGATCCCGGAATTCCCCGCCGCTCTCGCCATGGCCGTACAGATCCATGCGCAGCGTGGCGAAGCCCGCCTCCCGCATGGCTTCGCAGGAAAGAATATTATGCGGCTTGTCCTTTGAGCTGGTAAAACCGTGAAGGAAAATCACCAGCGGATGCTTCCCTTCGGCGGGAACCGGCATTTCCAGCGCAGCGCTCAGTCTGATTCCGTCGTCCATTATCTCCATGAACTTGTCTCCTTTGCTGTCGGCAATCCGCCGCTTGCGCATATTTTACCATACAGAAGGATTGCTGTCCACAGCGTTTTTTGATCCCCGCCGTTCCATTCATCCGCTTCATTTCCTGCTTATCCCCGGATGAGATAAAGTCATTACATGATCAGCGATTTTTCCGGTATCCGGGGCCAGGAAGCCGGGTCGGTTGAGTCAACGCCGTTATAGCATTCGGGATATAGCCCGGCCAGGGAAGCGGCTTCGTTGCCCGCAATCAGATGGCTGGCGTCCCCCAATCCGACGCAGCGGAACTCCACTTCGCCTTTTTTGCGCTCCTGGGTCACCACGGTGGTGACGGCGCTGGTCACGCACAGAAAGCCCTGCCACAGGGGCAGCGGCGAAACGTTGATGAGGTGCGCCAGGATGGCCATGCCAATGCCGAAGTGGCAGAAGATCACGATGGTTTCATCGGTGTTGTTTTCGCACAGGTAGATGCCGCCACGCCGGATATAGCCATGCTTCGCCAGCAAAGCGTCCATCCCGCTTTTTGTTTCTTCCCAGATCTGGGATACCGTGCCGCCGCTGACCAGCGGATCATTGAGCCAATCGTCGCGGTCCAGCAGCTGTTTATGGTCATACCATGTCTGCGTCGGATAATCCCAGGGAATGCGCTTTTTCCCATTCTGCACCGTATACCCCCGGAACTCCGCCAGCCAGGGCAGCGTTTCCGCCTGCTTCCCCACCCGGCGCAGCGTGTATTCCGCCGTTGCCTGGGCGCGGCCCAGCGGCGAAACATAGTATGCAGCCGCGGGAATCTTTGACAAGCGTTCTGCCAGCAGGAGCGCTTCCCGCTTTCCTTTTTCCGTCAGGGCGTCGATTGAATAATCAGGTTCAGCGTGTCTCACGATGATGATTCTCATCTTTCTTCAGCCTTTCTGTTTTCATTCCTTTTGCCGTTTTCGCGTTCCCGGGGTTTTATTATATCACAGAAAGCACGGATTTTCACCTGCTGCGGAAAATGAAAGTATACGAAAATTCTATGAGTCTTTTGATGCGTTTCCTTGTCTTGCCTTCCAAATCTTCCCGCCGCCTCCAACGCGCATAAAAGGCGTTTCCATGGAAAACCTATGCCTGAAAAAGGTCAAGGAGGCGCTTGAAATTGCGAGCAACAGGCATTGTACGCAGAATAGACGAACTGGGCCGGGTGGTGATTCCCAAGGAGATCCGCCGCACCCTGCGCATCCGCGAGGGTGACCCGCTGGAAATTTACACGGACCGGGACGGAGAAGTGATTTTAAAGAAGTATTCGCCCATCGGAGAAATGTCGTCTTTCGCCAAGGACTACACGGAATCGCTGTTCCGGTCGCTGGGACACATCGCCTGCATCGTGGACCGGGACCAGGTGGTGGCGGCCAGCGGCGTGAGCAAGAAGGAACTGTGGGATAAACCCATCAGCCCCGATCTGGAAAGCGCGATCCAGGCGCGGCAGACCGTGGCGCTCAACCGCACCGGCGGGGCCAAGATCGTGCCCGTCACCAACGAGGAGGACGTGAGCGGCTACACCGCCCAGGTGGTTTCCCCCATCATCGCCGACGGAGAGGCCATCGGCGCCGTGCTGCTGCTGTCCCGGGAACAGGGCGCGAAAATGGGCGACACTGAACTGAAGGTCGCCGAAACCGCCGCCGGGATCGTCGGCCGCCAAATGGAGCAATGAAACAGAAAAAAATGAAACCGCGCAAGGGCAAGCTGCGCGGTTTCTTTTCTTGTGCTCACAGGGTCACGGTAAAAGCGGTGCCTTCGCCCTCGGCGCTGTGGACGGCGATCTTTCCCTTATGGGCTTCCACGATGCTCTTCGCGATGGCCAGGCCCAGGCCGTTGCCCTCGATCTCCCGGTTGTGGGAGGAATCCACCCGGTAGAAGCGGTCAAAGATGCGCGCCTGGGCTTCGGGCGGGATGGTGGGGCCGGTGTTGTGGACTTTCAGGATGCGCCTCTCCCCCTTGGTTTCCAGGCTCAGCCTGATTTTTCCGCCGTCATCGGAATACTTCTGGGCGTTGCTGAGCAGGATAACCGCCAATTGCTTGATCATGTCCACGTCGCCCACGCAGGCCACCCCGTCGGGAATGTCCAATTCCAGTTCCTTGCCCGCCTCGAACAGCGTGGACTCAAAGGGAAGCGCCACCTCCAGCAGGGCGCGGCTCAGGTCGAAGCGCTGGTGGGCCGCCTGGACGGTGCCTTTCTCCATCCGGGCCAGGGTCAGCAGATTTTGAATCAGATGGTCAGTGCGCCGCACTTCGGACTGGATGTATTGCAGCGGCCTGCTCTCCCCCGTGTCCGCCGCCAGCGCTTCCGCGTTGGCGGAGATCACGGCCAGCGGCGTTTTCAGCTCGTGGCTGGCGTCCCAGACGAACTGCTTCTGCTTCTCCATGGCTTCGTCCACGGGCTTGACCAACCGGCAGATGAGCCAGATGGCTGCCAGGCTCAGCGCCGCGTCCTCCGCCAGGGCCACCAGAATGGTCACACGCAGCACGTTTTCCACATTCTGGATTTCCAGCCGGCTGTCCACCGCGATCAGCAGGCGGCAGTCAGATTCATCCGCGTCCAGCAGGCGGAAAAACTGGGTGTCCACCCGGCCGGAGGTCTTGCCGCTTTGCAGCACGGCGGCGGCAAAAGCTTCCATTTCTTCGTCAGAATACAGGTCGGCCCGGTCGCTTTGCCAGGAAGACACGCTGCCGTCCGCGTTCAGCGTGACGGTATAATAATTGGACAGGCTGGCCGCGTTCTGCTGCGCGGAGGTGCGCTGCCTGTCCCTGCCCTCCTGCTTTTCCTGCATCCAGGGCGGCTGGGTGCCCTCCGGCTTCATGGGCGGCGTTTCTTCTGTCTCCCGGTTATTCCGGAAGGCGTTGCCGACGCCCCGGAAGGCGAAGCTGGGCCGACGGCCGCCGTTCTCCGCCAGGATGTCCAGCACGGCGTTGGCCTGCTTGCTCAGGCTGCTCCAGTTCATCCAGTGGATGGCGCTCACCAGTCCCGCGGAGGCCAGCAGCAGCCCGATCAGCACCAGCAGGATCATGCGGTTTTTCAGCCTGCGGATCATGCTTCTTCCTCCAGCGAATAGCCAATGCCGCGGGTGGCTTTGATTTTGACTTTGGAGCCCAGGAAGGTCAGCTTCTTGCGCACGAAAGAGAGATACACCTCCAGGTTGCTGTAATCCGCCTCGCTCTCATAGCCCCACACCCGGTCGAAGATGGTTTCCTTGGGCAGAATCTGCCTGGGATTGCGTAGAAACATTTCCATGATCTGGTATTCCTTCGCGCCCAGCTTCACGCTCTCCCCGGTGTTTTTATTCACCAGCTTGGCTTCCTGCTGGTTCAGCTGGATGTCGCCGAAGCCCAATTCCATGACCGGCGCTTCCTCCCTGCGCCGGGTGATGGCCCGCAGGCAGGCGATCAGCTCCGCCATCTGGAAGGGCTTGGGCAGGTAATAGTCCGCGCCGCTTTCCAGGCCGCGCACCCGGTCGTCCAGGCCGGAACGGGCGGTGAGCATGCACACGGGCGTTTTGAGCCCTTTTTCCCGCACGCGCTTTAGGACCTGAAACCCGTCCATGCCCGGCAGCATCACGTCCAGGATAATGGCGTCGTAGCTGCCGTCCAGCGCCCAGTCCAATCCGTCCGTGCCGGTAAAGACCGGATCCACGGTAAAGTTTTCCTTTTTCAGCACCTGGCAAATCGCGGAGGAAATGCCCTTTTCATCTTCTACCAATAAAACTCTCATCGTCTCAGCCTTTCAACAAGATTCTCCAGCGGCAGATCCTCCCATTCGATCACTTCGATGTCCAATTCCGCGGCGCGCTTGCGCATGACATTGCGGCTCTTGGAGGAGGGCGCGGAGGTGGCGATGATGGCCCGGGAACCTTTGCCGCCGAACCGGTCGCGGAGAATCGCCAGTTCATTCAGCGCTTCGGTTTTGATCTCGCAGGTCTTGCAGCTGATGAACACCGGCTGCACCCCCCGCACGGCCATCACGTCGATTTCGTTGGTCACGGCGTCCCGGCGCTTTTCGTCGGCCCGCCAGTTCACCACCGCGCTGAGGATCACGTCGTCAAAGCACCCGGCGGCCAGGCACGCCCGGTACACCTGCAATTCCAGCACCGAGCCCATGTCCCGCAGCCAGAAGCGCACGGTCTGATCCGGGAAGCGGAAGGAAACGCTTTCCTCCGTGACGGTCAGTTGGCTGATCAATCCGGCTTTTTCCAGATCCCGCAGCATGTCTTCATCCGCCGTCACGCGCCCGTTGTCGGCCTTGCCCGTCAGCGGGCCTTCGGCTTTCAGGGAATCCTCGCCCGAGGAGAGCTTTTGGTAATAGCTGATCTGCCGGTTCCAGATGCGCCGGTGGTCGGCGTAGACGGAAAACAGGGCGTCGATCTGGGGAAGACGCTCTTTCAGCTTCGCGTTGTCCTCCCGGCCCGGCAGCAGCGTGCCGCCCGCCATGAGGAAACAGCTTTCCGCGTCCAGCCTGACGGTGCAGGCCACGCCCCGGGCGAATGGCGCGTTTTTAATTTCAAAAAACATGTTGCGCCGCCGGCTGTAGGTGTACACCGGCGTATCGCCCGAGATGGTGCCCGCGGCGAACAGCGCGGCGTCGCTGCCCCCGGCGATGTCGATGGCGCAGTCCTCGTGGGATTCCAGCACCCGTTTCAGGGTCTTTTCCACCTTCACCGTGTCCAGCAGGCTGGCGGCCACGAAGGTCAGCTTCACGGGGATGCCCCGGTAAGCAAAGTAGTTTTCCATGGAGCGGTGCAGCTCCTTGTCCTCCACCACCTCCTGGGGACAGATGAACACCGTTTCCTCGGGGCGGAACATTTCCGTGCCCAGCACGTTTTCAATGGGCCGGTCGTCATACAGTTCAATATTGGTTTTCATGCGTTTTTCCCCCAGTTCAGCAGCGGGTCGGACAGGCGCTTGCGGAAAAAGGCGATCAGCGGCCCCATGAACAGGGCGGTGATCACCGTTCCGATGCCGGGCATCAGCCCCAGCAGGAAGCCGGTCAGGGTGCAGATGAGATCACAGAAAACGCGGATGAAGCGGAAGGGCATCACCCGGCCGAACAGCTTCGGCTTCGTGTCCGCGATGTGCAGCGGAATGGCGTCGTAGGCGGACACGCCCAGGTCGGCGGTGTAGTACAGCGATGCTGCAATGCAGGTCAGGATGATGGCGGCAATCAGCAGGACGATTCTGCCCAATAAGCCCTGCTCGCCCAGCAGCGCCGCCAGGCCCTTTTCCGTGAACACCGCCACATAGCCCAGCAGGAAAAGGTTGATGAAGGTTGAAATGCCGATGTAGTGCCTGTCCAGGAAAAACACCACCGCCAGCAGCGCCGCGTTGATCAGCATGTACAGGGTGCCGAAATCAATGGGAATCACGTTGGCCAGCCCGCCGCAGAAGCATTGGAAGGGATCGACCCCGAAAAACGCCCGCTTGAAAATGCCCACGCTGACGCCCGCCAGCAGCATCCCGATCAGGGCCAGCATGATCCTGCGTTTCATCAGCGGGTCTTTTGCCTTTTCCATCACTGTTTCACTCCTCTCCGCTTTCAGTCTGCATGCTTATCCTACCACGTTTTTCCTCCGCGCACAAGCGGGAAAATCGTAGATTGGAGGGATTAGGGAATAGGGATTAGTTTATTTTGTTATGCTTCCTGATCAGTTTCAATACAGACCGCACGCATTTCTTCTATTCCCTAATCCCTATTCCCTAATCCCTAATCCCTAATCCCTATTCCCTATTCCCTAACCCTCCAATCATTCCCATGGACAAAACGGGCGGGATATGGTACACTGCATATGATTACGAGATTGCAGCAATCGATTGTACGATGGAAAACGAACGGAGGAAAACGAATGTACAAACGCGGATTGACCTACCTGATCGTAATCGGCATGCTGATTTTACAATGTACCATGCTTCCGGCTTTTGCCGAGGCAGGCCCGAAAAGCGCGCCCCTAAGCCAAGGCGGCTTCCAGGACGGCATCGTCCGGGTGCGCCTTCTGTCCCTGGGAAATCCATCCACCTTGAAACTGACGTTCAGCGGCGCTTATACCGTGAACGGGCAAACGCTCGACAGCGGCAGCACGGCGACGGTGAGCTTCAATAAAAGCACCGGCCAGCTGTCCCTGACGGCGGGCGGCGCGGTCAGCAATCTGGGCGCGTCCTTCCGCCTGACGCGGCTGTCCGGCGGCGTGAAAATCGCCCAGAGCCGGGTCCCGCAGAACATTTACCCCGGCGACCTGCAATTCACGGCAAAGGGTTCCACGCTGTATGTGGTGGCCCGGGTATACATCGAGGATTACCTCTACGGCGTGCTGCCCTACGAAATGGGCAATTCCTCCGGCCTGGAAGCGCTGAAAGCCCAGGCCGTCGCCGCCCGCACCTATACCCTGAACGCCATGAAGCAGGCCACCGCGCTCTTCGACCTGGTGGACACCACCGCCGACCAGATGTACAACGGCACGCCCTCCGGCAACGAAAACTGCCGCCGGGCCGTGGACGAAACCTGCGGCATCGCGGTGAAGAACGGCGGCGAATATACCGCCACCTATTACACCGCCTCCAACGGCGGGCAGACGGAAACGGTGAAGAACGCCTGGAACGTGGCCGGGCCGGACTACCTGATCATTCAGGACGACCCCTACGACCTGAGCAATCCCGACGCGCGGGTGCTCAGCGTGCGCGTGAGCGGCAGCAATCCGCAGAGCAGCAGGCTGGCCGGTCTGCTGAATAAAAAGGCCGCCGCGGCTTTCGGAGACGGGGCCGCCGTCACCGCCGTACATGCCATTACGCCCCATTCGCCGCGATTTGCTTACCCCAGCCGTTTGTACGGCAAAATGGATTTCGAGGTCAGCTACACGTTGAACGGACAGGTAGCCACGGGCATTATCACCTTCGATATATTCAGCGAGCTGGAAGGCGCGCTGGGCATGAGCATCAACAGCACGAAAAACGAGCTCTGGTCGGTGACGCAAAGCGGCGACGCCTTTGTGATCTCCGCCCGGCGCTACGGCCACGGCGTGGGCATGAGCCAGCGGGGAGCCATGCAGATGGCCCGCATGGGCTACACCTACGACCAGATTCTGGGCTTCTACTATCCCGGCTGCGTGCGGGTGCTGTATACGCTGGACATGCCGCTGCTGCCCACCGACGCGCCTCTGCCGACTGCGGAGCCCTTCGTACCGGAGACAGCCGCCCCGCTTCCCGCGTCTCCCGTGGCAACCGCCTGGGTCAGCACGGCGGAAGGCTCCCTGAACCTGCGCGCCGCCCCGGACAGCCACGCGAAGGTACTGCGCACCATTCCCCAATACGCCAAGATTTCCGTTTACGAAACAGGCGATACCTGGTGCGGAACGGTTTACGAAGGCACCGAAGGCTATGTTATGACCCGCTATCTTTCCTTTGCGGAGATCACGACGCCGACGTTTGCCCCCGCCACGCCCGCGCCCTCCGTTCCGCCTGTCGGCCTTTCCGCCACCGTCACCACGGAGAAAGGCTCGCTGAACCTACGGCGGGAGCCAAAGAACAGCGCCAAGGTGCTCTGCACCATCCCGCAGTATGACCAGGTGGTCGTGCTGGACAAGGGCGATACCTGGTGCCGGGTGGTGTACGAAGGCATTCAGGGCTACGCCATGACGAAATACCTGACCTTTGCAGCCATCGAACAGCCCACCGCCGCGCCTCCCGCCGTATTTGTCGAACCCATGCGGGAGCTGTCCATGCCCGTGCTGGGCCTGGTCAACACCCCGCTGAGCACCCTGAACCTGCGGGAAGGCTGCTCCACCGATACCCGCATCCTACTGGAAATCCCCAAGGGCCAATACGCCACCATCACCGCCGTGGGCGATACCTGGTGCGCCGTCACATACCAGGGCGTCAGCGGCTACTGCATGATTCAGTACCTGGAGTTTGCGCTGTATGAGTGAAATGAACGGCCTGCTGCTTCCCGGCGAACGGGTGGACGACCTGCAATTCGCGGGCCTGCGCGTGATCCAGTCCCCTGACGCTTTCCGCTTCGGCATGGACGCGGTGCTGCTGGCGGACTTCGCCCGCGTCCGTCCCCGCAGCCGGGTCTGCGACCTGGGCACGGGCACCGGCATCCTGCCGCTGCTGCTCTACGGGCGGGAGAATACGATCACCTGCGACGCAGTAGAGATCCAGCCCGACGCGGCGGAACGGGCGGCGCGCACCATGCGGCTGAACGGGCTGGAACATACCATCACAATTCATAACCAGGATTTGCGGGAAGTCCGCGCTTTTCTCCCCCATGCGGGTTATACCCTGGTGATCTGCAACCCGCCTTACAGCCCCAGCGCCGCATCCCTGCCCAGCCCCAAGGCCGCCCTGCGCACGGCGCGGCAGGAAAGCGAATGCACCCTGGACGACGTGGCCGCCGCCGCGGAATGGCTGCTGCGAGACCGGGGGCGGCTGGTGCTGATGCTGCCCGCCGCCCGGCTGACCGAAGCGTTTTCCACCCTGCAAAGCCACCGGCTGGAGCCCAAACGCCTGCGCCTGGTACACGCCAACGTATCCCGCCCCGCGCGGCTGGCGCTGATGGAAGCCATGCTGAGCGTGCGTTCCGGCCTCATCATTGAACCGCCCCTGATCGTCCAAAACCCGGACGGCACCGATACCGCTGAGCTCCGGCGCATCTACCATCTGCCCCCGGGAAACGCGGATTGAGCGTCAAAAAAGCGGCTGCCTCATCGCAGTCGCTTTTTTCATGGCGCTTTCGTGAAAGGAATACATGTTTACTTCGGCGCGCTCCCGTCCGCTTCGGCGTAGAGCGCGGCCAGCAATTCGGGCGTGACGGAACCCACGGCATTGTACACCACTTCCCCGTTCCTGTTCAGCACGACGGTCTGGGGCAGCGTGGCGCTTCCGCCCACAGCGCTCCACACGGCGTCCTCCGTGTCCGTGGCGAACGGCATCGCGTATCCCTTGTCGGAAAGGTAGTCTTCCGGGCTGTCCAGCACCATGGAGGGATGCACGATCACCATGGCGATGTCATCCGGATGGGCCAGGTAAAGGTCGCTGAAATAGGGCAGTTCCTTTTTGCAGGGCGTGCACCAGGTCGACCACAGGTTGATGAAGGTGATCTTTCCCCGGGTTTCCGCCAGGCGGAACACCGACCCGTCATAGCACGTCAGTGTAAAGTCCGGCAGCTGTTCTCCCACCCGGTTTCCCACCGCCGCCGTGCTTTCCCAGGAATGTCCGGCCTGGCTGCTCCGCGGGATGGAAGGGTCGAGGAAATTGAACCAGAGAAGGGCGAAGCAGAGAACCGCCAGGGCTATCCCCCACAGCGCGCGGCCCCGGCGCTTTTCCCGCGTCCGGGCTTCCGGGCGTCCTTCCGGGCCTTTCAGGACGATCTTCCCCGCTTTCACGGAGATGGCGCCCTGAGCGCAGACCGCCATGCAATCGCCGCACTGGATGCACTCGCGGTCGCCCACCCGGCGCACGTCCATACCGCAATGCCGCACGCACGCCCCGCACCCGTTGCAGCGCCCGGCGTCCACGCTCACGCCCACAAGGCAGAACCGGTTGAACAGCCCGTAGATCGCTCCCAGCGGGCAGACGAAGCGGCAAAAGCCGCGATAGCAGAACACGCACGCCAGAACGATGATCAGCAGGATCACCCATTTCCGCGTGAACAGCAAGCCCAGCATGGAAAACATGGAAGCGTTGGCCGGGTTCGCCAGGTGGCCCACAGCGCCCTCAAAGGTGCCCGCCGGACAGATGTACTTGCAAAAAGCCGGCAGGGGCAGGTCGTATTTCAGGCCGTACCAAAGGGGAACTGCCACCGCGAATACCGCCAGGAAAGCATATTTCAGCCAGGACAACGCCCGCGTAAAGCGGCTTTTTTTGATTTTGAGGGTGGGGATTTTATGCAGACCTTCCTGTATCAGCCCAAGGGGACACAGCCAGCCGCAGACGGTGCGGCCCAGCGTCACCCCGAACAGCATCAGGATACCCAGCACATACCAGCCCGCCCGATGCCCCGTGGCGGCCAGAGCGTTCTGGAGCGCACCCAAGGGACAGGCCCCCACCGCGCCGGGACAGGAATAGCAGTTGAACCCGGGAACGCAGGCGTATTTCGCGTTCCCCTGATAGATTTCTCCCGAAAGAAAGCCCCTGAGATAGGCGTTATGCAGCAGCGCGGCATAAAGCTGCACCAGCCGCCGCGTCGCCGGGCGGTGAATCCGCCGGGAGGATTTGTTTGCATGCTTTTTATCCAAGGCCGATGCACTCCGAACATATCGTGATTGCTTTGATCAGCACATCCAGGGCGCTGCCGTTGATGATGCCGGCAACGATCAGCGCAGCAGCGGCGACAGCCATCGCCGCCTGGATCAAGCCCTTGTGCTTTGGCTTGTCCATCCGCCTGACTGTCGTTTTTTGTTTTCCGCGGTTTTCATCCTTGATCCCCAGGATAACGCCTGCCGCCGACAATCCCGCAAAGAGTACGAAAAACGGCGCGACGGCGGCCAGGGCGCCTGCAGCCTGTTCCCGCGTATAGATCTGCTCCATGGGATTTTCCGCTTTCCGCGCGGAGCCGTTCAGAAACAGGACAACGGCCCCAGCCGCCAGCATGACGGCCAGCGCGATGGCGGCGGCGCTCACCGCAATCAGAAACAGTTTCTTTTTGTTCATCAGAAATACTCCCGCATACATAAGGCGCAGTATGATCCAAACGTCAGCTTGCCTCCCGCCGCCGCTTCACCTGCGCCTTCTT
Organism: uncultured Eubacteriales bacterium; assembly: GCA_902795275.1. Classification (GTDB taxonomy): domain Bacteria; phylum Bacillota; class Clostridia; order Christensenellales; family Aristaeellaceae; genus RUG563. Next base: position 158,827 of record CADBKQ010000001.1, on the reverse strand, counting down.
TTCCGCCTGTTTATGATACTCTGTTTTCATTCGCCTGTCCAGATCAATGGATAAAACATCCACAGCTTGCGCATGAATGAACAAATCTAAAAATCTGTTTTGCAATCAGCCAGGGGACGATTAACCGTTACGAATGCTGGATATTTACATGCTCCGCGTCGCCCAGGTCGGGGTTGCGGGTCAGGTATTGCTGGATGGCTCCCCGGGCCAGGGCGTCGCAGCGGTTGTTTTCCGGGTGGTCGGAATGGCCCTTTACTTTCTTAAAGGTCACGTTGTGGCCTTTTTTATGGATCGTCAAAAGGAGCAGCCGCCACAAATCCTGGTTCTCCACCGGTTTTCCGTCGCTGGTCTTCCAGCCCCGGCGCTGCCAGTTGTCCAGCCAGTGCTCGTTGAAAGCGTTTACCAAATAGGAAGAATCGGAATACACCGTCACGTTGCAGCGGGTTTTCAGCTTGCCCAGCGCGCTGATGACGGCGAACACCTCCATGCGGTTGTTGGTGGTCTGGGGCATGCTGCCGCTGATTTCCAATTCATGCGCGCCATAGCGCAGGATCGCCGCCCAGCCGCCGGGACCGGGATTGCCGGAACACGCGCCGTCGGTAAAAATGTCAACTGTTTTCAGCGTTTCGCTCATGCCTGTCAAAGCCCCCTGTCTGTTCATGCCTGACAACTATACCATACCTTGTGGCAAAAAGCAATTCCCACTACAAGAACTTTTTCGCATGCGCTGCTTTCTTTTCTCATAGAATGGAGCGACAGGGGGTGTTGGAATGATCAGGCCTACCGTGCGCAAGGAAGCGGAAGAAGAAAAGAAGGACAGCGGCATCGTCTATCAGCATGCACAGAAGCCGCGCTGGGGAGAAAAGCTGGCGCGGAATTTCGCCTTTGCCGGCATCCTGACGCTGTCCGTGGTGGCGATCCGGAACGCGCAGCTGCCCACGGGGAAAACCGTGCTGACGGCGGTGCAGGAGATGATCGACGCGAATTGGGACAGCAGCCTGGGAAAAATCAGCTTTGTCAGCAATCTGCTGCCCGAGAGCATGGCAGTATTCTTTGAGACCGACCTGCACGCCGAGCTGACCGCGCCGTGCTTCGGCCAGGTTTTGCACCCGTGGAGCGAACAGGAACCCTATCTGGGATACAGCGCCGATAACGGCGGCGTTTACGCGGTGTCCGCGGGCCAGGTAATGAGCGTAGCCCATGGGCTGGACGAAGAAAAAGTGGTGCGCGTGCGGCACGAAAACGGGCTGGAAAGCCTGTACTGCAACCTCGCTTCCGTGAACGTGCAGGAGGGGGACGAAGTGACGTCCGGCACCCGCCTGGGTACGGCGCTGCCCGGAAAGCAGGCGGTGCTGGAAGTGCGCCGGGCAGGGCGGGCCATTGACCCCGCCGCGTTCCTCATTCCCAGAGGGGAGGGAAAACCATGACCCTGCGGCTGGGCGGGTGCCGGGTGAAGGCGCATCCGCTTTTCCTGCTGATGCTTATCGTCGGCGCGTTGACCGGCATGGGAAAAAGGCTGCTGCCGACGCTGGCGGCGCTGGCGCTGCACGAAGCGGGGCATTTCTGCGCGGCGCGATGGCTGCGCCTGCGGGTGGATGAAGTGGAATTTACGCCGCTGGGCGGGCTGATGACGATAGCGAACCTGGAAGAAGCGCCGCCCCCGCGCCGCTTTCTCCTGGCCGCGGCGGGGCCGCTGGCCAGCCTGTGCGGGGCCGTACTGGCCCCGTTCCTGTACCGGCAGGGCGTTCTGCCGTTTGATCTGACCGGGGCGTTCATCCACGCCAACTTAGCGCTGCTGGTGATCAACCTTTTGCCCGCCATGCCGCTGGACGGCGGGCGGATGCTCTCTGCCGCGCTGAACCGCATCCTGCCGCAGAAAGAAACCCTGCGGGGCTTGCAGCTGGCTTCCTCCGGGGTGGGGCTGCTGCTCTGCGGGCTGACACTCTTTTTCGCCTTCCGGGGCAAAATCGTGCTCGCGCCCGCGTTCGCCGGGCTGTATCTGATTTATGCCGCCGCCATGCAGGGCAGGCATGGCACGGCGAAATACGTGACCAGCCTGATCGCGCGCCGCCAATGGCTGGACGGGCAGAAGGTGCTGCCGGTGGAAACGGTGGCGGCCGGGGCGGGAATGCCCGTGCGTTCCCTGCTGGGAAAACTGACGCCGGGAAAATACCACATGATCCACGTGCTGTCGCCCGACGGCATGACCAGCCTTGGCGTGATCGAGGAAAAAGCCTTCTGCGAAGCGGTGCTCACCTGTCACGACACCTGCCTGGGCCGCATTCTGAAGGAAACAGGCAAAGAAAACCCGGCCGGGGCAATCACCCTGGCCGGGGGGAAGAACGCATAGCGGCGATTTCAGGTCAGCTTTCGTTTCATCTCATCCGCATCCTGCGCCGATATGCTGTGGTCGCTGTACCGCGCCTGTTCGTAGAGCGCGGTAAAAGCAGAGGAAACGGCGGGAGCCATGCGCGCGTCCTGCCGGATGGCTTCCCGGGCGGTGCGGCCCTGGGCTTCCGGCCTGCGGCGGATGTACTGCTGATACAGCCTGCGCACCCGGCCGCGTCCGTCCAATTCCTCCCATCGGGGCTGCTTCCGGTTCTTCCGGATCGTTTCCTTCACCCAATCCTGAATGGATTGGGTTTTTTCGTCCCAGTTCAGGGTGCTCTCCGCTTCGTCCACATAATCCTCGTTCGCGGCGGCAGCGTACAGCCGCAGGCGCTCCATCAGGTGTTTCCAAAGCTGGCGCAGCTTCCGAAGCAGGGTTCGCAGGGCGAAAAACAGCAGGACAGCCAAAAGCACATAAGCCAGCGCAAGGAACACCTTTTCCAGGAACCGGGCAAAGGCGCTGGGCTCCGACGCTTCCCCGAAGTCCCCGAAATCCTCCATGCCCATTCCCGGTCCTATGGAACCCGGCTCCGCGCCGGGAATCAGCCGCATCAGCCAGGACACCGCGTAGGCGATGCCTAATCGGATGTGATACCAGGCGGCGTCCAGCCAGCGGGCCAGCGTGCCCCACGCGGAAGCGGCGGTGGCGATCAGGAACACACCCAGCACAAGGGCCGTGTTGCGATGCCTGAGCGGAGCCGGAGCTTTTTCCGCGCCGTGCATTCCATCCCGGATGCCGCCGCGGTTCAGGCACATGAGGAATAAAAATACGTACAACAGGAACACGCCCATCAGCAAGGGCTGAATCCCCGAAAAAGGCGGGCGCGCGGAAATCATCTGTCCCGCCAGGTGCAGGCCAGCGCCGGCAATCCACCAGCCCGGCGTCCACTCCTCCCAGGTGGGACGCGCCCAGGCGGGCGGCAGCAGCAGCAGGAGCGCTATGCAGGGCAGCGTTGACAGGAGGTTCTTTAGATCCCGCGCCGCCAGGAAAAAGCCGATCAGCCCCACGGCCAGCGCGCAGCCCAAAGCCGTCCAGGGCAGGCGGGCTTTCTTCGGCAGCAGGTATCCGCCCGCGCCCCACAGATACGCCAGCGCGAACGGCAGCCACCACAGAATCGGATGATCCGGATACAGCCATCTTCCCAGCAGCGCCGGAACGGGAAAAGCGCCGCAGGCCAGGGCCAGCGCCGCCAGGGCTTTCATGGGCCAGAGGCGAAGCCTGTCTTTCACGCCGCTTTCTCCTCCTTCTCCAGCAGGTGAAGCGTCACCGTGTTGCCAAGCCGCCGCAGCTGGGCGATTTTTTCTTCCACCGCTTCGCTGGTGTAGGCGGACAGAATCAGGATGTCCGTCCCCCGCAGGAAGGATAAATCGTCCAGGAAGGAAAGAAAATTGCGGCAGCGCTGAATCCTGAGCCGGGCGAAAGCGGCGAGAAGCTCTTCTTCCCTCGCGCTGTGGCGTTCGGGCGGCAGCAGGGTCGGCGTTTCGCTTTCTCCCATCGGCATGTTGGCCGCGAAGCCCGCCGCCACGCCCGCGCCCAGCACCCTGAGGCACACCGTGGCCGCGATGGAAATGGCCCGCTCGATCATGTCCTGCTCGTAGTCCATCAGCTCGCCCCACTGGTCTTCGCTCATCTGCGCGTTGATCACCGCCAGCAGGCGGGTATCGGCGGTGTAGTCGTGGGTCTTGACCTGCAAAGCCCCCATCTTCGCGGACGCGGGCCAGTGAATGTCCCGGATGGGATCGCCGGGACGGTAATCCCGGATGCCGTTCACCAGGAAAGGATCGGTGAGGTAATGGCGGCGCACGATCAAATCCCCTTGCAGTCGGGAGACCGGCAGGGGAATGTCCCGCTCGTTCAGCAGCCGGGGATAGACCAATATCTCCGCCGGGGTATGCAGATCCAGCCCTTTCCCGCCAATCCCGAACAAATCCCCGGCGGTCAGGGCCACGTTGCCCACGTCATACGCCCCGCGTTTGAGCAGCCGCACCCGATGCCGCCGGGTGATCTGTTGGTAAGGCCGCAGGGTGAAAATGCTTTTATGGTAGCGCTCCCCGCTGACGGCTAAATTTTCCTGCCGTCCCAGGCGCAGATAGGGCGATATGCGGCTTTCCGCCCGCAGCCAGGGGATGAAGAACAGCCGGTCGTTGCGGATGACCTCGATCATCTCCGCTTCCTCGCCCTCGTAGGCTGTTTTTCGGGAAAAGCGCCGGGTGTAGGACAGGCCCTTGAGCCCGAAGGTATTCAGCAGCCAGCGCTGCAAAAAGCCCAGCGCCAGCAGGGCAATCGTCAGTACCCAGCCGTTCATGGCGCTTTCTCCGTGGGCGCGGGAATTTTCTCCAGCAGTTCCCGGATGAAGGCTTCGTTTTCCCCCGCCTTGCCGTACAGGCCGCGCAGGATCACGCGGTGCGCCATGACGGGAACCGCCAGCTTTTTCACGTCGTCGGGGATCACGTAATCCCGGCCCTGGATGGCGGCGTAAGCCTGGCTGACCCGCAGCAGCGCCAGCATGCCCCGGGGCGACACCCCCAGCAAAGTCCTTTCTTTGTCCCGCGTGGCTTCGCACAGGGCGGCGATATAGCCCATCACCGGCTCGGACACCTGGCAGTGGCTGAACGTATCCTGGGCGGAAACGATCTCCTCCCGTTCCGCCACGGGCTGCAATTCCTGCAAGGGGCTGGAACGGATGAAGCGCTCCATAATGCGCAGGGCTTCCTTCCCGTCGGGATAGCCCATCGACAGCTTGACTAAAAACCTGTCTAACTGCGCTTCGGGCAGAGGAAAGGTGCCCTGGGTCTCCACCGGGTTCTGGGTGGCGATCACCAGGAAGGGCTGCTCCAGCTTCCTGGTCACGCCGCCCTCCGTCACCTGCTTTTCCTCCATGCATTCCAGCAGGGCGGCCTGGGTGCGGGGCGTGGCGCGGTTGATTTCATCCGCTAACAGGATGTGGGTGAACACCGGGCCGGGAACGAAATTGAACGTGCCGTCCGACGGCCTGAACACGCTCATGCCCGTAATGTCGGCGGGCAGCAGGTCGGGGGTGAATTGCAGGCGGCTGAAATTGCACCGCATGGACGCGGCGATGCTGCGGGCCATCACCGTTTTCCCGGTGCCGGGCACGTCCTCCAGCAGCACGTGTCCCCCGGCGATCATGGCGGCAAAGATCAGGTCGAACTGCTCCTCCTTGCCGACGATCACCTTTCCCACGTTTTCCCGGACTCTGGCCGCTAACGCGGCGATATGCTGGTATTCCATCGTAATCTCCTTTGGGCGTTCATTCCATTTTTCTGAAAGGATTATATCATAGCATCCGCGCCTCCCGCAAGACGCGGAAGCCCAATTGACTCCGAAAAAAATACCGCAACGGGCGGTCAGCCGCCGCCCGTTGCGGTATCAGGATCATCGTTTATTTTTCAAACCCAATCCAGCCCAGCTGCGGATTGCCGGGGCCGCGGAAGGTGAGATACAGGCATTGCTTTCCGTCGGGGAAGTCCACGTCCGCGTCGTAGCGTTCCCAGACGTTGGAATTATGAAGCGTGATTTCCCCCAGCACCGGGCCTTCGTAAGCGCTGCGAATCTCAAACTTCCCGCTGGCGTAAGCGCGGCACTTGACGTATACCTTCCTGACATCTTTGCACTCGAAATACTTGAAGCCGATGGTCACGCCGTCGTGGATGCCGGCGATATAGCCGGGCCGCTTGTCGCCGTCGCCGCCCTCCTGGGTCACCCTGGGCAGCGCGGGATTGCCGGAGTACAGCTCCAGCTTCTTTTCGTCGTACAGGTGGCAGGCGATATAGGCGGGGTATTCGCCCTCGCCCTTGAGCGGGCCGCCGTTGAGGCCGCAGGAGGTGATCTCCGCCTGCTTGATCCGGCCCTGTTCGTCAAAGAAGATGGGCTCGGCGCAGCCCTGGCGGCTGAACCAGGAAGCGTTGGTCTGGCGGTGGTAGAAGATGTACCACTGGCCGTTGATTTCCACAATGCTGCCGTGGTTGTTGCCGCCGATGGCCGCGGGGCGGTCGGCGGGCTTGTAGGTGCCGATGCCCCGGTCAATGTTGCTCACGATCACGCCGCCGTAGGCAAACGGTCCCTTGGGATTCTTGGACGTAGCGTAGCACAGCTCGTGCATCACCTGGGAGGAATAGACGAAGTAATAGGTGTCGCCGCGCTTGCGGATGGAGGACGCCTCAAAGAAGGCGTGGCCCTCAAAGCCGCTACCCTCGGCGTACACCGCGCCGGGCGCCACGAAAACGGGTTCTTCCTCAATGGTCACCATGTCCGGCCCCAGCACGGTACACATGGCCCCGTGGCGGCTCTTGTCGCCTTGGCCGCAGAAGCCGGTATACAGGTACGTTTTGTCTCCCTCGGTCAGCACGCCGGGGTCGAACTGCGGCTCGTCGCCGGGGCGCTCGCCCAGGCGCACGCCGTTTTTGTCGTGTACATAGCCCAAGAACTTGAACCGGCCCGCCGGAGAATCGCACACGGCTACGGACACGAAGCCCACGTGGTCATACACATAATAGAGGTAATACCGCCCGTCCGGGCCTTTCGTTACGTCGGGGGCGTAGAGGCACATGGAGCCGTCGGCGTTGGCGGGGTCGGCGTCCCGTGGGAAGATCACGCCCTCGCAGCGCCAGTCGGAAAGATCATTCACCGGGGCCGTCCAGCCCATGTAGTCGCCCATGCAGAACACGCAGCCGTTGAAAAAATCGTGGGAGCCGTAGACGTACACCCGGTCGCCGAACACGTAGGGTTCGCCGTCGGGAATGTATTCCCAGGAGGGCAGATAGGGGTTGAACGCTTGTTTTTTCATGGGGTCATTCCATCCTTTCCAGATACTTTCCAACCAGGAAATCCTTCAATTCGCCCGCGGGACAGAACTTGGCGGCGGCGGTGTCGCCGAAGCTCATGCGGATGGGGTTCTCCGGGTCGAAGGCGGGCCAGGCGGGCAGGGTTTCGCTCTGGGAATCCGTGCCGTTGGGGTCGCCGGTTTTGATGAAGTTGCACCAGTAGTCGCACATCTGCCGGGCCAGGTCGTAGTGCTTGCCCTTGAAGGGACGCCAGCACTTGGCCAGGGATTCAAAGAAGAACCATAGGTCCACGGAATGGAAGGTGCCCGCGTTGTCCCAGCCGGGGATTTCTGGCTCAAACTGGTAATAGTACAGCGGCAGGTTTTGGCCCGCTTTCTTTTGATGCTCCGCCGCGGCGCGGACGGCGAACTCGATGGAGTTGACCGCGCCTTCCTTTTTGATGCTCTCCTCCGTGGCGGGATGGGAGAAGAAGGAAAGGAAGGTTTCTTCGCTGCCGGGATAATGCTTCTTCGCCAGCTCTTTCAGCGACGCTTCGTCCTTCGCCGGCGGGAAGCCGAAAAATTCGCTGCCGGTGTGGCCCAGGAGCACCGGGATCTCCAGCCGGTTTTCATCCAGGAACCACTGCTGGCTGTTGCGGTGGGAGAACACGCCGTCCACCGCCTCGCCGAAGATGAGGCCCCGGCCGTGCAGATTGCCCCATTCCAGGCACTTGTCCCGCAGGGTCACAGCGTCGATCTTGCGGGCTTCCGAAAGGGTCTTGACCCCCAGGAAATCAAAAAACGCCTTGCCTGTTTCTTCTGCGGTCTTCAGGTCGCTGCACAGGCCGAACTCAAAGGGATAGGGCGGGGCGAACGCGCCGCTCTGGATGATGGCCCGCTGGATCAGGCCCTTGTTTTCGGGGCAGGTGATCTGGGCGGACACGCTCATGCCGCCCGCGCTCTGGCCGCCGATGGTGATGTTGTTCGGGTCGCCGCCGAACGCCGCGATGTTCCGCTTCACCCAGCGGGTCGCCGCCTGCTGGTCGAGGAAGCCGAAGTTGCCGGGAGCGTCGGGGGATTCTTTCGTGATTTCGGGATGGCACAGGAAGCCGAACACGTTCACCCGGTAATTCACCGTGACCACCACGATGCCGCGCCGGGCGATGCGCTCACCATCGAATTCCATTTCAGCGGAATAGCCCACCTGCAAGCCGCCGCCAAAGTACCACACGAACACGGGCATATCCTTGCGCCCGTCCGCCGGAGCCCAGATGTTCAGGGTCAGGCAGTCCTCGCCCATGGGGATTTCCTTGTCCACGTGCCATTCCCGGTCATACAGGTTTTTGGGGTCGGCGCTGATGGGGGCCTGCATGGGAATGGGCGAAAAGGCGTAAGCCTCCAATTCGCCTTCCCAGTCCGGGCAGGGCTGCGGCGCGCGCCAGCGGTTTTCGCCCACCGGCTGGGCGGCGAACGGAATGCCCTTGTAGCTGGTGATGCGCGGGTCGGCGGCGGGCAGCCCCTTCACCCAGCCGTTTTCGGTTTTCACTTTGCGGATCATGGAATATCCTCCTTTAATATTTGTGCGGTTTTGGGTTTGTCTCTTTCTTCCATTATCGCATAATCAAAAAAAGAAAACAAGGTAAATCCATGGATAAAAATGGACGTTTCCTGTTTTCTTCTTTGATTCAGATATTTCTGGGGGAACCGCTCTTTGGCGTCCAAAGAGCGGTTCCCCCAGACCCCTTCCGAGAAAAACGTTAAAACGTTTTCCGACATTAAAACGTTTTCAAACAAGTGTATAATAATTTTGAAAGATATTTTTTGCTTTCTTGGAAGGGGGTCTGGGGGAAACCATTCTTTGGCATCCAAAGAATGGTTTCCCCCAGAAAACTCTTCGTTACCTGAATATCTCCCGCGGTAAACGAAAAACCTGCCAGGCGGGGTTCGCTTCGCGGGCTGATTCGATCACTGTTCGGGGGAAGCTGCGTTCGCATGGACGAATTCCAGGCGCAGGCTTTCGCCCGTCCATTGCATGAACAGGACTTTGAGCTGTTCGCAGGAGGCTTCCCACGCCTGCTCCATATGCGTCGGGTCGTCCAGGTACGCCTTCCGGCACGCGGCCTGCTGTTCATTCAGCATGGACTGGTAGCGTTCCTGCGTGGACAGGCCCCAGAAATCCCTGTTTTCCGGTTTGCCGGTCACTTCAAACCGGTCGTAGAGCATTTCCGCGTCCGGCACAGCGACGATAAGGCGGGTATCCTCCGGCGTGAGCGTGACGTTTTCCAGCTTCACACCCAGGCCGATTTCATAGGTATAGGGGACGGTGATATGGCTGACGCTGCCGATGAACTTGGCTTTGATGTCGCCGTCCAGCACGCCTGTATCGGTGTTGCGGATGGCGATCAGCTCGCCCACCTTTTCCATTTCATGAGTCAGCTCGGTGGCGGTTTTCCGGTAATCGATGCGGAAAATCACCTGGTTCAGCCAGCCCGTGATATAGGGCGAAAAATAACTTGCCAGCACAATCGCCAGGGCCAGCATCACCACCAGGCCGATCTTGCGCGGCAGCCAGGTCAGCGCCCGCCGGCCCGCGCCCCTGCGCCGGGGATATTGTTCGTCCCGTTCGTAACTGTTCTTCATCTTGTCACATCCATTCTTCCGCCAGAACCAAAAGATAAATGATGCCGCGAATGACGTTGTACGCAATCGCCAGATAGCCGACGGCCATCACAAAATAATTCCAAATGCGTCTTGGCCCCCACTTCCGCCTGCGCCTGCGGATCGGAGGATGGTCATCAGGGGGACGGTGCATGTTCCCATGCCTCCTTTCATCTCGATAACTCATTATACAACATTTTCGTCATAATTTCTACATCTTTTTGAAATATTTATATTCACGCAATAAAAAGATGGAAAAACCGCCGGAATGATGCTATAATGATACCAGGAAAAAAGAATAAAGGAGGTCTCGATTTTATGTGGTACAATCCGCCGGACGGCCAGCGCCGGGACAGCTTTCATATGGGCAGCTGCGTCGACGCGTATGATTTTTTGGGCGCGCATCCCGTGGAGGAAAACGGCGAACTGAAATGGCATTTTTCCGTCTGGGCTCCAAACGCCCAGCGGGTGTCCCTGGTGGGCGAATTCTGCGATTGGAACCGGGAAGCGTATCCCATGGTGAAGCAGTATGACGGCATCTGGGAACTGCGCTTGCCCGACGCCCTGTTCCGTCCCGAGCGCGACCCGGAAAAGTATAACTTTCCCGAAGCAGCGGAACGCCTGCGCACCTATAAATATGCCATCCTCTGCGCCGACGGAGAATGGCATATGCGCGCCGACCCCTACGGCTTTGAAATGGAACTGCGGCCCAACAACGGCAGCAAGCTGCGGAACTTAGCGGGCTACACATGGGGCGACCAGGCATGGATGGTAGCGCGGAAGGACAAGAAAGCCTACCACGAGGCCATGAACATTTACGAAATGCACCTGGGCACCTGGCGGCGGGGCGAGGACGGGCGCGTGCTGAATTACGCCGAGATCGCCGACCTGCTGGTGCCTTACGTGCGGGACATGGGCTACACCCACGTGGAATTCATGCCCGTGATGGAGCATCCCTTTGACGGCTCCTGGGGCTATCAGGTGATCGGCTACTACGCGCCCACCTCCCGCTATGGCACGCCGGATCAATTGAAGTACCTGATCGACAGGCTGCACCAGGCGGGCATCGCCGTGATTCTGGACTGGGTGCCCGCCCACTTCCCCAAGGACGAAGCGGGCCTGCGGCGGTTTGACGGTACCACCTGCTATGAGCACGCCGATCCCCGCCGGGCGGAAATGCCCCAGTGGGGCACGCTGCTGTTCGACTATGCCCGAGGCGAGGTAAGCAGCTTCCTGCTTTCCAACGCCATCTTCTGGCTGAAGGAATACCACGCCGACGGCCTGCGCTGCGACGCGGTAAGCTGCATGCTGTACCTGGACTTTGGCAAGGAGCCGGGCCAGTGGCTGCCCAACCAGTACGGCGGCAGGGAAAACCTGGACGCGGAACGCTTCCTCCGCGCGTTCAACGAAGCGGTGTACCGGGAATGCCCCGGGGCCATCACCGTGGCGGAGGAATCCACCGCGTATCCCGCCGTCACCCATCCGGTGTACGACGGCGGCCTGGGGTTCGGGTTCAAATGGAACATGGGCTGGATGAACGACATTCTTTCCTATATTGCGCTCGACCCCATTTACCGCCAGTACCACCACAACAAAATCACCTTCTCCATGATGTACGCATTCAGCGAAAACTACGTGCTGCCCTTCTCCCATGACGAAGTGGTGCATGGCAAACACTCCATGCTGGACAAGCAGCCCGGCGATCTGTGGCAGAAGTTCGCGGGCCTGCGCGCGCTGTACGGCTACTACATGGCGCACCCCGGCAAGAAGCTGCTGTTCATGGGCGGGGAGTTCGGCCAGTTCGTGGAATGGCGGGACAAGGAACCCTTGGACTGGTTCCTGCTGGATTATGAACGGCACCCCGAACTGCAAAAGTTCGTGAAAACGCTGAATCATCTGTACCGTGACGAAGACGCCCTGCACAAGATCGACGACAGCTGGGACGGCTTCAAGTGGCTGAATGTGAACGACAGCCAGCGCAGCGTGGTGGCGCTGATGCGCTCCGACGGCGGGAACAATCAAATCGTCTGCGTTACCAACTTTACTCCCCAGCCCTACATGAATTACCGCGTCGGCCTGCCCTTTGACTGCGAGCTGACCGAAATTCTCAACTCCGACAAAGCGGAATTCGCCGGCAGCAACCTCTACAACGGCCTCCCCCTCCGGGCCGAAGCCGTGCCCCAGGAGGAGCATCCCTTCTCCTGCGAGATCGTCCTCCCGCCGCTGGCGACGGTGTACTTCAAAGCAAGGCAGGTTAAATAACTTTTGAGAGTACAGAGTGCAGAGTACAGATTGATGAAGATATTCATTGCAATCCTTAAATGTGGAAACTATCTCATCTGTACTCTGAACTCTGATACTATTCTCAAATAAAAAAGCAAATTTGAGGGACCAGCTTTGTCATCCTGAGCGAAGCGAAGGACCTCCTTCGAAAAAAAAGATTCTTCGCACGCCCCCATCCGTATAGGGAGGTCCTTCGCGGCCGAACGCGCTCAGGATGACAAGAATGACAACGTTACTTGCATGGTTCTGATTAGCTTGTTTTTATTTAAAAATAATATGAACTCCGTACTCTGCACTCTCTTCGAGGATGTAAAAATTGGTCTCTGATTATCCATTGAAGGAATACCGCAAATCATATAAAATAGGATAGAGAAAGAAATCTGTACAACGTTCATTCCGTACAGAAGGAAAATACATTATAAGGAGGACTCGTTTCGTATGCTTCGCAAAAAACGCTGTGTCGCCATGCTGTTGGCCGGTGGTCAGGGCAGCCGGCTGGGGATCCTGACAAAACACGTGGCCAAGCCAGCCGTGCCATTTGGCGGCAAGTACCGGATCATTGACTTCCCCCTGTCCAACTGCTCCAACTCAGGCATCGACGTGGTAGGCGTGCTGACCCAGTACCGTCCTCTGGAACTGAACGCCTATATCGCCAGCGGAGCCCCCTGGGATCTGGACCTGGTGAACGGCGGCGTGTTCGTGCTGCCCCCCTACCAGACCGGCAAGACCGGCGAATGGTACAAGGGTACTGCCAACGCGATCTACCAGAACATTTCCTTCATCGATCAGTATGATCCCGATTATGTGCTCATCCTCTCCGGCGACCACATTTACAAGATGGACTACGCCGCCATGGTGGCCCACCATGAAAGCCACAACGCCGACGCCACCATCGCCGTGCGTCAGGTGCCCTGGGAAGAAGCCCCGCGCTTTGGCATCATGAACACCGACGCCAACGACAATATCATCGAGTTCGAGGAAAAGCCCGCCCATCCCAAGTCCAACAATGCGTCCATGGGCGTGTATGTGTTCACCTGGGAAAAGCTGCGCAAGTACCTGACCGAGGACGAGCAGAACCCCAATTCCCAGAACGACTTCGGCAAGAACATCATCCCCGCCATGCTGGCCGAGGGCCAGAAGCTGGTGGCCTATTCCTTCAATGATTACTGGAAGGACGTTGGCACCATCGAAAGCCTGTGGGAAGCCAACATGGATCTGCTGGAAGAGCATCCCGAAATCGACCTGCACGACAAGAAATTCCGCATCTACGCCCGGAACCTGGGCATGATTCCCCAGTACGTGGCGGAAACCGCCAAGGTGGAAAACTGCCTGATCACCGAGGGCTGCGACGTGTGCGGCACGGTGATTCATTCCATCCTCTCCTCCGGCGTGGTGGTTGAGGAAGGCGCGCAGATCATCGACAGCGTGATCATGCCCGGCGCGAAGATCGAGAAGGGCGCTATCGTGCGCCGCGCCATCGTGGCCGAAGACGCCGTGGTCTCCGCAAACGCCGTCGTGGGCGAAGGCGCCGGGCTGATCGCCGTGGTCGGCAACGGCGCCGTGGTTCCCAGCGACGGAAGGATTTCCGCCGGCGAACAATTCGGTGAGTGATTCAGGAGGATACGACCGTGAAAAATATCATGGGAATTATTTATACAGCTGACCGCGACAACCAGCTGAAAGAACTGACGGGCGAACGCGCCGTGGCCGCCGTGCCCCTCTGCGGCCGGTACCGCCTGATCGACTTCCCCCTGTCCGCCATGGTGGACAGCGGCATCCGCAACGTGGGCGTTATCACCCAGAAAAACTACAACAGCCTGATGGACCATCTGGGCTCCGGCCGTGAATGGGATCTGCACGGAAAGCGCGCGGGCCTGGTGTTCCTGCCTCCCTTCACCAATAACAGCGTAGGCGTGTACTCCGGCTTCCTGGACGCCATCCACGCCAACCTGCATTACCTGCGCCGCAGCAAGGAGCGCTATGTGGTATCCACCGATACCCATATGCTCTTCAACGCCCGGTTTGACGACATGGTGGCGGCGCATGAAGCCTCCGGCGCCGACATCACCCTGATGTATACCAAAGACGCCGGCACCCGCCGCAACGGCGCGGGCCGCTACATCCAGGTGGAAGACGACGGCAGGGTGTCCGCCCTGGAATCCGACCCCTCCACGCCCCATCTCCCCTACACCTATCTGGAAGCCTTCTGCATCCGCCGCGAGCTGCTGATCACCCTGGTGGACGAAACCGTGTCCCAGGGCTACCACCACCTGACCCGCGACGTGCTGATGGAAGCCATCAGCAAGCGCACGTTGAAGGTGTACGGCTTTGAGAATCCGGGCCGCGCCTGGTATCTGGATTCCGTGCAGAGCTACTTCAAGGCCTCCATGGAGCTGCTCAACCGGGATATCCGCGCCGACGTGTTCCCCGCCGACCGGCCCGTGCTGACCAAGCTGCGCGACGAAATGCCCACCCATCACTGCGCGGGCGCGAAGGTGAAGAACTGCCTGATCGCGGACGGCTGCATCATCGAAGGCACCGTGGAAAACAGCATCCTGTTCCGCGGCGTGCATATCGCCAAGGGCGCGGTAGTGCGCAACTGCATCATCATGCAGGACAGCAGGGTGCTGGAAGACGCCGAGCTGCAATACGTCATCATGGACAAACAGGCCACCATCCAGCCCAAGGGCCGCCTGCTGGCCACCGAAACCTATCCGATTGTTGTGGCGAAAAACTTTACGGTGTAAAGGGATTAGGGATTAGGGAATAGGGATTAGGGATTAGGAAAGAATCACTATACTACGAATCCCTAATGACTAATCCCTAATGACTAATACCTAAAAGCGGGCGGATGGCGGCATGCGTCCGTCCGCTTTTTCACATGAATGGAGGAATGCAAGTTGAAAATCCTGTTTACCGCTTCGGAATGCGTACCCTTTATAAAAACCGGCGGCCTGGCGGACGTGGTCGGCGCGCTGGCCCCCGTGCTGGCGGCTAAGGGCAACGACGTGCGCGTGATGCTGCCCCTGTACAGCGCGATTCCGGAACAGTACGTGATCGCCATGAAGCACGAGCTGGACTTTGAAGTGGAGCTGGGCTGGCGCAAGCAGTACTGCGGCATCGAATCCCTGGTCAAGGACGGCGTGACCTATTACTTCATCGACAACAAGTATTACTTCGGCCGCAGCTACATCTACGGCATGGGCGGCGACGAGCATGAGCGCTTCGGCTTCTTCTGCCGCGCAGCGCTCAATTCCCTGACGCTGCTCGACTTCCAGCCCGACATCCTGCACGCCCACGACTGGCAGAGCGGCATGATTCCCGCCCTGCTGCGCATCCAGTATGGCGACGTTCCTTTCTACCAGAATATCCGCACTGTCTTTACCATCCACAACCTGCAATACCAGGGCATCTTCGCCATCGGCGACGTGCAGGACATTCTGGGCCTGGAGGATCAGTACTTCACCAGCGACAAGCTGGAATGCTACGGCTGCGCCAATTTCATGAAGGCCGGCCTGGTGTATGCCGATGAAATCACCACCGTCAGCCCCTCCTACGCTGAGGAGATTCAGACCGCCTATTACGGCGAGCGCATGGACGGCCTGCTTCGCGCCAAGAAGCAGCACCTCTCCGGCGTGCTCAACGGCATTGACGTGGTGGAGTACGATCCCGCCAACGACCCGCTGATTCCCGCGAAGTTCACGGTGGACGACCTCTCCGGCAAGGCGGAGTGCAAGCGCGCCCTGCAGGAAGAACTGGGCCTCGACCAGAAAGCCGACACGCCCATCATCGCCATCATCAGCCGCCTGAGCAACCAGAAGGGCCTGGACCTGGTGGACCGGGTGATCGCCGAAATCATGGAAGAGGACGTGCAGCTGGTGGTGCTGGGCATGGGCGACGCCAAGTACGTCAACCTGTTCAGCTGGGCCGAGCAGCAGTATCCCGGCCGCGTGGCCGCCCGGTTCAAGATGGATCTGAACCTGGCCCACCGCATCTACGCCGGCGTGGATATGTTCCTCATGCCCTCCCAGTTTGAGCCCTGCGGCCTGAGCCAGATGATCTCCCTGCGTTACGGCACCCTGCCCATCGTGCGCGAGACCGGCGGGCTGCGGGACACCGTGCTTTCCTACAACGAGCAGAACGGCGCGGGCAACGGCTTCTCCTTCTTCAACTACAACGCCCATGACATGCTCTACGTCATCCGCCGGGCCATCTTCTATTACAAGAACCAGCCCGAAATCTGGAAGACCCTCCAGACCCGCGCCATGACCGGCGATTATTCCTGGAGCCACAGCGCCGAGATGTACATGTCCCTGTACCGGGATATGCTCAATCCCCCGGCCCCCCAGGAAGAAGAAGCCCTCGCCGCTGAGGAAAAGCCTGCGAAAAAGCCCCGGGCGAAAAAGGTAAAGGAAGAAGCGCCCGCCGAAGAACCGGCAAAGAAGCCCAAGGCCAAGAAGGCCAAAGTTGAAACCGCCGAAGCGCCGGTGAAGAAGGCCAAGGCGAAGAAGGGCAAGGCGGAGGAAGCCCCCGCCAAGAAGCCCCGCGGCCGCAAGCCCAAGGCTGAAAAAGCGTAATTCCGCTTTTTCTCATGGACAACGCACAAAAAATTGTAAAATTTTTGTGTATACTGCCCTCTTTCCGCTTGACCGTTCAAAAGGAACGGGGTATAATAGACCCAACGGGCGGAATGAGATCCGCCTCCCAATTTCATAGAAAGGAAGTTTCCACCATGAAAAAACTGTTGGCTCTTGCGCTGGCGATGGTGATGGCGCTTTCTCTGTGCTCTTTCGCCTCCGCCGAGGATTACACCATCCGCATCTATTCCAACTCCAACTCCCCTGAGCGCACTTCCTGGCTGATCAACGCAGCCAAGGAAGCGGGCTTCACCATTTCCATCGACGACAACTCCGTCATCTCCGGCGACAGCGCCGCCGTGCAGGCCGCCAATGAGAACAAGGACGGCGACATCATCTTCGGCCTGAACGAAGTGCGCTGGTCCCAGCTGGTGAACGGCCAGTACGAAAACCTGAAGGTCGCAGACTGGACGCCCTCCTGGGCCGAAGAAGTGGGCGATTACAAGTATGACGGCAAAGCCTACGGCCTGGTCATCCAGAACGTGCTGATGCTCTACCGCAACGACGAACTGGGCACCAACGGCGAAGCGCTGCATTTCGCCCACTGGGCTGACATGGTGAACAGCGGCCTCAAGTGGTATCGCCAGGGCAAGGTCGGCGGCACCACCAACGCCAACATCAACAGCGCCATGCTCTACAGCTTCACCGATCCCGCTTCTCCCGCCGGCGGCATCAGCATCGACGGCTGGAAGACCCTGTGGAAGTACTGCGCCGAAGGCAACTTCACCGGCGACAGCTACGGCCTGGAGCCCCTCATCCGCGGCGATGTGCAGCTCTCCACCTTCTACTCCTCCTCCCTGTACGGCAACATTGACGCCGCCGCCACCGCGGGCACCTATGACAATCCCCTCCGCGGCACCCTGCAGCCTGAAAACTGGGCGCTGGTGGACATTGACGACGGCACCTACTACATCGCCGAATACCTGGGCGTGATCGAGCGCGAAGGCCGCACCGACGAACAGACCGAAATCGTGAAAGCGTTCGCGGAATGGTTCGGCAGCGCCGAAACCCAGATCGCCTGGTCCGAAGAATTCGACAGCTATCCCTGCAACCAGGTTGCCGCCGCCGAACTGTTCGACGAGACCCCGGCCATCTACACCCTCAAGAACTGCTCCCTGACCACCGTGCCCGGCACCGAAATGACCTATGCCGAGTATGTGGGCGCGCATACCGCCGAATGGACCAACATCATGACCAACCTGGGCTTCTACTGGAAGGACAACGCCGCTGCTCCCAGCGAACCCGATTGGGACAACATCAACTGGGCGGAAATGACCCAGAAGAAAGCCGAATAATTCCGGCATGTTTTTCGGGCGGGCCCCGTATCGGGCTCGCCCCATTTTTTCAGGGAAGCATCCGCAGGAGGATGCGACGCTGACTGATCAATCACAAAGGAGCGGATGCGGACATGATCCAACTGACGGATATCATCGTAAAATTCGGCGATTTTGAAGCGCTGCACAATATCAACGTTCATGTGAGGGAGGGCGAATTCTTTACCTTCCTCGGCCCCTCCGGCTGCGGAAAAACCACCACCCTGCGCACCATCACCGGCTTTATCGAGCCGGTCAGCGGCACGGTGAAAATGCAGGGCCAGGACATTACCCACGTGCCGATTGAAAAGCGCAACATCGGCATCGTGTTCCAGAGCTACGCCCTCTTCCCCACCATGACGGTGCATGACAACATCGCCTTCGGCCTCAAGATCAAGAAGATGGACAAAAAAACCATCGAGGAAAAGGTGAACACCATCGCCCGGAAGGTGGATTTGTCTGACGAGCAATTGAAGAAGGCCGTGTCCCAGCTGTCCGGCGGCCAGCAGCAGCGTGTCGCCATCGCCCGCGCTCTGGTGACGGAGCCCGCCATCATCTGCATGGACGAGCCGCTTTCCAACCTGGACGCCAAGCTGCGGGTGCAGCTGCGAAACGAACTGAAAAAAATGCAGCGTGATTTCGGCATCACCACCATTTACGTGACCCACGACCAGGAAGAGGCCCTGACGCTTTCCGACCGCATCGCCGTGTTCAATAAGGGTTATATCGAGCAGATCGGCACGCCCAACGAGGTGTACAACCACAGCCAGACCGAATTTGTGGCCAACTTCATCGGCGACATCAATCCCCTGTCCGGCCAGATTGTAAAGGGCCTGGGGCTGGAGGAAAGCAGGCATCATTTCGTGCGCCTGGAGCGGGTGCGCGTAAACCGGCCCAAGGACGAAGGCGAATTCCAAACCCAGGGAAAAATCGAAAACCGCGAATACTACGGCCTGTATATCAAGTATTACATCGACATCGCCGGGCAGACCATCAAGGTAATCGAGAAGAACGACGGCATCAACATCTACGAGCCGGGCGAAACCGTCACCGTCGGCATCCATCCCCAGGATGTGATGTCCTACGACGCGAAGCAGTAAGGAGGCCGCCATGCAGAACGCATCTGTCAACAAGCGGAATCTTGGCGGGGTCGACCTGTCGCTGCTCTACAAGGTGTTCGGCGGCGCGCTGTTCCTGTATCTGTTCCTGGGCTTCATGGTCGTTCCCTGCCTGAACACGCTCACTTCCATTTTCACCGTCAAGGACGCCGCCGGGAACACCGACCCGCTGGCCGTTATTCGCTTCTTCTTCACGGGCAAAATGCCCTCCTTCGTGTGGAACTCCGTGAAGCTGGCCGTGTGCCTGGTGGTCACGGTCAACGTGGTGGGCGTCAGCATCGTGCTGCTCACCGAATACTTTGACATCAAAGGCGCGAAGATCCTGCGGCTGGGCTACATGACCACGCTGATCTACTCCGGCGTGGCGCTGGTCACGGGCTACCAGTTTTTGTACGATGGCAACGGCATGATCACCAAATGGCTGGTGGACATGTTCCCCGGCATGAACAAGCAGTGGTTCTCCGGGTTCAGCGCCGTGCTGTTCACCATGACCTTCGCCTGTACCAGCAACCACGCGCTGTTCCTGCGCAACGCCATCCGCGCCATCGACTACAACACCGTGGAAGCCGCCAGGAACCTGGGCGCGTCGCCCTTCAAAGTGCTGTTCAAGGTGGTCATGCCCACGCTGCTGCCCACCCTGTTCAGCCTGACGGTCATGACCTTCATCACCGGCCTGTGCGCCATGAGCGCCCCCACGCTGCTGGGCTACAACAGCATTAACCCGGAAATCGTGCGCCTGGCCGGTTCCTCCACCGCCAACGAGAGCTTCCCCCAGGCCCGCGCCGCCCTGCTCAGCGTGATCCTGGCCCTGTTCACCATCATCCTGCTGACCGTGCTCAACCATTACGAGCGCAAGGGGCATTACCTCTCCGTCAGCAAGACCAAGGCCAAGCTGGTCAAGCAGAAGATTCAGAACCCCGCCGCCAACGTGCTGGCCCACATTTACGCCTACGTGCTGTTCATCATCTACATGACCCCCGTGGTGATGATCATCGTGTTCTCCTTCCAGAACTGGGCCGCCGTGCGCGCCAAGGCGCTGAACCCCTCCCAGTGGACGCTGATGAACTACTTCGGCACCCAGGACTTCCAGTACACCCGCAGCAACGGCAAGATCGCCACCCGCAAGGACGCCATCTCCGGCGTGTTCGCCAATGAAAAAACCGTGGGCGGCATCCGGCTCTCCTTCATCCTGTCCGCTATTGCCGCCGCCCTGGCCTGCGTGATCGTGGTGGTGGCGGTGAACTACATCTTCAAGCACAAGAACAAGAAGCGCGCCGTGGTGGTGGAAGCCTGCCTGCTGTTCCCGTGGCTGCTGCCCACCATCCTGATCTGCTATAGCTTCCGCATTTTCTTCAACGGCAATGTGTGGTACGTGTTCAACCAGAACCTGTACTATAAAGAAAACGTGCGCTTCCTGATCATCATGGCCTACACGGTGGTCAAATTACCATTCGCTTTGCGCATGATCAAGGCGGCCTTCTATGCCATCGACGACGAACTGGAGGACGCCGCCAGGAATCTGGGCGCAAGCCAATTGGTCACGTTCCTGCGGGTCAAGCTGCCGATCGTGCTGCCCAGCGTGCTGGCCGTGTTCGCCCTGAACTTCAACGCCCTGTTCACCGAGTACGACATGGGCGCGACCTTCCAGAAGTCCGAGGGCACCACCTACGCCATGGTCATCCAGAGCATGTGCAACGAAGAAGGCCGCGACAACATGAACATGAACGCCTCCGGCCGCCGCTGCGCGTCCACTGTGTTCATCATGATCGTCAGCGGACTGATCCTGTACCTGGTTTACGGCGTGGGCGCGCGTGACCTGGGCGAACGCCTGGAACGCCGGGCCAAGCGCAAAGCCTTCTTCCAGAAGCTGTTTGGCAGCAAGAAAGCCGCCTGACAGTTCGATACGATTTAAATGGACAAAAGCCGCCGCTTTTGTCCATTTTTCATAGATTTGGATTGTATTCTTTTCGTATTGGCAAATTTTGTCCCTTTACTTACATCAAATAGTGTTGTGTACTTGAAAACAGAATGATATTATTTTTTTATAAAAATACATGAAATGGCTGGTATCGGAACAGCAGCCTTTGAAACCGTTTAAAACCCAGGGTTTGAGGAGGCGTGGTTATGCAGAAGGCCGAAAGGCGGATCGATTATAAAAAAAGGCGTTCTTATATAGAATTCCTTTATATCCTTCCCTTTCTTGTTTTGGTGGCGCTGTTTTCGTATTTCCCGCTGTACGGCTGGATCTACGCGTTCCACGACTACCGCCCGCCCTTTCCCATCACGAATGAAACGTTTGTTGGGTTCAAGTGGTTCGCCACCATCGTGAACAACCCCGTCCGGCTGAAAAACGTGCTGCGGGTGCTGCGGAACACCTTCGCCATGAGCGGCATTTCCCTGTTTTTCAGCTGGTTCCCCATGGTGTTCGCGGTGTTTCTCAACGAAATCAAGTGCAAGCCCTTCCGCAAATTCGTCCAAACGGTGACCACCCTGCCCAACTTTATCAGCTGGGTGCTGGTGTTCGCCTTTGCGTTTACCCTGTTCGGCACCAACGGCGCGGTCAACAGCGTACTGCAAGAGATCGGCATCATTTCCAAGCCCATCTCCTTCCTCAAATCCACCGACCACCTGTGGTTCAAAATGTGGCTGTGGCTGACGTGGAAAAACGCCGGCTGGGCCGCCATCATGTACCTGGCCGCCATCACGGGCATTGACGAGCAGATGATCGAAGCCGCCAAGGTGGACGGCGCGACGCGGATGCAGATCATCTGGAACATCACCATTCCCAGCCTGCTGCCGACTTACTTCGTCATCGTCATGCTGAACCTGGCCAACTTCCTGTCTAACGGCATGGAGCAGTACTACGTGTTCCAGAACGCGTTCAACCAGGACTACATCGAAGTGCTTGACCTGTACGTGTACAACATGGCCACCAGCGGCACGGGCATGTATCCCCTGTCCACGGCCATCAGCATTTTGAAGAGCCTCGTCAGCGTCGTGCTGCTGTTCATCACCAATACGGCCTCCAAGCTGATCCGCGGCGAAGGCTTCATTTGACCGGACCTTCAAGTGGGAGCAACGAAAGGAGGAAGCAAACTATGCAGCAGAAAGCGGTTCTCCCCGAAGTCCCCAAGAAAAGCAAAATCAAAACCAGCGCCGGCGACAAAGTCATCAGCGTGATCACGTATGTCGTGTATTCGTTCTTCGCCTTCGTCTGCGTGTATCCGTTCTATTACATCATCATCAACTCCATCAGCGCCAACAACCTGAGCGAGCGCGGCAAGATCATTTTCTGGCCGCAGGAAATCCACTTTAAAAACTACACCTCCGTGTTCAACCTGCCCGGCCTGTGGGACGCCGCCAGAACGTCCGTCTTAAGAACCGTGATCGGCACGGTGCTGACGGTGATGATCTCCGCGTTCCTGGGCTACATGTTCACCCGGAAAACCCTGTGGCACCGCAAGCTGTGGTACCGCATGGTGACGGTGACCATGTACATCAACGCCGGTATTATCCCCTGGTTCCTGACGATGAAGCTGCTGGGCATGACCAACAACTTCTGGGGTTATATTTTCCCCATGATCATCCAGCCCTTCAATATCGTGCTGTGCAAAACCTATGTGGAATCGGTGCCCCTCGAATTGCAGGAGGCGGCGGAAATCGACGGCGCGGGCACGCTGACCATCTTCTTCCGCATCATGTTGCCCGTCATCAAGCCCATCATGGCCACCATCGCCGTGTTCGCGGCGGTCAACCAATGGAACGCTTTCCAGGATACGCTGCTTCTGATGAGCGAACCCAAGCTGTATACCCTCCAGTTTGTGCTGTTCCAGTACATCAACCAGGCCTCCGCTTTGAAAGCTTTGGTAAGCAACTCCACATCCTCCTCCGCCATGATGGCCAGCCTGGCCCACGCCGCCACGGCTACGTCCATCCGTATGACGGTCACGGTGGTCGTCGTGTTCCCCATCATCTGCGTGTATCCCTTCTTCCAGCGCTTCTTCACCAAGGGCATCATGATCGGCGCGGTGAAAGGGTAAAACAGTTAGGAGTGAAGAGTGAGAAGTTAGGAGTTCATAATCTCCTATCCCTGACCCGGAGAGAGTACAGAGTACAGATAATAATGGAAACCCCTTAATTGTTCAGGTATATAAATCTGAACTCTGTACTCTCATCCCCGACCTAATGCCATCGTAGTCTCCTAATCCCTATTCCCTAATCCCTCTCTCCCCCGTTCATTAAGGCACGGAATGCCTTAAAATATAAAGGAGGTACTTGCAATGAAACGGTTTCTGTCTCTGCTGCTGACGGTCATCATGGTCATCCCCATGCTGTCCGCCGTCGCGATGGCCGAGGAAGCCCCTATGGTCATCGACTTCTACGATGATGCCGCCAACTACCACGGCATCCAGACCGGCTGGTTCGCCAAGGTGGTCAAGGATCGCTTTAATATTGAGCTCAATATTATCGCGCCCCAGGTCGCCGGCGAGAGCATCTATGCCACCCGCGCCGCCGACGGCAACCTTGGCGACGTGCTGATCATGGACAAATCCAAGTTCGTCAACTGCATCGAGGCCGGACTGGTGAAGGACATCAGCGACCGCGTGCTGGAGATCGAAAACCTCAAGCCCTTCCATCAGCAGATCAAAGCCTACAACGCCAGCCTGAATAAGGGCGAGGGCGTGTACTACGGCATCCCCGCTGAAATGGTGAACACCTCCGCCGTGGGCGTCACCGGTGAAATGATTTACTCCTCTCCCCAGGTGCGCTGGGATCTGTACAAGGCTGTGGGCAGCCCCGACGTGAAGGATCTGGACGGCCTGCTGGATCTGCTGGCCAAGATCCATGAAATCCATCCCGCCAATGAAAACGGCGACCCCGCCTATCCCATCTCCCTCTGGCCCGACTGGGACAACAACGACAACATGTCCGGCCCCGCCAACGTGGTGCAGCTGACCACCTGGTACGGCGACAAGTTCAAGGGCGCGGCCATCCTCAAGCCCGACAACACCTTCGTCAAGCTCTATGATAAGGACAGCGGCTACTACAAGATCACCCAGTTCCTCAACAAAGCGTATCAGATGGGCCTGGTGGATCCCGAATCCTTCGAGCAGGATTGGAACGCCTTCGTGGGCAAGCTGCAGAACGGCCAGGTTGACCTGATCTGGTACAGCTGGCAGCAGGGATTCTGGAACAGCCAGGATCGTATGGACAACGGCACCGCCTTCCAGGTCATCCCCGTGGAAGACGCCATGTTCTACGCTGACGCCGACAACTTCTTCGGCTCCTCCCGTGTCTGGGGCATCGGCTCCAAGGTGGAAGGCGAAAAGTACGAAAAGATCCTGGAATTCCTCAACTGGTATGCCAGCCCCGAAGGGCTGACCTTCCAGCACTGCGGTATCGAAGGCCTGAACTACATCGTCGGCGAGGACGGCAAATATATCCCTTACAAGGACAACGCGCTGATGGATAACCTGCCCGTGCCCGAAGAATACGGCGGCGGCGGATACCAGGACGGCAACAACGCCATCAACCAGTGGCTGTGCGGCTCCATCTGCCTGAACCCCAACACCGGCGAAACCTACGACCAGAAGTACTGGGCTTCCTACATTGCCAAGAACATGACCGAAATGAAGAAGGAATGGCAGGCCCGCTTCGACGCCCAGGATCCCGTGGACTGGATGAAGAAGAACAACAAGATCGTTATCAGCCCCAACTGCGTGGCCAACCTGGCTACCGACACCAACGACATTGAGCTCCTGCGCAACGAAATCAACAAGGCGCTTTGCAAGTACACCTGGCAGATGTTCGCCGCCGAATCGGACGACGACTTTGAAGCCCTGTGGAACAAGATGGTGGACGAGATGGACGGCTTGGGCTATGATCAGCTGTTCGACTATGACTGCCAGAAGTGGCAGGTCGAAGTGGACGCCAAAATCGCGGCTGTCGCTCAGTAACCTGTCATCAAAACAAAATCGAGGGGCGCCTCATTTGAGGCGTCCCCCTTTTTGAAAGGAAGGGTTGGCATGAAGCCAGATTTATCCGCCATTCTGCCGGACGGAAATCTGTTTCCATTCTGGGAAAAAGACTGCAAATCTACAAACACGCTTTATATTGACGGCGCGAATCCCGCTGCGTCTGATACGAATGACGGCACCGAAGCGTATCCCTTGAAAACCATCCAGCGGGCCGCAGACCTGGCGGAGCCCGGCACCAAGGTTCGTATCCACGCCGGTCTGTACCGGGAATGCGTGCGCCCGCGAAAAGGCGGGACAGACCCGGAACACATGATCTGCTATGAAGCCTTTGGTGACGGGCCGGTGATGATCCGGGCATCGGAGGAAGTGACCGCCTTCTCCCCCAGCACCGGCTGGCGGCTGCGCGGCTTCGGCCCCGGGCCGGATGTTTCCAACGTGAAAATCTACGCCCACCGCCTGGACCCCGACATGTTCCGGGGCTATAACCCCTTCTGCGCGGTGAACATCCTGCACGACCGGCTGTTCATCGAGTACGACAAAACCGACATGACGCCCTACCTGAACCGACGGGGCTGCGTGTTCTGCGACGGAAAACCGCTGAAGCAGGTGCCGCTGTATCAGGACATGGCGAAGGCGGACGGGACTTATTGGGTGGAGCACAACGGCCAGACGGTGCATTTCCGCCTGCCAGGCGACGATGATCCGGCGAACCACCGCATCGAGCTGACCGTGCGGGAGCAGTGCTTTGCCCCGGAAGAACCTTTCCTGTCCTACATCAAGGTGAAGGGCCTCGTCTGCGAGCACGCCGCCACCGGTGCGCCGGTGCCCCAGCGCGGCGCGATTTCCGCTTTCCGGGGCCACCATTGGGTGATCGAGGACTGCGAAGTGAACTGGTCCAACGGCGTGGCTATCGACGTGGGCAACGAATGCTGGCACCATGAGCACTTTCCCGGCCAGACCATCGGCCACTCCGTCATCCGCGGCTGTACCATCCGCGACGCGGGCGTGTGCGGCATTGCCGGGCTGTTCGCGGAGGAAATGCTCATCGAGGACAACGTGATCGAAGGCACCGGCTGGCAGAGGATGGAGCTGTCCTGGGAGGCCGGAGCCATCAAACTGCACAACAGCGTGAACGCCCTGTTCCGCCGCAATGTGTTCCGCAACACGCTCCGGGCCGACCACCTGTGGATGGACTGCGGCAACGAAAACAACCGCATCACCGGCAACCTGTTCCTCAACGGCATCGAGCAGCGGGAGGCCATTTTCATCGAATGCACCCGGGACGGCGTGAACCTGATCGACAACAACATCATCTGGAATGTGGAAGGGCGCTTCGACCCCGCCAAGGTTCCCGTGGAGCCCGGCTCCTCCGGCTGGTACAAGCTGAAAGAACACGACGTGGTGAACGGCTATGCCATTTACGGCGAGGGCACCGACCGGCTGCACATCAGCCACAACCTGATCGGCAAATGCCGCTACGGCGGATACTACGCCAAGCCCGTTTCCTTCCGCATGGCGGGCTTCGACCGGGGCGGCACGTCGCGCAAGGCGAAAATCTTCAACAACATTTTCTACGACTGCGGCGAGGCGGCCATCTGCTTCCCCACCGCCGACAACGAAGCCGAGGGCAATCTGTACGTCAACATGCGCGGCGGGTATCTGCGGGTGATGTATCCGGAACCGGAAAACTGCCTGAACCTGCCCGCGTGGAAAGAGTTTTACGGGTTCGACCAAACGGGGCAAAACGCCTGGCTGGATGTTTCGCTGAACGAAGAAACCGCACGGGCCGCTTTCTCTCCCAGCGCCTCCCAGCCCTTCGGCCTGCCAAAGCAGCTGGAACGCCTGCGTCTGATTCTTGACCCGGCTCAGATTCAACCCGTCGCCCCCGACCCGTTTGTGCGCAGCGACCGCACCGGCGCGCCGCACCCCGATGGGAACGTCCTTCCCGGCCCCTTCAATCATTTGGATTGAATACTGCTTTGCTTCTGCCCCCTTCTTGCGTTTCTCCGCAAGAAAACAGAGCCGGCACATCCGCGCCGGCTCTGCTTTTCATTTCTTGATCAATCCACCTTCGGCAGGCCGTCGAAGCCCTTTTGCAGTTCCTCGTCGGAGGGGATGTAGTCGCTCATCAGGCCGTCGTGGAACTTTTCGTAAGCCACCATGTCGAAGTAGCCGGTGCCGGTCAGACCGAAGAGGATAGTCTTTTCCTCGCCGGTCTCCTTGCACTTGAGAGCTTCGTCAATCGCGGCGCGGATGGCGTGGGCGCTTTCGGGAGCGGGCAGGATGCCTTCGACCCGGGCGAATTCCTCCGCCGCCTTGAACACGCTGGTCTGCTCCACGGAGCGGGCTTCCATGTAGCCGTCATGATACAGCTGGCTCAGGATGCTGCTCATGCCGTGGTAGCGCAGGCCGCCCGCGTGGTTGGGCGCGGGGATGAAGCCGCTGCCCAGGGTGTACATCTTCGCCATGGGGCACACCTTGCCGGTGTCGCAGAAGTCATAGGCGAACTTGCCGCGGGTGAAGCTGGGGCAGGAAGCGGGCTCCACGGCGATGAAGCGGTAGTCCTTTTCGCCCCGCAGCTTTTCGCCCATGAAGGGGGCGATCAGGCCGCCCAGGTTGCTGCCGCCGCCCGCGCAGCCGATGATGATGTCCGGCACGATGCCGTATTTATCCATCGCAATTTTGGTTTCCACGCCGATCACGCTCTGATGCAGCAGCACCTGGTTCAGCACGCTGCCCAGCACGTAGCGGTAGCCGGGATTGCTGACCGCCACTTCCACGGCTTCGGAGATTGCGCAGCCCAGGGAGCCGGTGGTGCCGGGGAACTGCTCCAGGATGGCGCGGCCCACGTTGGTGGTGTTGGAGGGAGAGGGCACCACGGACGCGCCGTAGGTGCGCATGACCTCCCGGCGGAAGGGCTTCTGCTCGTAGCTGACCTTGACCATATACACCTTGCAGTCCAGACCGAAGTAGGAACAGGCCATGGAAAGCGCCGTGCCCCACTGGCCCGCGCCGGTCTCGGTGGTAACGCCCTTGAGGCCCTGCTGCTTGGCGTAATACGCCTGGGCGATGGCGGAGTTCAGCTTGTGGCTGCCGGAGGTGTTGTTGCCTTCAAACTTGTAGTAGATCTTAGCCGGAGTGCCCAGCTTCTTTTCCAGGCAATAGGCCCGCACCAGCGGAGAGGGGCGGTACATCTTATAGAAATCCACGATCTCCTGGGGAATGGGATAATAGCGGGTGTCGTTGTCCAATTCCTGCTTCACCAGCTCGTCGCAGAACACGCCCGCCAGCTCTTCCGCCTTCATGGGCTGCAGGGTGCCGGGGTTCAGCAGGGGAGCGGGCTTGTTCTTCATGTCCGCCCGGACGTTGTACCAGGTGGTGGGCAGTTCCTTTTCTTCCAGATAAATTTTGTAGGGGATGGCTTTGGTGTCCTTCATGGGTCTCGCTCCTTTCTTTTTGACGGGCAGAGCGCTTTTTTGTAAACAAAAATCCCTGCCCCAGTTGTTTTCTGCTGGGACAGGGATGAAATCTATTTCATTCCTGCGGTGCCACCCGGCTTGGCGGTTTCCCGCCCGCTCGACGCCGTACCATCATACGGCCTCCTTTGATAACGGAGGGAACTCCGTCTCCCCTACTGACGCGCTGTTTAGCGCCTGTTCGGTTCGCCCTCGAAAGTCCATTCATCTTCGTCCATGCGCCCCGGTTCCACCATTCCGGGACTCTCTTGGCCATGGGCCCGAAGACTACTTCTCTTTCTCCTCGGTGTGGCTTTATCATAGCAGAGCGATAAAGAATTGTCAATCCCTTTTTCTTCCATTTTCACTCAAATACAGCCAAAAAACAATGCGGCCCAACCGGAGCGTTTTGCCAGGGAATCATGGTTCGAGAGCCATCCGTCAAACGCAAAAACAGGCGGCAGCCTCATCGGCGCCGCCTGTTGGGACAGTTATTCTTTCTGTTCCGGATGATTACACAGCCTGAATGGAAGCGACGACAGCGCCCCAAACCAGCTCGGCATTTTCCACAGAGGCGGGAGTGCAGGTGACTTCCAGCGCGTAACCCGCTTCGGTGGTGAAGGTGATGCTTACGCTGTCCTGCGCGGGAAGCTTATAGGTCACGCAGGGGAAGCCATTCACGGTAGCCATTTCAATCTCCGTCACGTCGGCTTCGGAAGCCAGGTACTGGGCGTACTCTTCCAGGGACATGCCGTTCAAGTCAACGTACATAACCGCCACCGCTGCCGATTCATCGTCCGGCATGAAATAGCCGATATAGCCGTTCGCCTTGTCTTCTTCGGTGAGCTCAACGGCATTCATGCCCTCGGGCAGCCAGATTTTCACGGCGATCTCGTCAAACGTATAGAACTGGCCCGCCACATTGCCGGCAGCAAGAATGGGCTCGACAGCTTCCCAATTCAGGGAGGGGGCTTGTTCCGCCAGGGCGGCGGTCATCAGCAGGCACAGCATCAGCACAACGCACAGAATCTTCTTCATGGATAGAACCTCTCTTTCAATATTGCTCCATGCGGAGCTTGCGGTATTATAATCTAATTGTTTCTTGATGTATACTGTCCTTTGGTACAGGTTTGCTTTTTCCATCTCCGAACTTCTCAGGCGGAAGGGAGGAATTATACCTCGAACGAGATAATCTCTGTCATGTCATATCCGCCGAACACATCGTTCAACACGAAGCAGAACATCATTTCCAGCGGTTCTTCATCATCATCGCTGCCCAAATCCTCATAGGTGACCGTCAAGCCGTTCCGCCAAATGATTTCGTCTCCGTCAAATTCATTTTCTTCCAGATCTTCGCCGTATTCGGATTCGATAAACATCGTATAGACGGGAACGATGCGGTCGCCTTCCTTGAGCCGGGTGGTATTGCGAATCGGCAGACCGCTTTCGTCATAGCCCGCGTTCGCGCCGATCACCCGTCCCTCATTGCTTCCCGCCGCGAATTCCACCACCAGATAGGTATATTCGCCGTTCAGCTTCACGGGGATCAGGCTTCGTCTTCCATACTCGTTGCTGATTTGATCGTACAGCGGCACCAGCTGCTCTCCCAAAGTCGGCCAGGTTCCGTCAAACAGGCTGTAGATCTTGCCTTTTTCCCAATCCACCACGTTATTCCGCATCAGCCCCAAATCCACGTAGCCGAACATATCCTCGTCGCTGATGTCCATCATCATCATGCCTTCCACATAGTCCAGGTAGCGCAGGTCGTCGGGCGTGAGGGTGGCGGAAAAAGCATAGTCGCCTTCGCTTGCCGCGAAAGGTATGATCGTCGGCGCTGCTTCTTCGTCATAGGTTTCCGTTTCGTGGTTCCAGTACCATGCCTCCGGCTGGTTCCCGAAGATGGAGGTGATTTGCGAAATGAAGCCGGAGCCGGTGATGTTCTGGGGCGTCGTCTGCCCGAAGCTGTAACTCCCGCCCGTCAGCTGTCCCGTATACGCTTTTACAAAGCCGAACCAGTTGGGAATATAGAGGGACAAATCCATGCCGTCGATGTAGGTTTCAAATTCATCCTTGGTGTCCTGGGGAATCAGGACGGAGAGCCCGCAGCAGGAGTCCAGGCTGCTGGTCTGCTCGCTGACGAGCACCACATTGGACAGCGCGGTTCGCGCTTTCGCGGCCCCGCTGGGATCAAACTTCGCATACGCATCCACCACCGCGCCCAGATCCACCATGTCCCAGCTGCCGTCCACGAAGGAGCCGAAGGTGTACATCCGGCTGCGTCCGCGCCGGATCTCCGCGGCATGGCCGTTCTCCAGCCTGTCCTGCAAAACCAGACCGAGATTCTCCATGGCGCTCTGCAAGGGCTCCATTTTTTTGAGGTCGATCACGCTGAGCGTCAGATAATCGTCCGGGTCTTCTTCCTTCCCCGCCTTCATATAGCTGTCCACGATCAGCTTGCAAAGCTGCTCCGTCGACATCTTCGGGTTCCGGTCGAAAGCCCTCAGCCACGGCGTATAGCTCCAGCCGAGGCTCGGCTCCAGCTCTTCGCTGGCAACGAAGCAGTCGATGTCATAGCGCGACAGCATGACGGCCATTTCATACGTCGCCATCATGCAGGCGTCGCATCCGAAGAGATCGAAATGGAAGCCCCCCAGTTTTTTATCCAGAGCAGAAAGGGCATCGTTGATTTCCAGCAGGGAGAGCCCGTCCTCATCCGCCGTCGTGCTGTCGAAGCATATTCCCCCCTCGGAACCGGCGCCGTGGTTCCAGAGAATCACGGCCGTCCGCTTGGCCGGGAAATGCTTCAGCCCATACTCCAGGAATTCCAGCAGGCTTTCCTCGCTGCCCATGGAGGCCCAGCCCCAGTCCGTGATGGAATCGAAATACCCGTCCTGGATCGTGATCAGATTGCGCGTGGAGCCTTTAATGTCCTCAAAATCCCATTCCGACGCGCCGCCCGCCAGGAGGACGATGCTGATGTTTTCACTGTTCTCCGCTTCGCCCATTTCATAGATGTCCTCGCAGGCGTCGCTTTGAATATCCGCGCCGCACATGTAGACAAGCAGCGTCAGATCCGCTTCGGCAAACGCGCCCGCGCACAGCAGCAGCAACCCGGCTGCAAGAACCAGCACAACGATTTTTTTCATTTTATATCCCCCAATTCCGCCGCTCTGTTCAGCGCTTCGGCCCTTGTCGAAACGCCGAGCTTTTGATAGATCAACCCGCAGAAATATTTGACGGTGCGTTCTGAGATATTCAGGATCGAAGCGATTTTCGCATTCTTGTATCCCGCGATCAACAAAGAATACACCTGGTATTCCCGGTCGGTAAAGATGGGCTTGTTGGCTGCCTGCTTCATAAAGTTGGGATAAATCGCCGCCTGGCGGCGGGTCAGCGCCAGAACGCCCTGTTCCCACGGCCCGTCCGGCAGTTCCATTTCATTCAGCATATCGATGACGCCGATGCCCTCGTCCGCAATGACGCGCGCCAGGCCATACCGCCTGGCCAGCGTCAGGGCCTCCCGCATCCTGTCCCGCCACGCATCGCTCCCGCCGCGGTAATGATACACGGCCTCCAGCAGGTTCAGCTGAATCAGCATGTAGGGCCGGTCGTAGCTGGTGAAATACTGCCGAAGCAGCGCGGCGAGGAACGGCGCTTTCGCGCGGTGGGCCAGGATGATATACATACGCAGCTTCAGCAGATACCGGTATCTGTCCATGATGATGAAATCGCTCGTTTCATCCGGCGCTCTCGTTTCCAGCCAATTCCGCGCCTCGGCCACATCCCCGCGGAGAAGCATAAAATGCAGCCTTGTTACTTCCAGGTTTTGGGCAAGCCTTTTCGGAGAATGCTCGGGCAGGGAGGCCGCCGCGTTTTCGATCCTCCGGATCGCTTCGTTCACGTTGCCCTGCGCCGCTTCGATGCGGCTTTGAATCCCGATGGCGGCGTAGTGCATTTCCGGGTTATCGACGATGCGCTGCACTCCCTCCCGCACCTTCATGGTCGCGACGGAGTAATCTCCGTCGAGGCGGGCTTCCAATTCCCTTTCGGCAATGGCGATATCCGCCACCCCGCTGCCGCCGCGTCCCAGCGCCAGCTCGATGGGGATTTTAAACAGGCGGTAGATGCTCCACCCATGCGGCGCCCAGCGGCAGAAATCCAGCCCGCCGTTCATCAGGCTGACGCTGTTTCCCGACACGTTGAAGCCGTTGCGCCAGGCGGACGACTGTCTCAAGGCCGGCGTCTTGGCCACCGCAAGCAGCCTTTTCAGGGTGTTGCGGGTGCCGCGCTGGGAAAGGCAGATATCCAGATAAGCCTTGGCTTCTTCCGCTGTCTGGCGGCGGGCGTCCCGGGCGGGCGTCCGGCGGATAAACTGTTCGAGCGCCGCGTACCACCTGTCGCTTTCCTCGGCATGCCCCTGGAGGCACTCGATCTCGCATTTTCCCTTCATCAGCTCGGGGTAAGCGAGAATCGTTTCTTCTCCCAGCAATGCGTAGCCTTCCCGAAGATCCACGTAATCGCCGTCCGCGGGCCGGTTGAAGGTGTCCCGGATCAGCAGTTCCCGGATCTTTTCCACGTCGCCGAGCTGCTTGTAATACGAAATCGCCTTGGGAACCTGGTTTTGCAGTTCATAGTACAGCGCGGCGCGCTTATATTGGCCGTTGATGTAGTCCTGGGAGTACAGGTTGCGCATCTCGGCAAAAAGCGCCTGACGGACGATGGGAAGAAAAGCGTATTCATTTTCACCGCTGCGCATCATCATATAGGATTTCCGGGCAATCGCTTCCATCATGCGCGGCGCGTCGTTCCTTCCGGTCACAATCCGCGCCATCTCCTCGGAGAAGCTCTCAAAGGGAGACAGGTTGTACATCAGCTGCCGTTCCTGCTCGGGGAAAGCCAGAACCACATCCGACAGCAGAATGCGTTTGATGTCCGCCCTTGTTTCGTCGATCAGGGCGCGCAAGGGAGCCTCGCCATGCTTCAGCCACTGCTGGGCCAGAATGTGCAGCCCGAACGCCCATCCCCAAAGCGATTCAAGAATCAGGTGAACATCCGAAGGCAAAAGCTCGATGCCGTACTCCAGGAAGAGCTGAATGATCTCCTCCTCGTCAAACATCATAAACGCTTTGTCCAGCTTGGCAACGACACCGGCAGAATACAGGCTGTGCAGCACCGACGGCATCTGCCCCCGGCCTGCCAGGATGGCGTACTGCTTTCCAGACAGTCCCGCCAGCAGCCCCGCCAGCTCCGCTTCCATGGCGGCGGAAGGGCTGTCTATGCTGTCGATCACGATCAGGGCTTCCTTCTCCTCTGATACGCGGTTCCGAAAAGCCTCCCAATCGCCGCCCGCGGAATTGAAGCGAAGAACGCTCCCCTCCCAGGCATCGCAGAGCTGATCCAGCAATACCGTTTTACCGCTGTAGAAGAATGCGGAAAGATACACGATCCTTCGGTCTTTCAGAAGCGCCATCACTTCCCGCAGTTTTTCCGTTCTTCGTATGATGGGCGGCTGTGCCATTTCGTTTTCTCCTTGCAGAATGTATGCTTCTTCACTATACCATAAGCATCCGGGAACTGATACTGTACGAAAGTACAGAACGAAAAATACCCGGAGGCTATCCGGGTACTGTACGATCCTGCTTTATTCATTCTCCGGCGCCGGTTTCTTTTTCAGCTTTTCGTAGGTGCCGTCCTCCCGCTCGATATACACCTGATCGAGGGTGGCTTTCAGGTTTTCCTTGAATTCGTCGATATACTGGCGGCGCAGGCGCTGCTGCTCCTCCAGCTCGGAAAGGGTCAGGCCCACGGTCTTTTTCTTTCGAGCCAGCTCGTTGATGCGCTCGATGTCTTTCTTATTCAACCCTTTGCCGCCTCCTTCCGCAGTTTCAGCCCCAGGAATACCAGCACGCCCACCACTGCCAGGAACGCGGCATACAGCAAGTAATGGCTCACTGCCGTGCGGTCGATCATGAACTCGATGCCCACGCCCGCGCTCACGCAGACCGGAATGGCGATCAGGGAAGCAATGGCCAGGGCTTTCTTTTGACGCCAGCACCGCAGGGCCAGCACGATGATGCCCGTACCAAGCAGCATCATGGCCATGACCTGCTGCAATTTCACATACGCCTTGATGGTCATGTGCTGATCGTACCGCAGGCTTTCCAGCAGAATCTGCGCGCCGCCGAACAGCAGCAGGAACAGAAGAAAGGTGTCCCCCGCTTTCCTTTTGGGCGAAATGTCCAGCAGCAGCACGACAGCTAAAATCGCCATCACAGCCGCTTCGAGGTAAAAGGTGTTCAGCCGCAGGCCGAAATCCGTTTCCACCGTTAAGAACGTTCCTTTGAACAGTTCATCGGACAGGAAGCGGCTGACACCGAATTCCTCGATGCGGCCTTCGCCCAGGCGCTCACAGGCGGCGAAGACCAGCAGGCAGGGGGCCAGCAGATCCAGCAGCCGGGCGGGGCTTTGCTTCGTGATTTTCGCTGCAATCATCCCGCCGATACACGCGCCGATGAGCGCACCCATCATGGAATAGCCGCCCGTGTTCACCCGCAGCATGGCCCACAGCGGCATGGTCTGGCCCAGGGATTCATCCATGAATCCGAAGAACAGCCGGGACAAAACAAAACCGCAGGCCATCGAAAGCACGCCGGTCAGCGGCGCGTAACCGGCTTTCCACTTATGCTTCCGCAGCAGCGCGGCCAGCAGGATCAGCGCCAGGGCCAGGCCCAGGGCCACATGGAATCCAAAGGAATACACTTCCACGCCCAGAAAAACGGTTTTCGGGGCGTCCTCACGCAGAGCAAACACAGTCAATTTCCCTCCGAGGGCACGGCAGTGGCGAAGTAGATCACATCGGCCACGTCGCGCTCCCTGGCTTTATAGTTGTAAATTTCGTTGTTGTACACCATGATGGCGCTGTTGCCGCCGTCCAGGTTATAGGCTTCCTTGCAGCCCAGGGAAGCCATGAAGTCCGCCAGTTCCTTGTGGGTGGCCCCTTCGCTGCCGGAGTTGCCGCGGCCGTCGGCGATGACCAGCACGTAGCTCAGACTGTCCAGCTGGCCGATGGCGCAGCGGGGTTCCCGACCGCTGGGGTTGAAGTTGTATTCTTTATCGAGCTTGAGCACTTCGCCGTTCTGCACCAGCGCGGGGCCGAACATGAAGGCGTTCACGATCTTGTGTCCCGTTTCCTTCTCGAACTTGTCCGCGCCGACGGACTTGACGAAGGTATGGAAATCGCCGTTTTCGTCGATGATGAGGATGTCCTTCTGCTTGTTCAGCTTGTCCTGGCGCTTTTCGCCCATGCGGTAGATAAAGCTGTGCTTGGCCTTTTCGTTGGTGTAGTTGTCGCCGTTGATGGCTACGATGGCATTGTGCTGCTTCGCCATAACAGTAACCAGCCCGGTGGTGTCCTTCTTAATCGTCTTGCCCGCGTAGGCGGTGCGAAGCTGGGAAGCCGACGCGACTTCCACCCATGCGATGCGCCACACCACGCCGTCCTCTTCCCGGGTTTCCATCTGCACGCGGATGGAATCGTCCTCATATCCGTCGGGGGTAAAGCGGGAAGCGTCGGGCTTCATGCCGGCGGAAGTATCAATAGGAAGGGAGTATTCGGAAACCGCCTCGGCCCAAGCAGAGGAAACGAACAGACGCAGCACGCCGCTTTCCTCCGCTTCGCTGTCCAGCTGCTCCTGCATCTCCCACAGGGCGTCCTCTAAAATACTGGGGGAAGAAATCACGAAGGGCGCGGACAGCACCATCACGGCGCAGAGGACAGTCAAAAGAATACGGACAGATAATTTCATTTCAGCTTTCTCCTTTCACGCGCTGGGCGGGAAACACCCAGGCCTTCTGAATGCGGTAGTTGATCACGTACATCGCCACGTCGATGACGATTTTGAGCAGGATATGCAGGAAATCCGCGTGGACGAAGTGATCCAGGAACCCGAATACCAGCGTGGTGACGGCCAGCGAACACACCGCCAGGATGATATAGCGGCCCACCGCGCCGGGGGCGTTCTTGGTCTGGAACACGAAATTCTTGTTCAGCAGGAAGTTCACCGGCGCGGAGCACAGGCGGGCGATGGGCGTCGCCACCAGGGCCTTGAAGCTGAATGGGATGCCCAGCAGCGTAATGTCCGGCTCGTCCTTGAACACCCAGAACATCATCAGCGACAGCACGGCGTAATCCACCAGGAAGGAAATGATGCTGGCCGCGCTGTAGCGGAAGAAGCTGCCCAGCAGCAGCTTGTAAATGCGCCAGGAGTCCCGGATGGGATGGAAGTGGGTGCCCTTGTTTTCCTCATGGTAGATGGTTTCGATGGTGATGGCCCGCATGGGAATCTTCTGGCTGCTGGCTTGGATGAGCATGTTCATCTCGTACTCAAACCGGTCGCCGGAAACCGACAGCATAAAGTTTGTCAGGCTCCTGGGGAAAGCGCGCAGGCCGGTTTGTGTGTCGGGCAGCCATTGGCCGTAGAGCACCCTGAACACACCGCTGGTCAAGCGGTTGCCGAAGCGGGACTTGGGCGGCACGTTGGGATTGTTCTTGGAAAAGTCCCGGCTGCCCAGGAGGATTTCTTCCTTGTCGCTCAGTTCCGCCGCCAATTTGAGCGTGTCCGGCACGGTATGCTGCCCGTCGGAATCGGCGGTGATCATGCCCCGGAGCCTGGTATGCTCTTTCAGGTAGGCAAAGCCGGTGCGCAGGGCCGCGCCCTTACCGCGGTTGACTTCATGGTGCAGCACATGGCAGCGCTCCCAGCCCGCGATCTCGTCAAAGAATTTCTGATATTCCGCGCTGGACCCGTCGTCCACCACCAGGATCAAGCCGAAGTCCGCCGTCAGCAATTCCTTTACATAGGCGGGCAGGCGTTCATCCGGGGACAGGGAGGGGATCAGTACGCAGCATTCCTGTGGCTTCATCTTTTGACTCCTTTGTGTGGGTAGTTCTAAGTTCTTAGTTCTAAGTTCTAAGCGATTTTGCTTTATGCAAAACCGTCACATTTCCGTATCCAGATAATCCAACAGCAGCGGGCTCGCGTCCATGCCGGAATAAGCGTTCAGGAAATCCTCAAATTGCTTTCTGGTCACAAATTGGAACGCGAACTCCTTCACATACGCTTTGAGAAACGCATCCGCGCCGCCCGGCAGAAAATCATCCAGCGCCAGCAGCAGCGCAGCGCCCCGGCCATAGACCACGGTGCGGTAGTCCTGATAGTTATTATAATAGGAAATGGGACTGCCGGGGGTCAGGCTGCCGGGAACATTCTCCATCATCGGAGCGTCCACCCGGTAGTATTTGAGAGCCTCGAAGCTGCCCTGGCCGTAGCGCTTCTGCACATAGCGCAGCATGGCGTATTCGCAGATCGCCTCGTCCTGCCAGGGGGCCAGCACCTGGTCGGAACCCACCAGGGCGTAAAACCACTGGTGCGCCGTTTCGTGTGCGACGGTCAGTTCCAGGCTGTCGGACTTTTCAGCCGAATACTGGCCTTTCCCGATCATG
Source organism: uncultured Eubacteriales bacterium (assembly GCA_902795275.1). GTDB lineage: Bacteria > Bacillota > Clostridia > Christensenellales > Aristaeellaceae > RUG563. Next base: position 120,711 of record CADBKQ010000001.1, on the reverse strand, counting down.
CACAGGGCCGGGTATTCCATGCCGCTGAATGGAAAGTCCGCCTTGCAGACGGAAAGCGTTGGATACGGGTATTCCCCGTACAGGGCTGAAAAGGTTTCCAGCGCCTTTTTCGCGTTCTCCAGTGCCCGGCTTGCCTCGCCGCTGTCGGCGGCATAGGCAAGGATCAGGGTGTTTCCCGCTTTCCCCTTCGCCACGGCTGCGCGTTCGTACACGCACAGGGCCAGGTCCCGGGCCGCGGGCAAATCGCCATGCCAGAGGCCGTCCTTCTCCCAGGTCAAAGCGGCGGAGCAGGCGGGAACGTACCCTTCCGGCGCTTCCAGCGTCACGTGGAAATTGGCGCATTCGCTGAGAAAGGGGTCGCCAATGGGACTGTATTCGTCCGTTCGCCATGCGCCGTCCCGGTACACCGAAAGCAGTGGCAGCGCATTGCCCATCTGCCAGCAGCCATCCGCGTATCCCGTGCGGTAAGCGCAATGGGGTATCCTCGCCAGGCACCGGAAAAACAGCATGCCGCTCTCCCCCGGGCTCAGCGCTGGAATGGCAATTTTCAGGGCGGTTTCGTCGCTGTTGACAAACTCGTGGTTCGCCGCCTGGCCGTTCCAGGTCACGTTGTACACCGTCAGCCCGCCCGGCGAAAAGCCCTCCGGATAGCAGGCGCTGTACACCTCTTCCAGCGCGGCGGGGCTTTTCTCCCCCGATTGGAAGGCGTTCAGCCACGTCCGAAGCACAAGATGGTCAAGGGAGTCCCCCGTACCGTTGCGGAACCGGATGGTTTCGGAAATGGCCAGGGCGTTTTCCTCCGGCAGTAGCCGCAGCTCCACCCGGTAATCCGTCAGCCCTTCCGCCGCGGCGGTCAGTTCTTTTCCGGGGCCGGGTATTCCGCCGCTGCCGCGAAGCAGGAGCCAGGCCGCCAGCCCCGCCAGCGCGGCAAGGGCAAAACAGAGCGCGGCTTTTCGTGCGCCAAACGGCAGGGCCCAAGGTATTATACACCTCTTCCTCCCCATTTTCCAGCCCCTTTCCCTGATTTCTTCCCTATTATAACACAGGAAGCAAGCATTTTCCTGCATTCCGCGGAGAAAAAAGGAAATTTTACGTTTCATTCACAGGCGCATGGCAGGCCCGTTGTATTTCCGCAAAAAAATAAAAATAAAAAATAATAAAAAAATTTTTGTAAATAGCAGGAAAACAGAGAGATGCGGCGAACAGATATTAAATAGCCAGTAGTATGGAGAGGTATGAAGATGCCCTACACCATCGCACGCTACGCCGGTTACTGCGCCGGCGTCCGCAGAGCTATGGAAATTGCTTTCCATGCCGCGCGGGAAGCCAGGGAGCTGCATGTGAAATGCTATTCCCTCGGCGAGCTGATCCATAACCCCGAGGCGGTGGACGCGCTTCGCAAGGAAGGCGTCGTGTCCATCGACCGGGTGGAGCAAGCGGAAAAAGGCAGCATCATTTTACTGCGCAGCCACGGCGTTGCCCCCCAGGTGGAGGAGGAATGCCGGGAGCGCGGGCTGATCGTGCGGGATACCACCTGCGGCTCCGTCCGGGCGCTGCATAACATCGTCCGGGAAGCCGGAGAAGCGGGCATTCCCGTCATCCTGGCTGGCGAGCCCGACCATCCCGAGGTGCAGGGTACCGCCGCCTGGTGTCCGGGCAAATGCTTTATCGTCCAGAGCGAAGCCGACGTGGACAAGCTGCCTGAACTGGAGAAAGCCTTGGCCGTATCCCAGACCACCTTTTCCCTGAGCGCGTGGGAGAAAATCCTCGCCCGCCTGGAAGCGCGTTTCCCCCATCTGGACGCCCGCTGCACCGTCTGCCCCGCCACCCAGATGCGGCAGAAGGAAGCCCGGGAGCTGGCCGCCAAGGTGGACGCCATGGTGGTGGTGGGCGGGAAAAGCAGCGCCAACACACGCAAATTGTTTGAGATCTGCCGGGCCATCTGCCCGCGGACCATTCTGGTGGAACGTGCCGCCGAAATACCGGCGCACTTTATCAATATCCACAATCATCACATAGGAATAGCCGCCGGCGCATCTACACCGGATTGGTCATTTAAGGAGGTTGTCACACGCATGAACGACATGGAACACATCGACCAGGAAACCCAGCAGGAACCCGTCGCCCAGGCTGAGCAGGAAGCCGCCGCTCCCGTTGAGCAGGAAGCTCAGGAGCTCCAGGCGCTCACCATGGAAGACATCGAAAAGACCGTGGTTCGCATCCGCACGGGCCAAACCGTTACGGGCACCGTGGTACAAATCACCGACGACGAAGTGTGCGTCAACATCGGCTACAAGTCCGATGGACTGATCAAGCGCTCCGACTTGGTGGATCAGGACGTGAAGCTCGGCGACGAGATCGAGGTCGAGGTCGTCAAGGTCAACGACGGCGAAGGCAACGTCCTGCTCTCTCAGCGCAACATCGTCAACCGCAAGGCTTGGGACGCGCTGATGGAGAAGTATGAAAACGGCGAATACATCGACGCCGTGGGCAAGGAAGCCGTCAAGGGCGGCCTGCTCGCCAGCGTCGAGGGCGGCGTGCGCGCGTTCGTGCCCGCTTCCCAGCTCGCCCAGCGCTATGTCGAAAAGATCGGCCAGTTCGTGGGCCAGCCCATGAAGCTCAAGATCATCGACGTGGACAAGCAAAAGAAGCGCATCGTGGCCAGCCGCAAGCAGGTCATCGAGGAAGAAAACAAGGCCAAGAAGGAAGCGGCCTGGGAAAAGCTCGAAGTCGGCGCGGTCGTGACCGGCATCGTGCGCCGCTTCGCGGACTTCGGCGCGTTTGTTGACCTGGGCGGCGTGGACGGCCTCATCCACATCACCGACCTGGCCTGGAACCGGGTGGCTCATCCCAGCGATGTGCTGCAGGTGAACCAGGAAGTGCAGGTCAAGATCAAGAGCCTGGACAAGGAACGCGAACGCATCCAGCTGGGCTACAAGGAACTCATGCCCAAGCCCTGGGACAACATCGAAGAAAAATATCCCGTGGGCGTCATTCTGGAGCGTCCCGTGGTGCGCATCCGTCCCTTCGGCGCGTTCATCGAGCTGGAGCCCGGCGTGGACGGCCTGGTGCATATCTCCCAGGTGGCTCCCACCCGCGTTGCCAAGGTGGAAGACGTGCTGCAGGAAGGCCAGATGGTCATGGTCAAAGTGCTGGCCGTTGATCCCGAAGCCAAGCGCATCAGCCTGAGCATCCGCCAGGCCCTGGAGGATGAATCCCAGCTGCCTGAAAACCTGGACGAGATTCCCGGCGAAGCGGAAGAAGCGCCCGCCGCTGAGGAAGCGCCTGCTGAAGAAGCTCCCGCCGACGCCGAATAATCTTTCGTATCCCCTGCCGCGCCCGCATTACTGCGGCGCGGCGTTTTGTTGTCAGAGAGGACAGAGTACAGAGTTCAGATAATATAGTGTGTACACGATTTGACTGTTTCTTATTGGCAGACATTATCAATCTGCACTCTGTACTCTTTCACACCATTTCGGAGGCTATCCCATGAAAAAAATATTTCCCTTGTTTCTTCTTCTCGCCCTTCTCTCCTGCGTTCCCGCCCTGGCCGAGGAGGCTCCCGACCTGACCGGCCAGTGCAAGATCACGGTATCGTCCCAGTCCAAGCGCGCCGCCAAAATGACAGACCGGGACTATCTCACCGGCTTCATCAGCGACAAGCAGAAGAACGCCAGCATCGAGATCGCCGCGCCCAAGGGCCAGCCCATGTACGGCGTGTACGTTTGCTTCGGCGGCAAGCTGGTTCCCTGGGTGGTGGAGGCGAAGCACGGCGGCAAATGGGTGGGCGTGTACCAGAGCGAAGGCGAGTTCGCCCATGAGTACGCGCCTCTGCCCGAGGGCGAAACGGACGTGCGCATTCGTCTGAACGCCGACAAACAGGCGGTGCTGACAGTCAGCGAACTGTTTGTGTTCGGCGAAGGAGAAACGCCCGCCTTTGTGCAGCGGTGGCAAAAGCCGGAAAAGGCCGACCTGCTGGTGCTGTCCGGCCATCCCGACGATGAGATCCTGTTCTTCGGCGGCACGATTCCCTATTACGCCGCGGAGAGGAATATGCAGGTGGTGGTGGCCTACCTGACCAGCGGCAACATGAGCGACCTGATCAAGAACAACCGGGTCACCGGACGCCGCAGCGAGCTGCTCAACGGCCTGTGGGAAATGGGGCTGAAGAATTATCCTGTGGTCTACGATTTTTGGGACAAGTTTTCCAAAAAGCTGGACAGCGCCTATGAGGCCGTGGGAAAGAAAAAGGTGCAGGAAACCATGGTGGAGCTGCTGCGCCAGTACAAGCCCGAGGTGGTGGTGACGCATGACGTGAACGGCGAATACGGCCACGGCATCCACCGGGTCTGCGCCGACGTGATGATGCACTGCATTCCCGTGGCCGCAGAGGCCGCCAATTACGCCGACTCCGCCCAGAAATACGGCGCCTGGCAGGTAAAAAAACTGTACCTGCACATGTATAACCAGAATGCCATCGAAATGGATTGGGATCAGCCCATGGCCGCGTTCGGCGGACGCACGGGCTACCAGGTGGCGGAAGCGGGCTACCAGTGGCACGTGTCCCAGCACGAGGCGGGCCAGAAGAATCCGGAAACCGGCAAGTTTGAATACTTCATCGTGGAGCCCCGGGACAGCAAATACAGCTGCTACCGCTTCGGCCTGGCCTATTCCACGGTGGGATATGACGTTGCCTGTAACGATTTCTTTGAAAATATCCCCGGCAATTGATCATACAGTGAGGAGTCCCACATGCGCCTGACGACGTTATGCTACATTGAACACAACGGCTGTTACCTGATGCTGAACCGGAACAAAAAAGCCAACGACGAAAACGCGGGAAAATGGATCGGCGTGGGCGGACACATGGAAGAAAATGAATCCCCCGAGGAATGCGCGCTGCGGGAAATCAAAGAGGAAACAGGACTGACGGTGAAAGACCTGCGACTCCGGGGCATCCTCACCTTCATCCTGCCGGACTGGGGCAACGAGCTGACCTTCCTGTACACCGCCCGCGCGGAAACGGAAGAGGTGACTCCCTGCGCTGAAGGGACGCTGGCTTGGATTCCTCTTGAAAAAATCTCCGATCTTCCCCTCTGGGAGGGCGACCGTGTGTTCCTGCCGCTGCTGCAATCCCGGCAGGATTGCTTTTCCCTCAAGCTGATCTACGCCCCCGGCGGGGCGCTGGTGGATGCCCAGCTTTCCTGAATTGTGAATTTTCGGTAAAGAAAGCGCTTGCGGGAACAAAGAAGGCGGTTTTTGTCTTTACATTCCCGGGCTGTTATGCTATACTATCCGGCGGGACGTGATCTGCCCACTGGGGCAAGGTTCGTCCAAGAAGAGGAAAGGGGGGCTGCGGATGCTGGACGAAATGAAGGTGCTCAGCCGTATCGCCCCTGATTTGATGGCGGACATTGGGCGGCGGGCGCAGGTGCTCTCCTCCATCGAAAGCATGCAGCCCGTGGGGCGGCGCGCCCTGGCCGCGAGGCTGAACCTGCCGGAAAGGGAAGTGCGCACAGCGGCGGCGGCGCTCAAGGAGCTTGGGCTGATCACCATGGACGCCGCGGGCATGCAGCTGACGCCTCAGGCCATCGAAGTGCTGCCAGGAGCCCATGACCTGAGCCGCGCCATGTTTGGCCTGACGAAGCTGGAGCAAGCCCTTTCCCAGCTGCTTCACGTGCAGCACGTGGTCGTGGTTTCCGGAAACGCGGACAGCGATCCCCAGGTGCTGCGGGAAGTGGGCCGGGCGGCGGCGCACCGGGTGCATAAGCTGCTGCAAAGCGGCATGACCCTGGCCGTGACCGGCGGGCGCACCATGAGCGAAATGGCCCACGGCATGCAGTCCGCCACGCCCATGAATGTGATGGTGGTTCCGGCCCGCGGGGGCATGGGCGCTTCCGTGGAAACCCAGGCCAGCGCCGTGGCCGCGGAAATCGCCAAGCACATCGGGGGGCATTACCGGGTGATGCACCTGCCCGATTCCCTGGACGCGGCGGCGCTCCAGGAAATGATGAAGCTGCCCGACGTGCGCGAAACCCTGGAGCTTTTGCAGCGCGCCGACCTGGTGGTGCACGGCATCGGCCGGGCGGACGCCATGGCCAAGCGCAGGCGGCTGTCCGCTGACGATCTGGACATTCTTCGAAAGAACAAAGCGGTGGGCGAAGCCTTCGGCGATTTCTTCGACAGCGAAGGCAAAACCGTGCTGAAAACCAGTTCCGTTTCCCTGGGCATCGGCAAAGCCTACAAGGAAAGCAAAATGGTCGCCGTGGCTGCTGGCGAGAAAAAGGCCGAAGCCATTATCGCCGCCACCCGGCATGAAAAGCATGATTCATTGATTACCGATGAAGCGGCGGCGCAAAAAATTGTTGGTCTGTTGAAATAGAAAGCTGGTCGGAGAGTACAGTGTACAGAGTTCAGAGTGCAGATGGTTTTGTCTGTGCTTTGATCTGCACTCATGCCAAGTGTTCATCTGAACTCTGTACTCTGAACTCTGAAACCTGGTTCCACGGCCCCCCGGGCCTTGGCATACAATTCCGGAAAAATCCAAATCATCAAAAGGAGTGGCATCTATCATGGCAAAGAAAACCATCGACGACATCAATGTAAAAGGCAAGCGGGTCCTGGTTCGCGTTGACTTCAACGTGCCCATGAAGGACGGCAAAATCACCAACGACAAGCGCATCCAGGCGGCGCTGCCCACCATCAAGAAGCTGATCGCGGACGGCGGCAAGGTCATCCTGTGCAGCCATCTGGGCAAGCCCAAGAACGGCCCCGAAGAAAAATTTTCCCTGGCTCCCGTGGCCGTGCGCCTGGGCGAGCTGCTGGGCAAAAACGTTGTGTTCGCCAATGACGATACCGTTGTGGGCGAAAACGCCAAGGCCGCTGTCGCCGCCATGAAGGAAGGCGACGTGGTGCTGCTGCAGAACACCCGCTTCCGCAAGGAAGAAACCAAGAACATCGAAGACTTCTCCAAGGAACTGGCTTCCCTGGCGGACTGCTACGTAGACGACGCTTTCGGCTCCTGCCACCGCGCCCACTGCTCCACCGAGGGCGTGACCAAGTTCACCTCCCCCAACGTGGCCGGCTACCTGATTGGCAAGGAACTCTCCATCATGGGCAAGGCCCTGGAGAACGCCGACCGTCCCTTCGTGGCTGTGCTGGGCGGCGCGAAGATCGAGGACAAGCTGAACGTGATCAACAACCTGCTGGAAAAGGTCGACACCCTGATCATCGGCGGCGGCATGGCCTTCACCTTCCTCAAGGCCAAGGGCTATGAAATCGGCCAGAGCCTGCTGGACGAAACCAAGCTGGACTACTGCAAGGACATGATGAAGAAGGCCGAGGAGAAGGGCGTGAAGCTGCTCCTGCCCATCGACACCGTGTGCGTGAAGGAATTCCCGAACCCCATCGACGCGCCTATCGACACCATCGTTGTGGACTCTGACAAGATTCCCGCCGACATGCAGGGCTGCGACATCGGCCCCAAGACCGCCGCTCTGTTCGGCGACGCCGTGAAGGCCGCCAAGACCGTGGTCTGGAACGGCCCCATGGGCGTGTTTGAGAATCCCACCCTGGCCAAGGGCACCCTGGCCGTGGCCCAGGCCATGGCGGACAGCGAAGCCGTGACCATCATTGGCGGCGGCGACAGCGCGGCTGCTGTGGAACAGATGGGCCTGGCCGCCAAGATGACTCACATCTCCACCGGCGGCGGCGCGTCCCTGGAATACCTGGAAGGCAAAGTGCTGCCCGGCGTCGCGGCTCTGGACGAAAAGTAATTTTTCAGGGATTAGGGAATAGGGATTAGGGATTAGTTGTTTTGATGGACAATTCGCATTGTTTATTTACTCATCCCGCTTCTTATTCCCACTCCCTAATCCCTAATCCCTATTCCCTAATCCCTAAAAACAAAGGAGTGATTCCCATGCGCAAACCCATCATCGCCGGCAATTGGAAAATGAACAAGACCCCCGCCGAGGCGAAGGCGCTGGTCACGGAACTCAAACCCCTGGTGAAGGACGCCAACGCGACGGTCGTCGTGTGCGTGCCCGCCGTGGATATCTATGCCGTGAAGGAAGCCATTAAGGGCAGCAACATCCATCTGGGCGCCCAGAACGTGCACTTCAAAGAGTCCGGCGCGTACACCGGTGAACTCTCTGCCGCCATGCTGAAGGAAGCGGGCGTGGAATACGTGATCATCGGCCACAGCGAACGCCGCCAGTATTTCGGCGAGACCGACGCCACTGTGAACCTGCGCACCCTGGCCGCCGTGAAGGCGGGCCTCAAGCCCATCATCTGCGTGGGCGAGCGTAAGGAAGAGCGCGAAGCGGGCTACACCGACGCGCTGGTGGAATACCAGACCCTGATCGCCCTGAACGGCCTGACCGACAAGGAAATCAAAAACGTGGTCATCGCTTATGAGCCCGTGTGGGCCATCGGCACCGGCCTCACCGCCACCGACGAACAAGCCAACGAGACCATCGGCGTCATCCGCAAGGCCATCGCCCGCAAGTACGGCAAGGGCGTCGCCAACGCTGTGCGCATCCAGTACGGCGGCAGCATGAACCCCAAGAACGTCAAGGGCCTGATGGCGCAGCCCGAAATCGACGGCGGCCTCATTGGCGGCGCGTCCCTGAAAGCCCCCGATTTCTCCCAGGTTGTGAACTACGATAAGTAATTCCGGACAAACAAAACGGCGGACGCCTGATCAGCGCCCGCCGTTTTGATGCTTTCTATCATCTATCCACATACGAGAATTTGCAGGAGAAGGTGCAGGAGTATTTTTCATCGCAGGAATAGGTGCCGATTTTCATGCTGTGTTTTCCATTGTAGGTGAAGGTCTGTTTCCACATGCCCAGGGGCTCCACGGTAAACTGGTTGATGGTGCCAAAATTGCCCTTGGCAATCAGCTTGTTGTTTTCGTAAACGCTCATTTCAAATTCCTTAAAGTTTTTCACCGCTACGTCGCTGTTCAGATTGACGAAGTAGCCTTCCACCTTGATGTAATCATTTCCCACGGTAATCAGGGTCGGCAGGAACCGGATGTAATAGCCGATCGGCGCGTCCCGGGCAGCCAGCGCAGGAAACGCACTGCAAACGAAGACAAGCACCAGCAGCAGGGCAACGAGTCTTTTCATGGGTTCATCCTCCTTTTTTTGATTTGACGGGTCGATTCTCTCTGTTCTTCTTAAGGAAATTATAACATATCTTTGCCTGTTTTTACAATTATAAAATAACTTTTTTTTATTTTATAGACAAGCATCATCCGAATATGCTATGATTTTCATGCTGTATGGATCAGCAGCACAAAGGAGATACTGAATGAATACGCAACCTGTATCAAAATCCAAAAAGCTCCGCATCCCGTCCGCACCGCCAGAGGGAATAGTTCAAACGCCGCCGGAGGGCCTGACCGTCCAGGAAGCGGCGAAGCGCGCGGCGCAGGGCCAGGCCAACCGACAAACGGCGGAGCCGGGCAAGAGCGTTCCGCGCATCGTGGCGGACAACCTGTTTACGCTGTTTAACCTGCTGAACTTTGCCCTGGCCTTCTGCCTGGCGCTGGTGGGCTCCTGGCGGAATATGCTGTTCCTGGGCGTGGTGTTTTCCAACACGCTGATCGGCACGGTGCAGGAGCTTCGCGCCCGGGCCATGCTGAACAAGCTGCGGCTGCTGGAAGTGCGGGATGTGTGCGCAATCCGCGACGGAGAGGAAACGAAGCTGCCTCCCCACGAACTGGTGCTGGGCGACCTGGTGGTTCTGCGCAGAGGCGACCAGATTCCGGCGGACGCTATGATCACAGACGGCGCCTGCGCCGTGGATGAATCCCTGCTGACCGGCGAGAGCGAGCCGATGAACCGCAAGCCCGGCGACCTGCTCATGTCCGGCAGCTTCCTGACCGAAGGCAAAGCGACCGCCCAGCTGATCGCGGTGGGCGACGACAGCTACGCCGTGCGGCTGACCAAGGAAGCAAAGCAAATCCGTTCGCCGAAATCGGAGCTGATGACGGAGCTGAACCGGCTGGTTTCCCTGGTGAGCAAGCTGCTGGTGCCCATCGGCGTCATCATGTTTTTGCAGCAAGTCTTTCTGCTGGGCCTGCCGATGCAGCAGGCCGTGCCCAAGGCGGTAGCCGCCATGGTGGGCATGATTCCCGAAGGACTGATTCTGCTCACCTCCGTGGCGCTGATGGCGGGCGTGGTGAAGCTGGGGAAACGCAAAACCCTGGTGCAGGAGCTGTTCGGCATTGAAACCCTGGCCCGGGTGGACGTACTGTGCACCGACAAGACCGGCACGCTGACCACCGGGGAGATGGCCTTTGACCGCTTTATCCCGCTGGAAGCGGATGAAACGGAATTCACCGCGAAAACCGCCGACTTTATCTCCGCCTTTGATATTGAATCCGGAACCCAGCGGGCCATCGCCCAGGCGTTCAAGGCAGATCAACCCCGGGCCGCGACTGCGACGCTTCCCTTTTCCTCGGCCCGGAAAAAATCCGCCGCTTCCTTCGCGGACGGAAAAACGCTGATTCTGGGCGCGCCGTCCTTTGTGGCGGGCAGCATACCGCCGGAAGCGAAGCAGGCGGCGGTGGATGGCTGCCGGGTGCTGCTGCTGGCGGAAGCGGAAGGAGCGATAGAAAACGGCCAGGTGCCGCCCGTGACGCGGCTGCTGGGCCTGCTGCTCCTGCGGGAAACCCTGCGGCCCTCCGCCAAAGATGCGCTGAGCTGGTTCCGCCAGGAAGGCGTGTCGGTGCGCGTGATGAGCGGCGACGACCCGGTGACGGTGGCTGCCGCGGCAAGGGCTTTGGCGCTTGAAGGCAATGACAGAATCGTGGACTGCTCCCGGCTGACGGACGAGGAACTGTCCGCCGCGGCGGAGGATTACGTGATTTTCGGTCGGCTGACCCCGGACAGAAAGCGGATCCTGGTGGACGCGCTGAAAGCAAAGGGCCATCACGTGGCCATGTCCGGCGACGGAGTGAACGACATTCCATCCCTCAAGGCGGCGGACTGCTCCATCGCTATGGCAGGCGGCGCGGAAGCCACGGAGCACGCGGCCCAGCTGGTGCTGCTCAACAACGATTTCGGTTCCCTGCCCGCCGTGGTGGCGGAGGGCCGCCGGGTGATCGGCAACATCACCCGGACTGCTTCCCTGTTCCTGCAAAAGACGCTGTATTCCTTCGTGCTGAGCGCGCTGAATATCCTGATTGCCCTGTTCCTGCCGCTGAATTATCCCTTCCAGCCCATCCATCTGACCTTCGTCGGCGCGCTGACGGTGGGCATTCCTTCCTTCTTCCTGTCGCTGGAACCCAGCAGCGAACGGGCGAAGGGCCATTTTCTCAAGCGCATCATCCTGAAAGCGGCCCCCGGCGCGCTGGGCGTGGTATGCACTTCGTTGACGGTGATGATCCTCAACTTCTTTGGCATGCCCGACGAAGTGGCTTCCACCATCGCCGTGCTCTCCGCGGGCGTGATCGGGCTTTGCAATCTGATACTCACCTGCCTGCCATTTTCTAAGCTGCGCGCCGCTGTCTGCTTGCTGATGTGCGTGGGCTTTGCCGGGGGCGTGGCGATGTTTCCCGGCATCTTCGCCCTGCATACCCAGGCGATGGCCCCGCAGCATTGGCTTCTGTTCGCCGCTGTCGCCGCCGGTGGCATTGCCGTGCTGCTGATCGGCACGCTCCTGGTGCGCCCGATGCTGAAGAAGCTGGAAGCCGCATAGCATTTTTGCTGTTCTTTCTTTGGATCAGCTTGCTTTTTCCTGCATTCCCTGCTACAATGGGAACGATGATTCGTAAGCAGAGTAGTCGCAGACGCGTCAAGTGTCCATGGACGGGGAGTTGCCATGGGACGAAGCAGGAAGGGTAAAAGCCATCCGGCGCGGTGCCTGCCACGCATCCCGCTGCACGGTTTCAACTGCCTCTGCGGATCAAATTCTGTATCTGTCAGGAGGCTTTTTGTATGCAAAAAAACAATCCCGTCCGGGACAAAACGCTTTATAAAACGCCCTTCTCGAAGGCGTACTGGATTCAGGCCGCGTCGGAGTTCAAGCGGCTGGACGTGCTGATTTTCGCGGCGCTGATGATCGCCCTGCGGGTGGCGCTCAAATCCATCAGCATTCCCATCGCGGCCAACCTGCGCATCAATGTTGCGTTCTTCATCAACGCTTTCGGGGCCATGGTATTTGGACCGGTGGTCGCTATTGCGGCAGCGGCGGTGTCGGACACGCTGGGCTGCCTGCTGTTTCCTTCCGGGCCGTATTTTTTCCCCTTTATCTTCATCGAAATCGCGGGCTCGCTGATCTTTGCCCTGTTCCTGTACCGCACGGAGGTCACCGCCCTGCGCGTCACGCTGAGCCGGTTCTGCATTGATTTCTTCGTCAACATCGTGCTGAACACGCCCGTCATGTGGCTGTATTACCAGATGATGCTGGGGAAGAACTACCGCATCTTCGACGCCCTGCGCATCGTGAAAAACCTGGTGATGTTCCCTCTGGAAGCGGTGCTGCTGGTGCTGTTCCTGCGCGTGGTCATTCCCCCGGCGCAAAAGTTAGGCTTTCTATACAGCGGCGTGGACAAGCTGCGTTTCACGAAGAAAAACATCATCTTCCTCGTGGTCATGACCGTGGTCGGCGCGGCGGCGGTGGCCTTGTATGTCGCTTTGAAATGAGGGATTAGGGAATAGGGATTAGGGATTAGGCGATCGTGACGAAAGGGAAACCCATTATACGCCATCTTCGTTTTTTATTCTTCTAATTCCTATCTCCATCTGCGGAGGTTGTACCAATGAATGAAAACCAGCAAGCGATTTTAAACGGCCTGGCGGAGCTGTATCCCAACGCGGGGCCGGAACTGCAATTCACGAATCCGTATGAAACGCTGGTGGCTACGATTTTAGCCGCCCAGTGTACAGATGCGCGGGTGAACCAGGTGACGCCCGCGGTGTTCCGGGATTTCCCGGACGCCAAGGCCATGGCCCGGACCACGCCGGAGGTTTTGTTTCCGTATGTGAAGTCCTGCGGGTTCAAGTCCAAGGCTGCGAACATCGTGAACGCCTGCAAGATCATCGCGGAGAAGTACGACGGGGTCGTGCCCTCCACCTTAGAGGAGTTGACCGCGCTGCCCGGTGTGGGCCGGAAAACTGCCAACGTGGTGCTGGCCTTTTCCTTCGGCGTACCCGCCATCCCGGTGGACACCCACGTGTTCCGGGTGGCGAACCGACTGGGCCTCTCTGATGCTTTGACCGTGGAGGAAACGGAAAAGCAGCTCATGGCGCTGATTCCCCGGGAGGACTGGAGCCAGGCGCATCACTGGATGATCTACCACGGCCGCCGGGTCTGCCACAGCCAAAAGCCCGACTGCGAACATTGCGCTTTGAAGCCTTACTGCAAAGCCGCGAACCAGGAGGAAATGATCAACCCCAAAGCCGACGCGAAGAAGCGCGCCCGGAAGCGGAAGCAAAAAACGATTGAAGCATAAACAAAAACCTTCGCTTTGTTCAGAACAGGGCGAAGGTTTTTTATGGAAAATTGTTTATCACACTGCCTGCGCGCGGAGCTTATACCCGCGGCGGTACACCGTTTCAATGCAGAAGAAGCCCAGTTTCTTCCGCAGGCGCTGCACATGCACGTCCACCGTGCGGGTCTCCCCCGGGCTCACATAGCCCCAGGCGTCCCGCAGCAGTTCTTCCCGCGACACGGGGCGGTCAATATTCTGGGCCAGTTCCTGCAAAAGAGAAAACTCCTGCTGGGTCAGTTCGCAGGGTTTTCCGTCTACGTACACGACCTTCCGGTCATCGTCAATTGCCAGCAAAGTGGGGTTTTCGTCCTTGGGGTAAATGGAAAGCATCGTACTCATTTGTTCCTCACCTCACCCATATAGACGAATGAGGAAAGGCGTTTGTTCCATGTTAAGAAAATTTTTTCTGGGGGGAACCGCTTCCGAGAAAGCCGAAAGGGTGGAATAAATAATTTATGCTGCCATGTACCTTTTACTGTATATCGTTCCTCACCAGCCTGCTGCCGCGATAGCGGATATACAGCAGCGTGGAGCACATGATCCAGCCCATGGGATAGGCCAGCGCCACGGCCAGGAAGCCCGCGCCCAGGGCCTTGGTGACGAACAGGTAAATCTGCCGGAACACCACAAAGGAACAGAGCATAATCACCGTGGGCATGGTGGCGTCGCCGACGCCGCGCAGCGCCCCGGCGTAAATCTGGTTAAAGCAAATAGCAATATAGAAGGGCGTCACGATGCGGATAAACTTTTCCCCGAACGCCACCACTTCCTCCACCGGGGAGAAGAAGCCCAGCAGGGGCCGCGCCAGGAAGTACACCACCAGGCCCAAGGTGACGGTGGACGCGATGCTCATGACAATCGCCGTATGCACGCCGTCCCGGGCGCGCTTTTTCTGCTGCGCGCCCCAGTTCTGGCCCACGAACGTGGTGGAGGACATGCTGATGGCCTGCACGGGAATCAGGGCAAAAGCGTCCACTTTGTTGTAAATGCCGTAGCCCGCCATGCACGCGGAGCCGAAATCGTTGATATAGGACTGCACGAACACGTTGGAAAACGCGGTGATGGCGCTCTGGATGCTGGACGGCAGGCCGATGCTCAGAATGCCCTTTAACGACGCGCGGTCAATGCGCAGCCTGCTCCACCGGATGCCATAGGCGCTTTCTTCCCGGGTCAGGGTGATGAGAATCAGCAGGGCGGAAATGATCTGGGAAGCAATCGTCGCATACGCCACGCCGTCCACGCCCATCTCGAAGCCCAGCACGAACAATAAGTCCAGCACCGTATTCAGCAGCGCGGAAATCACCAGGAACACCAGCGGCCTGCGGGAATCGCCCACCGCCCGGAGAATGCCGCTGCCCATGTTGTAAAACAGCACGCCAGCCACCCCAGAAAAGTAAATACGCAGATACAGGTCGGCTTCGTCCATCACGTCTTCGGGCGTTTTCATGAACCGCAGCATGAAGGGGATGATCATGAGCCCGATGCCGGTGGCCAGCAGGCTGACGATAAAGGTGATGGCGATGGTGGTATGGACGGCCTTGCTCAGCCCTTCCCGGTCGTGTGCGCCGTATCGCTGGGAGATAATGACCGACGCGCCGGTGGCCAGGCCCGCGCAAAAGCCCACGATGGTGTTGATGATGGAGCCGGTGGAGCCCACGGCGGCCTGCGCCTCCTGGCCCACGAACTGGCCCACCACCACGGTGTCCACCGTGTTGTACAATTGCTGAAACAGCAGGCCCACCGCCATGGGAATGGAAAACCGGATCAGGTGCTTCCAAATCGTCCCCTGGGTCATATCGGAATCTGTTCGAGCCATGCGCCGCCTCCGGTCAATCATCCGTAAACTGGTAATATTTTCTTTTTCAATATAGCACGATGACGCTGGTTCGTCAAGAAATGGGAGCGTACAAATCTGTCAGTTTTTCATGGCCTTGCGGAGCCGGGGCGCAAGGAAGGAGGCAAGGGCGATCTTCACCGCGTCGCCGGGCAGGAAAGGCAGCACGCACAGACCCATGCTTTCCGCCAGCGTCCGGCCGGTGGCGTGCATGAACCAGGCCGTGCCCAGCGCGTAGCAGGCCAGCGTCCCCAGCGCCAGCAGCCCGCACCGTCCCCAGAAGGAATCCTGAAGCTTTTTATTTTGAAGTCCCGCCAGCGCGGCGTAAGGCAGATAGCCGATGATATAGCCGCCCGTCGGCCCTGTCAGCGCGCCCAGGCCGCCCTTGAACCCGGCGAACACCGGCACGCCCACCGCGCCCAGCAGCACATACACCGCCACGGCCAGCAGCCCGTATTTCCATCCCAGCAGCAGCCCCGCCATCATGACGGCAAAGGTCGCCAGGCTGATGGGCACCAGGCCGGGCAGCGGAATCTGAACCTGCGCGAACACAACAATCAGCGCGGCGAACAGCGCGCAATACACGATATTTCTGGTATTTGAGCGCATCAGCCCCGCCTCATCCTTTCTATACGCAGATTCAGATAGCGCAGGAATTCTTCCTCGCTGTAGGGCTTGTCGTGCATGATCCACCAGCGGAACACGGCAATCATGCCGCCCACATAATACTCCGCCAGGAAGCGCACGGGCGTGTTTCCGGCGCTTTCCTCCAGCTCCGGCACGTTCTCCAGCCGCCGCATCAGGTCCTCCACGCAGGTACTCACATATAAATCAAACAGGGGCTTTCCGTTGATCTGGGTGTTCATCATGTTCTTGACGAGTTTTTCATTGTTCTTCAGATAATTCATGATGCTTTTCGCCAGCTCAATCAGCACGTCGCTCACCTTTTCACGCGGGATGCTGCCCGTGCCGAGGGAATGGAATTCATTCTGCTTTTGCAGGATGTACCATTCCAGAAAGTCCTGCATGTCCTGAAAATGCTGATAAAAAGTCGTCCGCTGGATCTGCGCCGCGTCGCAAAGCTGCTTCACCGTCATCTGCTCCAGCGTCGTTTCGCACAGCAGTTCTTCCAACGCTTTGATCAGTTCCCGATACGTGCGTTTCACGCGCTGATCCTGGGGCTTATTCTTTGTTCTGTTTGGCTGATCCGTCATGTTTTCCCCCCATTCCGCCCATTCGTCTATTGACGTTTTCCGGCAAATATAGTATACTGCAATTGCAGAAAATTGTCAATCGTTGATGTTTTTTGCGCAATTCGTGCATTGTTTGCAGCAGAAAAGAGGGATTCATGTGAAATTTGGTGAATTATGGAAAAATATCAAGAAAAGCTGGATCGTTTCCGCCATCCTGACCGGTGTGATCGGATTGATTCTGCTGCTGTTTCCCAGCGCCACGCTGCTGTCGGTGTGCTATTGCATCGGCGGGCTGATCATTGCTATGGGCGTGATCCGCGTCGTAAGGTATTTTAGAAACGAGCACGCTTATCCCTATCTGTTTCAGAGCGACCTGGTGGTGGGCCTGATCACCATCGGGCTTGGCATCTTTATGGTCACTTCCCCCAAGTCGCTCGTCAACCTGCTGCCGAGCCTGTTCGGCATCCTGCTTGTGGGCTGCGGCGTCGGCAACATCCTGCGCTCTGTTGACGCGAAGAACAACGGCTTCGCCCAGTGGGGCGTGCTGCTCGGCATGGCGATTGTGTCCATCGTCGCCGGCCTGCTGCTGTTGGGCAATCCCTTTGAAACCATGGAAACGGTGGTCGCCATCGCGGGGGGCTGCCTGATCTACCAGAGCATTTCCGATATCCTGACCACCTTCTTTATCAACAAACGGCACAGGAGTATCAAGAAACAGGCTACTGAAGAGGCCGGAAAATAATCATGTATCTGTGCTTCCCCCGCTGCATACACTCCAGCGGGGGGATTTTTATGCGCAGATTCATCGTCACCCTGGCCGCGCTGCTCGCCACCGCCGGGCTGGTTTACTCCTGCTTTCGGTTTCCGTTTCAGCAAAGTACCGGGTCGCCCGCGCGCCTTTCGCTGGTGCGCGTCTGGATTGCGGGGCAGGAACCGTCCGTGTGCTCCTGGCTGCGGAAGCAGGCTACGCGATACGAAAAAGAAACCGGCGTTCGCGTCTACCTTCGCACAGCGCCGGAACAAACGAATGCTGAATCCAGCCCCGGCACAGCCCCTGATCTGCTGATTTCGGGAGAGGGAGAGAAAGCCGTGGCGCTGTATGGCTATGCGCTGTTTTATCGGGACGATTCCGCGCAGACCGTAACGCCCGTTCCCACCAGCCTGCTCTTTATCCGCCCCTCGCCAACACCGGGCGCTGACCCAACGCCCGCGCCGACGCCGGATCATCCGTCTTTTTCCGTTCTTCTTGCACCGGAAAAAATCCAACTGCCCGGCAGCATTTCCAGCGCGCATCCTGTTTCCGACTTTGTGGAAGGGAAGGGCGATGCGGTGCTTCTTACCGCGGAGCAGGCAAAGCAGCTGCCGTTTGCCGTCCGTGCCTGTCCGCTGCCGGACGGGAAAGGCTTTCTTCCCATATATGGCGATGCCGCTTCGCCTGCCGGAGAAGCCTTCCTATCTTATCTGACCGCCGAACCGTCCCAGAGAGCCCTGGCCGACGTGGGGCTGTATTCTCCTGATTATGTCCTTTACCGCGGGATCGACCCGGTGCGGGAATTGATTGAAAACAGATAACAGTTCAGTCGGGGCGGATGGACGCTTTAAGTAATGGAGGGATTAGGGAATAGGGAATAGGGATTAGGGATTAGACATTTTGTTTTGCTTTTCCATCGGTATTCATTACATAGCACACGCTTTTTTCCTAATCCCTATTCCCTAATCCCTTTAATAAATTAAAGCTTATTACTCATTCATCTGAGCCAAGATGGTATATATTTCCTCTCTTGTGGAAAGAATAACGGAAAAAGAGAGGAGGAAGGAACGATGCTTGAGAACCATTGTCTGCTGTGCGGACGGGCAGCGGATACAGGCTTAAATATCCTGGGATGCACCATCTGCTTTCCCTGTGAGAAAAAGCTGATCAACAGCCATTGCATGCCTTATCGCAGGCGGAAGCTCGCCCGGCTGTACCGGGAAAAATGCTGAATCACCCGTTTTTGTCTTGACTTTCCCTCGCCTCATGGTCTATAATAAGGATCGCGGGCGAGTGTGTTGGAACTGGCAGACAACCGAGACTTAAAATCTTGTGCCCTCTGGGCGTGCGGGTTCGAGCCCCGCCACTCGCATCCAGCTGTTGATCATTGAACATGATCATCCTGGTTCACCTTGGTTTCCGGAAACGGGAGCCGGGTTTTTTTGTTACAAACAGATTTGATCTTTATTATACATTGAAATATTTTTCTCTTTTTATCTGTTATTATCCGTGGAAGAATGACAATTCCTTTCAAATCTTTACAAATAGCTTACAATTAAACGAAAATTTCTTGACAAATAAATAAAATAAGTTTACAATGTTGATGATTTTTAAGATACTGAAAAAGGAGAATTTCGATGAGAAAGATCACGACCTTGGTTCTGGCGATCATCCTGGTACTGACCAGCGTTGTGGCTGTTGCCGATACACAAGCGACTCCCAACATCACCACCTTCGCCACCATGAAGACCAAGTATAACGAGCGGAGACACACCATCACCATCACCCTGAGCAAGGATGTTGACCGCCTGCTGGTCAATTGGGCTGAAATAGGCGCTGAACCCGAAGAACTGCTCGTGAACGAGGACCTGAAGGCCACCGCTTTGACCTGGAATCACAAGTATATGCCCGGTACCACGCAGTATTTTGCCGCCTGGAAAACCGATGTGAACAAAGAATTAAAGGAAAAATATAAAGGAACCGACAAGGTTACCAAAAAACGCATCTACGAAGCGAACGGCTATAAAATGACTGGCGACAAATCGGGCCCCGTATGGAGCGTAACCGAGGTGGGTCCTGTCCGTTCTCTGGAATATGGCAAGGCAGATTCTCAGATTGACGAATACAAAGCTTTTTACGGATTTGATGAATACAACATTGTGATGCCATACCAGTATCTCAACGAAAAAGGAAAGAAAGTTACCGTGAAGGGTTCGATTCAGGGCTGGAGAAATCCCTACAATGTCGTCAATCCTGACTTCCAGACGGTGATTGCCACCCCTGTTCAGATCGCTTACATGACGGAGCAGGATGGTTGGGCTGTGTACTACAACCGCGCCGGCAGGATCGTTGGCATCGAGTTATTCGAAGGCCAGTTCTGATGCCGGATCAAACCAAAAATCTGAGTTGAAAAAAGCCGCTTCCCGGATAGGAAGCGGTTTTTCATTGAGCGGCCAAGGTCCGCTTTCAGAATGGATACTTGTGCCGGAGATTCAGAATTTCAGCATATAGGTGCTCACATAGCCCTGCTGCCCGTTGATTTCCACCTTGCACCACAGCTCGCCTTTTTCCAGCACAGTCACAGCGGTGCCCACGGGATACGCCTTGATGATCTTGGTCTTCATGCCGGGCGCTTTGCGGAAGTTGACATAGCAGCCGCCGTTGATGTTTTTCAGCACCGCGCAGGTGCAAGCGGGCTTGTCAGCGGGCGTGGCGGGCTTGGTTTCCGTTTTCTTGTCGGACAGGTAAGCGCTGGACATGTAGCCGCTCACCTCTCCAACCTTCACTTTGGACCAGGTCTCCCCCGCCTGAATCACGTTCACGGCGGTGTTGACCGGGAAGGAAGTGATGATCTTCGCGCACTGGTTGGGCGCTGCCCGCAGGTTCAGGCCGATGCCCGTGTTGGTGCGGACGTACTTGATGTTCTCCTTTGCGCCGAAGTCCAGGTACTTGGTCATCATGTAGCCTTCCTTGCAGTTGACCTTCACCTGGCTCCAGTTCTCCCCTTTCTTCACCACTTCAATCCAGGTGCCCGTGCCGTACTGGCCCAGCACTTTGGCTTCCAGCGACGCCTTCTGGCGCAGGTTCAGCCCGCCGCCTTTGACCGTGGCAAATTCGCTTGCCATGGCCGCGGCATGCGCTGTCAGGCACAGGGCCCCGGCCAGCGCGGCGCTGAGAATCCGATGGGAAATCCGAGTGTTCATGAGAATTCCTCCTTTGGTAAATTCATCTGTTCCGGCCTTGGCCGTACACCACAAGGACGAAGGAAATCCCTTGATTTATCCCTTCTATATTTCCATTATATGTTAATCAGACTCGTTTTATCCTTTATTTCCCATTTCTATTTTATTGTATCCAGCCTGCCGCTTGTTTCCTGCGGCATGAGCATACCACAAATTACCATCTTTGCCATGAGCAATAAAAACAGGTCCTACCAGAGGAGCTGATAGGGCCTGTCATAACTGTTGATCGTTTTACTTTCCGGCTTTCCTGCGCTTCTTCACCAGGGCGAGCGCGGTCAATCCGGCGATGCCCGCCAGCATCAAGCCTGCTCACAAGGCCGGGTTGAATTCATCGCCGGTCTTGGGAATCTTTTTGTTGATGATGGTGCCGCCATCGCAGCAGCGGTCGGTAATATGCTCATAAATGCCCACGTTGACGTACTTGGTCTGGTATCCGGGAATTGGCTTTTCCACCACATAGCAGGCGGCGGGCGACGAGAACCAGGCGTTGTAGCGCCATTCCCGATTGTTCACGATCTTCTTGTCGAAGCCGTGATGGTACACCTCTCCGCCCTGCTTGTAAAGCGTAAAGTCGATGCTCTTTTCCGTATCGCCGATCCACACCTTCCTGAACGTGAAGGTATCGCTGGGCACGGCCACGCTGTCGAACCGGGTCTGGTCGGCGGCGGTGCCGAAGGGATTGATGGTGAATTTCGCTTCGGCGCTTCCGTCGGTGAACTTCACCTTGATGGTATGCTCGCCTTTCGCGAGGCTTTCCAGCCACTTCGCTTTCAGGCTGATATTCACGCTGCCCGGGCTGGCTGTGTAATTGCCGGCTGCCACGTTTTTGCCGTCCACCACGATGCCGGTAAAGCGGGCGTAGGTCTTGGCGTCGTCCGGGCTGCCCTTCACGGTGAAGTCCAGCGTTTCGCCGGAGCCCTTCGTCCAGGCCGCGCCGTTGCCCTTGGTGAATAGATACGCCGACGCCGAATCTTTTACGAAGACCGCTTTGATCCCCACGTTGGCCGTGCCGATCTTGAACTTGTTATCGTTCACGGCGACTCCGCCCGTCAGCACCTGCCATTCCTTGAGCTGATAGCCATCCTTGGGCGCGGCGGTCAGGGTGACTGCGGTGCCGGAGAGGCCGACCACAGGCGCGGCGGAAGCCGTGCCGTTGCCGTCGTTCATCACGGTCACGGAATAGTATCCGTCGGGAATGGGCTTGAAGCTCACTTCCACGGTGACGTTGGCGGCGGGCATGGTGAAATTCATGGCGGAGGTAATATTCGCCGCGAGGCCGCCCTTGGGCGTATAAGTGACCTGGCTGACCTGATAGCCGCCGTAGGGTTCGGCGCTGATGGCGATGGCCGCGCCTGCCTCGGCGGTGGCGGCGGAAGCGCTGGCGGAGCCGTGGTCTCCCGCTTTCACGGTGACGGTATAGCTGGCCACGCCCAGCCTGGCGACACTGCGGGTTTCCTTCTTGCCGCAGCGCTTGCAGACGCGCTCTTCCTCGCCTTCCTCCTGGACGGTGGATTTCTTGGCGACCTTCCAATCGGCCCAGTTATGGCCGAGGGCGTCGGTGAACCATTCAGACGTATCCAGGATTTCCACCGTGCCTGCGGCGTCCTTGAAGCAGCTGGCGCAGGCGGTGCAGAAGTAATAGGCTTTATTGCCCTTTTCGGTGCAGGAGGCTGCTTTTTCGGGCATGGCTTTCAGGGTATGGCCGGTGTAAGGCAGGGTGGTATGGGTGCGGGTCAGTTCTTCCTTGCACACGGTGCAGTACACGGTCATGTCGTAGCTGCCCAGGGTGATGCAGGTGGGCTTCACGTCGTTTTCCTTCACCGCCGCGCCGGGGGTGTGGCCCTTGGCGGGCAGCTTGAAGTAGTCCGCGCCGGGCGCTTCCAGGGTTCTAGTAATTGCCGCTGGGCGCGTTGGCGGGAGCGGAGACGCTCACGGTGCCGTCGCCGTTGGCTGTGAGGGTCAGGTCGCCCGGGCCCTCGGTTTTTTTGAAGCTCACCACGCCCACCAGCGCCGGGGAGGGGTGGGTGGTATAGCCCACGGTGGCCGTTTCGCCGGGCATCAGGATCACTTCGTCAAAGTTGAGGTATTCCAGGTTGAAGTTACCGCTGGCGTCCGCCACCGCGAAATCGCACACCGCTCTGCGCAGGTCGGTATATCCCACCTGCTTTTCCACGCTCACCTGGCAGTGATTGCTGGCGGCGGTGCCCTTCGCGTACACCGTCTTGTGGCTGCTTGGCATGCCCAGCGTGACCGGGATGGAGCAGGCGGCATTGGCGAACAGCGTCACGCAGGAGCCGCTCGTGCCCCATTTGACGGTATAGCTGTCGTTCCAGCCGGAGAAGTCCTCCGGCAGCGGGCTGACGGTCAGGACCGTCACCTCGCCCACCCTGGTGGTCACGGTGGTATGATCCAGCACCAGCCCGGCCAGGGCAGTTGTATAGCCGTTATAGATGGCGCGGCACTCATTCTTGGTGCCCGCCGGATGGTCGGTGGTTTTCCGCATGCGGGTATAGACGTATACGGTTCTGTCCTTCTCCGCGGGCAGGCTCAGCACGCCGTCCGCGTCGGGATACGTGGTTCAGCCACGATCTAGTACCCAGACTGTCATGCTTTTCCGCGGTCAGGAACGTTTCCTGCGTCGGCAGGATCGTCGCGTGGGCGGTGTCGGCCACCATGACGCCCACCGGCTTGGAAACGGTGCCGTTGTGCGTCGTCACGATGTGGAAGGTGGCGGCGGTATATCCTTTTTTCGTGGGCGTTCCGGAAAGGCGGAGGGTGCCGTCGCCCCCCACATGGAAGCTGACGCCCTGGGGCAGGCCGCCCGCCGCGATCTTGGCGGACTTGCAGTTGATGGCGATCACTTTGCCGCCAACGGAAGCGTTCAGCGTCAGGACGATCTTCTGTGGCACGTCCGTCCGGATGGGCAGCAGCCAGCCGCTTTTCACCGTCTGCTCCTTGTTCACGTTCCCCGCGCCCGGATAGGCGTCCTCCTCCGAAACCACGATGGGGAACGCGACCTCGCTCTCCTGCGCCACCGCCAGCGTATAGTTTAAATACATAGGATCCCAGCGTCCGGTTTCCTGCTTCATGGCGCTGATGGCCTGGGCCACGGTGTTCCCCTCGCAGAGCGCCTGGATAAAACTTGCCTGCTGCGTTTCTCCGCCGCCGTTGGAAATGGATTCCGAATACCCGTATACCACCGCGACCCCCTTCCCCCGCAGGGGAGCGCAGAGCCGGTCGTTCTTCATGCTCATGC
Organism: uncultured Eubacteriales bacterium; assembly: GCA_902795275.1. Taxonomy (GTDB): domain Bacteria; phylum Bacillota; class Clostridia; order Christensenellales; family Aristaeellaceae; genus RUG563. The sequence goes on along the minus strand of CADBKQ010000001.1, from coordinate 96,928 downwards.
AGCATTTCAGAATCACAAGGCTGTTCGGAGCGTCCTTCGTCATGTGGCTGGCGATCACCGTGCCGTCTATGCTCCAAAGATGGTAATCCAATACATCCTTACCATCCACCTTTTTGTAGAAATCCCCTTCATCTTTGGCATGTCCGCCGCTGGAATCGTCAGTGGTCAGGCCGGCATCTGTCGTCAGCCCAAATCTGCCGCCGGGATCAATGCCGTGGGAACCGATAAGCACCACGGCGCAGGTTTCCAGGGCGTCGGCCAGCCTGTCGATGGTGGCTTCGGTACCCTTATAGGTTTTCAGCTCCCCGCCGGTGTACTCCGCCAGCTTCTTCCCAAAATCCTCCAAATCCTAAAAGTAATCCTTCTGGGTTCCGTAGTAGGGCAGGAAAGCGCAGATATCCTTCACGCCGTCCGCCGGGCCCCGGGCAGCCCCCGCCGCGGAAGCGGTGTTTCCCGTCCACAGCCCGCCGCAGATCACGGCGGCCAGCATCAGGCAGCACAGCAGCTTTTTCATCCTCTTCAGCATCACGGTTTTCCCCCATCCATTCTGGCATCGTATCGGGCTGACCGGCGCGTCCCTTCAAAACCGGCGCGTCCATCCGCCCGCGCAATTTGACATTCTGTGCAGGTTTTACCACGTTTCGCCGTTTTTGACCAGCCCCGCCCCGCCCCCGAGCAGCGGGCATTTGTTACGATTTTGTTACACCGCTGCGCCCCTGCCCGGCCCCCTCAAGGGGAAGGCTTTCCTTCCTTCAATTCCCGCTCCCTTTTTTTACAATTCCGCAATGAAAATGTTAGCATTGTCCGCGCTTCCCCCAACCGGCGGGAAGAACGGAAAGAAACCGTCCGTGATTCAAATGAACAGAAAAAAGTGTTGACAAATACGATGAGCTGTGGTAATATACATTTCGGCTTCAGAAAGAGCCTGTGCCAAAGACAGCAGGTGCGCAATGCGCGTAAAGGGTTCGTCCCGCCGGCCGAGGCGCAACGGAAAGTAATTTTGTTTTGCTCTCCCTTGCGTTTGGCGCAAGGGTTTTCTTTTACTCCAAGCCATTGAGGAGGTGTAACAGAAACAATGAGCAAGAATCGCGATATGAAAGTCGAAAAGGTAGCCGAGATCGTGGAACGGCTGAAGAACGCCGAATCCGTGACCGTGGTGAGCTACACCGGCCTGACCGTGGAACAGGACACCAACCTGCGCCGCGCCTGCCGTGAAAACGACGTGGACTACTGCGTGCTGAAGAACCGTCTGTTCAAGCTGGCGGTGCAGCAGCTGGGCGTCGAAGGCCTGGACGATCTGCTGAACGGCCCCAACGCTTTCGTGTTCAGCAAGAAGGACCCCGTGTCCGGCCCCAAGGCCGTGGCGCAGTTCATCGAGAAGAATAAGCTGGAATCCCTCAAGATTACCGGCGGTATCTTCGAGAACAAGGCTGCTGACGAAAAGACGATGGTCAAGCTGTCCAAGATGCCCGGCAAGGACGAACTCATGGCGACCCTGGTTGGCTGCCTGATGAGCCCCATGTCTTCCCTGGTGGCCGTCCTCAGCGAAATCGCCGAAAAGAAGGAAGCCGCCTAAAAGCAAAGGCAGCGTGAACGCTGCGTAAAAAACAAACATACCAATCGACCGCATATAAAATGGAGGAAAGAAAAATGTCCGCTCAGGAAATCATCGAAGCCATTGAGAAAATGTCTCTCATGGAAGTTAACGAACTGGTTGAAGCTCTGAAAGAAAAATTCGGCGTGACCGGCGCGATCGCCGTGGCCGGCGCTCCCGCCGGCGGCGATGCCAATGCCGCTGCCGCTGCTCAGCAGACCGAATTCGACGCCGTGCTGGTGGATGCCGGCTCCGAAAAGATCAAGGTCATCAAGGCCGTCCGTGAAATCGTCAGCGGCCTGGGCCTGAAAGAAGCCAAGGAATTCGTCGAAAGCCTGCCCAAGACCATCAAGGAAGGCGTTTCCAAGGAAGAAGCCGAAAAGGTCAAGGCTCAGTTCGCCGAAGTCGGCGCCAAGGTCGAAATCAAGTAATTGTTTTGATCAACAAAAGACTGTCTCAAATCGAGGCAGTCTTTTTTGTGCGCATTTTTGTGTGCTTAATAAAACAGCGCCCCTTTTCCAAACGGGAAAGGGGCGCCGTGCTGCTTCATCCGGAGAGCTTTTTTATTTTCCCAGATGCCAGATGGTGTCGTTATATTCGCGGATGGTGCGGTCAGAGGAGAAGATGCCGGAGCAGGCGGTGTTGGTGATCGCCATGCGCAGCCACTTTTCGCGGTTCTGATAGTCGGCGTCTACGCGGCGCTGGGCCATGGAGTAGGAGCCGAAGTCCTTCATCACGAAGTAACGGTCGGAGAACAGCATGTCGTGGTAAATATCCTGCACGGCAGCGGGGTTTTCGGGGAACAGGGTGCCGTCGATGATCTGGGTCAGGGCGCGGCGCAGCTCGGCGTTGTCCTCGTAGCGCTGGATGGGAGAATAGTTGCCCTCCCGGTACATTTCGGCCACGGTGTCGGCCCGCATGCCGAAGATGTAGATGTTCTCCAGGCCCACCTGGTCGTGGATTTCCACGTTCGCGCCGTCCATGGTGCCGATGGTGACAGCGCCGTTCATCATGAACTTCATGTTGCCGGTGCCGCTGGCTTCCTTGCCGGCGGTGGAGAGCTGCTCGCTCAGGTCGGCGGCGGGAATCAGGCGTTCGGCGGCGGAGACGCAGTAGTTCTCCAGGAAGATGACCCGCAGGAATTTCTTGGCCCGGGGCGTCTTTTCGATCAGCTTGCTGATGGCGATGATCAGGCGGATGATCTGCTTGGCCATGTGGTATCCGGGGCTGGCCTTCGCGCCGAATACGAACACGCGGGGCGTCATGGTGTAGTTGGGGTCGTCCATGATGCGGTTGTAGAGCACCAGGATATGCAGGGCGTTGAGCAGCTGGCGCTTGTATTCATGGAGGCGCTTGGCCTGCACGTCCAGCATGAAGTCCGGGTCGATGGTGTCGCCCTGCTGGCGGTTCAGGAAATTGGAGAAGATGATTTTGTTTTCCCGCTTGACCTTTTCAAATTCGGCCTGGAACGCCTTGTCGTCCCGGTAGGCCAGCAGGTCGCGCAGCTTTTCGGGCTCCCGCACCCAGGCGTCGCCGATGGTGTTGTAAAGCAGGTTGGTCAGCCCGTCGTTGCAGCTCATCAGCCAGCGGCGGTGGGTGATGCCGTTGGTGATGGCGGAGAACTTCTTGGGCATGAACTCATAGTATTCCTTGAAGGTGTCGTGCTTGAGGATTTCGCCGTGCAGCTGGCTGACGCCGTTGACGGAATAGCTCATGGCCACGCACAGGTTCGCCATCTGCACCTGGTCGTAGGCGGTGATGGCCATCTTGGCGATGCGCGGGTCGGAGCCGTTGTTGTAGTGGTCGGCCAGGCGCGCGCAGACGCGGCGGTTGATTTCGCACAGGATCATGTAGATGCGGGGCAGCAGGTTCTGCATCATCTTTTCGGGCCAGCGTTCCAGCGCTTCGCTCATGACGGTGTGGTTGGTGTAGGCCACGGTATGCTGCACGATCCAGCTGGCTTCGTCCCAGCCCAGGCCCTCTTCGTCCATCAGGATGCGCATGAGCTCGGGAATCGCCAGGCCGGGATGGGTGTCGTTGATGTGGATGGTGATCTTTTCCGGCAGCAGACGCCAGTTGCGGCCAAAGCGGCGCTTGAAATCCTTGATGGCGTACTGCAGGGTGGCGGAGGTGAAGAAGTAATGCTGCTTTAAGCGCAGCTCCTTGCCTTCGTAGTGATTGTCTTCAGGATAGAGCACCTTGCTGATCACGGCGGCCAGCTCCTGCTCCTGCAGGGCCTTGGTGTAGTTGCCGCTGTTGAAGCTGTTCAGGTCGATGCTCTTGGAGGAACGGGCGCGCCACATGCGCAGGGTGTTCACGGTGTCGTTGTCATAGCCGACCACGGGCATATCGTAGGGCACGGCTTCGACGGTGTAGTAATCCTTCAAAAGGTAGCAGGCCCGGTCGTTGATGGTGGTTTCTTCCACGCGGCCGCCGAAGCGGATCTCGCACACGTCCTCCATGGCGGGCACTTCCCACACGTTGCCGTTGACCAGCCAATCGTCGGGAGCTTCCACCTGCTGGCCGTCGATGATGCGCTGACGGAACAGGCCGTATTCATAGCGGATGGTGCAGCCCATGGCGGGCAGGGAAAGGGCGCTCAGGCTGTCCAGGAAGCAGGCGGCCAGGCGGCCCAGGCCGCCGTTGCCAAGGCCGGGTTCCGGTTCTTCGGCCAGCACGGAACGCCAGTCCACGCCCAGCTCCTGCAGGGCCTGGCGGTAGGCGTCGTTGGAGCACAGATTCAGCACGTTGCAGTGCAGGCTGCGGCCCGTGAGGAATTCCACGGAAAGGTAATACAGCCGCTTGGCGGTGGAGTGCTTATCCTTTTCCCGGTACTGCACCCACTTCTGCATGATCTGATCCTTCACGGTGGAGGCCAGGGCGTTATAAATCTGCTGGGGCGTGGCGTCGGCCAGGGTGCGGCCGTTGTAGCGCTGCAATTTGCCGATAATGGATTGCTTAATGGATTCTTTATCAAATTGCGTGGTAGGCATTGCGTCTTATCCCTCCTGATTTTCGTGTAGAATCGCTGCATGAACGATTTATTATACCATATATTTCTTGCTTCGCCAATAGATAAATTGGCAAAGAAAAGGATTTGACCGGTTCAATATAAAAAATCCGCAAAAAATTTATGAAAAACGCATGAAAAACCATGGCCGGGAGGAGGCCGTGATGCGCAGCAGCACGTTCATTCTTATCTTTTTCTAATGGATTTATCCTTGTTTTCTTATCGGAAAGTGGTACACTATGCGTGTCGAAGGGAAAACCGAGACAAGAAAGGGGCAATCAAGAATGAAAAAGCTGTATCGGAGCGAGAAGAACAGGATGATCGCCGGCGTGTGCGGCGGCATCGCGGAATACTTTAACATCGACCCAACGCTGGTCCGGCTGGGATTCGTGGCGCTTTCCTTTATGCTGGGCGGCGGCGTGCTGGTGTACATCCTGGCCGCCATCATCATCCCGAAGGAAGGAATGATGTAAAATGTCGCTGTTGGGAAATGTGGTCTGGCTGCTGTGCGGCGGACTCATCAGCGGGTTTGGCTGGCTGATTGCCGGGCTGATCTGGTGCGTCACCGTCGTGGGCATTCCCGTCGGGGTGCAGTGCTTCAAGCTCGCCAGGCTGACGTTCATGCCGTTTGGCACGGAGGTCGTGTATGAGGGCGGTGCGGTGTCCTTCCTGGTGAACGTGGCGTGGTTCTTGGTTTCCGGCATTGTATTGGCAGTGATCAATTTTCTTCTGGGTCTGCTGCTGACCATCACCATCGTCGGCATCCCGTTCGGAAAGCAATTCTTCAAAATCGCCAAGCTCGCCCTCGCGCCGTTCGGCGCGAAAGTATATGATTAAGCGAGGCGTTATTTCCCAACGCAGAAGCGGGAGAAAATATCGTCGATGAGCTTTTCGTCCACCTGGTCGCCGGTGACGCGGCCCAGGGTGGCAAGGGCGTCCTGGAGGTCGATAACGGCCAAGTCCACCGGTTCGCCGTTTGCGCATGCGTCGGCGGCGCGGCGCAGAGCTTCCGCAGCTTCCCGGGCCAAACGGATATGCCGCTGCTGGGTGAGGGCGGTCTCCCCCGCCCCCGCGCCGAAGGAAGCCACCCGTTCCTCCAGGTCGGATAAGCCCTGGCCCGTTTTCGCGGAGACCAGCAGGGGCCGGTCAAAGTCCGCGGGATGCAACACCATCGCCCTGTCGCATTGGTTCAGCACGACAATGCGCGGGGCGTTTTTTGTGTCTTCCAGCAGTTGCCTGTCCTCGTCCGTCAGGGGTTCGGCGGCGTTGAGCACCACGATCACCACGTCCGCGCCCGCGATGGCCTGCCGCGCCCGATCCACGCCGATGCGCTCGATCACATCCGCGCCCTGTTCCCGCAGACCCGCCGTGTCGGAAAAGTGCACTCGCAGACCGTCGATCAGCACATCGGCCCGGATGATGTCCCGGGTGGTGCCGGGAATGTCGGTGACGATGGCGCGTTCCTGCCGGGCAAGGGCGTTTAATAAGGAAGACTTGCCCACGTTGGGCCTGCCGCACAGCACGGCTTCCAGCCCCTCTTCGGCGATGCGCGCGCCGCGCTCGTCGCAGGCGGCGTTCAGCTTATCGCTTAATCTGCGCGCCCCTGCTTCCAGGTCGGCGGCGGCCTCCTCCATGGTGATTTCCTCGGGATAGTCAATCGCCGCGGCAGCGCCGGAAAGCAATGCGATCAATTCCTCTTGGGCCTGCCGGATAAAGCTGCTCACCCCGCCCTCCAATTGCCGGATGGCGGCGCGGGCGGCGCGACCCCCCTCGGCGGAGATCAGCGCCATCACGGCTTCGGCGCGGCTCAGGTCGATGCGCCCATTCATGAAAGCCCGCCTGGTGAACTCTCCCGGTTCCGCTGCCCGGACGCCCAGAGCGTACAGGGCGTTCAGCACGCTTTTCGCCGCCCAGGAGCCGCCGTGGAGATGGAACTCCGCCACGTCCTCCCGGGTGTAGCTGCGGGGCGCGCGAAATAAAACGACCATGCACTCGTCCAGGGTTTCCCCGTTGTATACAGCGTGGCCGTAATACATTTTGTGGCTTTCCCACAGCTGGATGGGCGTAAACAGGCGGTTCAGCATTTCTTCCGCCCGGGGCCCGCTGACCCGCACGATGGCGATGCCGCCCTCCCCCGGAGCGGTGGCAAGGGCGGCGATGGTGTCGGATTTGTACATGATATATTCCTCTATGCTGGCTTTATTGCAAGTGAGGAGTGATGAGCTGACTTCGTCTTTTATGTCATCCTGAGCACCCCGAAGCGAAGCGTAGGGGTAAGCGAAGGATCTCATAGTAACGGAATAAGTAAAGCAATTTATTCGTTTTTACTCTTCTATAGGGAGGTCCTTCGCTTCGCTCAGGATGACAGAGATGTTCCCATATTTACTGTTTAATTTGAGAACTATACAACTCCTCACTCCACACTATCCATCTATCCCCACAGCTGAGAAAGCGCGGGCACCATCTGCTTTTTCCGGCTGACGACGCCCTTGAGGAAGAGGCTGTTGCCTTCGAGATGGGCGACGTTGAACGCCTGGCGGATGACTTCCTTATCGCCGACGAACACCAGCTCGGTGCCTTCGCGGAGCACGTCGGTGAGCATGAGCAGCACCATGTCGTAGCCCCGGTCTTTTTTCAGCTTTTCCATTTCCACCAGGAATTCCGCTTCCCGCTGGATCATGCGTTCGGAGTCCATGGTGGTGATCTGGCTGATGCCCAGCTTGTGCTCGCCCAGATGGAATTCCTTGAAATCGGTTCTCAGCAGCGCTTCCACGCTCTTGTCGGCGTTGGAGGCGGAGAACACTTCCCTGCCCAGCGCGTCCAGATCCAGCCCCGCGATGCGGGCCAGGCGCTCGGCGATGCGGCGGTCCTTGGGCGTGGTGGTAGGAGACTTGAACATCACGGTATCGCTGACGATGGCGGCGGCCATGAGGCCCGCCAACTTTTCGCCGGGCATGAGGCCGTGCTCCTGGAACATGGTAGCCACGATGGTGGTGGTGGAGCCCACGGGCTCGTTGCGCATGAAAACCGGGTAGCCGGTCTGCACGTCGGCCAGCCGGTGGTGGTCGATGATGCCCACCAGTTCCGCCTGCTCCAGCCCCGGCACCGCCTGGCCCACTTCGTTGTGGTCCACCAGCACGATGCGCTTTCTGCGGGGACGCAGCAGGTGATACCGGCCCAGGGTGCCGATGACCTTGTTTTCCTCGTCCAGCACGGGATAGGAACGATAGCGGGATTGCAGCACCATGTCCTGCACGTCGTCCAGGTAGTCTTCCTCATGGAAGCACACCAGCTCGTCCGTCTTGGCGATGCGGCCTACAGGCGTGGCCTGGTACAGCATCCGGGCGGCGCGCCAGGCGTCGTGAGGCGTGGCGATCACGCAGGTTTCGGAGCTGATTCCCCGGTATTTTTCCGCCAGGTTGCTCTGGCACAGGATGATGCAGTTGGCCTTGCGCTTGAGCGCTTCCTCCACCACGTCCTCCTGCTGGCCGCAAAGCACGATGGCCCCTTCCTTCACGCCCCGCAGGATCGCCCCGTTCGTGGGCAGGGCGATGACCACCTCGCCAGAGATGAAGTCGAACACGTCCTCGTCCCGGTTGATGATGTGGCCCTCCAGGGCGGAGAGCACGTTGAACACCGGCGCGTTATCCAGCACCGGCACCTCGATCGCCTTCATGTCGCTTTCAGCGATGCCCCCGGCAGTGACCATGCCGAACAGAGTCCCGTCCTCGTTGGTAACAGGCAGGGTGGAAAGGTTCGGGTTCTCCCGCAGGATGCTCCAGGCGTGGCTGACCGGCAGGCTCTGGCTCAGGCGGGGCGGACGGTCAAACTCGATGTCCTTCACCTGGGTGCGCACGGTGGAAATGCGAAGCGGCGGCTGGAAGCCGAAGCGCTTGAGCAGGTAGGCGGTTTCATCGTTGAGATGGCCCAGGCGCACGGGAACATAGCCGTTCTCGCCGATGGCGTTGCACAGGCTGGCGTAGGCCATGGCGGACACGATGGAGTCCGTGTCCGGATTGCGGTGGCCGCAGACGAAGGTGATGGGCTGCATGGCGGGCGTTCCTCCTTTTGGATGAAGTGATCATAGAGCGGGCAGAGAATGCATAATTCTGGATTTTCATGATCGTTTCAGGAATGGAAAAAACATTTCTTTGCGTGAATCTTCAAATCGTCCTTTCCTTCCCTTGACGTGTTTCATCGGACTATGATATAATTTTACTATAAAAAAGAAAGGAATGCAAGATGGTTTCAGGGATTAGGCATGAGGGAAACGGATTGCCCCTTTTGTCATCCCTTTATGCATCCCCTCGACTTCGCTCAGGATAACATAGGTGACTCTGTTTCCCTCATGCCTATTGCCTAATCCCTAATCCCTATTCCCTATTCCCTACTCCCTACTCCCTCATCCCCCCGGCGTCCTGTGCGGCCTTCACAGGGGAAAACGCCTCAAGAATAAAATGGAGGAACAGAACCATGAAAAAGCTCATCCTGGCCGCGCTCGCGGCGGCGCTGCTGCTGTGCGCCGTGAGCTGCGCCCTGGCGGACATCGCGAAGGTGGTGGAAGCCAAGACCGGCGTGACCAAGATCAACTCCGCCGACTGGGCGGAAAAGTTCCCGGACGTGTACGCCACCTACATGGCGACGGAAGAGAACAAGGAGGTCATCGACCACGTGGCGGAGTATCCCATGATCGCCACCGTCTACGAAGGGATGGCCTTCAACACCTACTACGGCAGCGCCCGCGGCCACTTCTACGCCGTGGAGGACGTGCAGGCTACCGGACGACCCCACAAGCTGGCCAACTGCTGGACCTGCAAGACCGCGGACTTCACTCACATGGCCAACGAAATGGGCGTGGAAGCCTACAGCATTCCCTTTGAGGACGCGCTGCAGAACATCAACGAGTCCATGGGCTGCTACACCTGCCACGCCAATACCCCTGGCGAGGGCAACACCGTGACCCATCTGTACCTGGCCGAGGCTATGGGCGACGATATGGCGAAGGTGCCCGCCCAGACCGCCGTGTGCGCCCAGTGCCATGTGGAATACTACTTCGCCCCGGCGGACAAGTCCACCACCCTGCCCTACACCGGGCTGGCCGTGATGAACCCCGACGACATGTACGCCTACTACGAAGCCATCGACTTCTCCGACTACACCAACCCCCGCACCGGCGTGCGCCAGCTCAAGACCCAGCACCCCGAGTTTGAAACCTACATGGGCGTGGGCAGCGTGCATGCCAGCATGTTCACCTGCGCGGACTGCCACATGGAGAAGGTGACCATGGAAGATGGCACAACCTTCAAGAGCCATGCCCTGGTCAGCCCGCTCCAGAGCGAATCCATCAAGGCCACCTGCGCCGCCTGCCATGCCGATCTGGACAGCTTCGTCCACGGCATCCAGGAGAAGATGGAAGCCCGGACCATCGACATCGGCAACAAGCTGGCGGAACTCACCGACAAGCTGGCCGACGCTGTGGCCTCCGGCAAGTACACCGATGAACAATTGGACGCCGTCCGCGCCCTGAACCGCAAGGGCCAGTGGTACTGGGACTTCGTGTTCGTGGAGAACAGTGAGGGCGCGCACAACTCCAAGCTGGACAACAGCTGCCTGGACAAGGCCGAGGCCCTCATCGCCGAAGCCCTGAGCCTGCTGGAAATCTGACCCCGAAGCAGCGTCCTGCCTCCGGCGGTGCGGGCAACCGCAAGGCCCCGCCGGGACGGGCGCTTTTTGTGCCATACTGTTCCCTGAGAAGGAGTAAAGCAATCTTGAAAAGAATCCTGTCCTTTTTCCGTTCCATGACCTTTGGGATGATCCTGCTGGCAGCCGTGATGGCGCTGTCGCTGGCGGGGTCGCTGATCCCGCAGCAGGAAGAAGCCATGAAATATGTGAACGCCTACGGGGCGCAGACCGCCGCGCTGCTGATGGGACTGGGGTTCACGGATATTTTCCACACCTGGTATTTCTATGCCCTGGAAATTTTGCTGTGCCTGAACCTGCTGCTTTGCTCCATCCTGCGCTTCGGCAGAACCCGGAAAGCGGGAGAACGGCTGAAACAGCAGGCGATCAAAGCGGCGTGTGATCAGCCGTTCGCCGACGAAAGCCAGTTTCAGAAGATCACCGCGTACCTTTCCGGCCAGCGGTATCGGAAAACGGAATCGGAAAATGCAGTCCTTTACAGCAAGCATTTCATGGGCTTCTACGGCTCTTTTCTCGTACATCTGTCTATTCTGCTGGTGCTGCTGTTCGGCTCCCTGGTGCTGATGACGCCCCAGGTGACCGACCAAACCGTGATGCCCGGCGAAACGCTGACCCTCTCCGACGGCACGACCGTCACCTGCGAATCTTTCCATATCCAGGACGAAAGCGGGAAGCTGGATTACGCCAGCGTTCTCACCGCTGCCAGCCCGGACGGGAAGCAGAGCAAGACCCAGGAGATCCGCGTGAATGAGCCGCTGCGCTTCGGCAGCTATAAAATCTACCAGCAAACCTACGGCACCGCGGGCCGCATCCAGATCCGCAACAACAGCAACGGGGCCGAGGAGATCCAGTACATGACCGAGCCCGCGTTCCTGGCCATCGACCAGCGGAACGGCATTTATTTTGAGGCGCTCTATCCCGGCTATTTCCGGGACGAGGACGGAAACTTCACCCTCATTACCAGCACCGACCGCAGTTATCCCGACCCGGTTTACCGCATCCAGTCCATCACCGACGGCATGTCCGCCGCCGTGCTGGCCTTTCCCGGCGAGGAAATCAACATCGGCGACATCACCTTTTCCTTCCTCTCCCCCGCCGAGTATCCGGGCCTGAGAATCAAGCGCGTGTCCGGCTGGCTGTACGGCGGATTGTATTTCAGCTTTGGACTGATGGTGGCCGCCCTGTACCTGTGCTTCTTTGCCATCCCCGTGGCGGTGAAGGCCGCGAAAGAGGGATATGTGATCTGTTCGCCCAAAAACCAGGAGGGATTGGCTCTCGCCTTGGAAGCGGAGAAATCCCAGGCAGGAAAGAATCCATAGGAGGCATTGATTTGGAGATTTGTTTTTTCGCGGCCCTGATAGTTTACTTTGCCGCTTCCGTGCTGCAATTCATCGGCTCGGCGCTGAAAAAGGACGGGCTGAACAAAATCGCCCGCGTCGCGTTTGGCCTGGGCTTCCTGCTGCACACGGGCTACACCGTATGGCGGGGCTTTACCGCCGGGCGGCTGCCGCTGGCGAACCAGTTTGAATTTGCTTCGGGCTTTGCCTGGGCCATCGCGGCGCTGGGCTTTTTCCTGTACTGGAAGCTCAGGCAGGAGTGGGTGATGACCGCCGCCATGCCCATGGCGTTCCTGATTCTCAGCTACGCGGCGTTCCAGCCCATGCAGATCAAGGACATCATGCCCGCCCTGCGCTCCACATGGTTCGCCCTGCACATCGGCTCGGCGGCGTTCTCCTACGCGGCCTTCGCCATCTCCGCCGGGCTGGGAGTCGTGTATCTGGTTCAGCTGAAAAAGGGAAAAAGCGCCGACGACCCGCGTATGAAGCAGATGGACTACTTGGGTTACCGCATCGTGTGCCTGGGCTTTCTGCTGCTGACGGTGGTGATTTTTTCCGGGGCCATCTGGGCGGAGCAGGCCTGGAGCAGCTGGTGGAGCTGGGATCCCAAGGAAACCTGGGCGCTGATCACCTGGATCTTCTACGCCATTTACCTGCACCAGCGCCTGCGTCTGAAATGGCAGGGCAGGCGCATGGCCTGGCTAGCGGTCATCGCGTTTGTGCTGGTGATTTTCACCTTCGCAGGCGTGAATCTGCTTCTGCCGGGTTTGCACTCCTATGCCGGTTTATAAACCCATTTGGTTTTTTATCCGCATTTTTTACATTTCCTGGGTTGACGCAAGCCCCTTTTCGTAGTATTATACTTGGCAAAAGTTGCCAGAGGAAGCGCTGCGGAAAGGAGGGCTACAGCGAAACCGTGTTTACCACCCGCCGTATAAAAAACAAATTCGGGGACAACATCTGCCGCCGCTGCATCAACCGGCAGTACAGAGTAAACCTGACCCCCAAAGACTGCCGCTATGGGTATCATTACATCTGCCCCCGCTGCGAAAGCCCCCGGAATATTGTGGTAGCCTTTACCCTGTCGGGGCATCTGAAAATGCTGTTCAGATAACCGTCTTTCGGAACAGAATAACGCCTTGCAAGCGCGCGCACGTTTTCCGGACTGCGCGCTTTTTGGTTTCAAATTTTGAAACGCACTTGTCATATCCGGAAAAAAATGATATAATTTCTACAATGGGAAAAGTTGTGGAGTCAAGCCCTTCTGCCCCGCTTTTCCAGCCGCGCGTTTTCATCTTCTATATAGAAAGGGACGGTATCATGAAACATCAGGAATTGATCGAAAAACTGACGCTCCAGGAAAAGGCCGCGCTGCTTTCCGGCAAGGATGTGTGGCATACCCGCGCCATCGAACGGCTGGGCATTCCCGCCATGACGCTGTCCGACGGGCCCAGCGGCCTGCGCAAGCAGGCGGGCGAGGGCGACCACCTGGGCCTGAACGCCTCCACCAAAGCCACCTGCGTTCCCTCCGCCGCCACCCTGGCCAACAGCTGGGACCCGGAAACCGCCCAGGCAATGGGCGCCTGCGCGGGTGCGGACGCCGCGGCCCAGAACGTGGACATCCTGCTGGGGCCGGGCCTGAACACCAAGCGCTCTCCCCTCTGCGGCCGCAGCTTTGAATACTACTCCGAAGACCCCTACCTGGCGGGCAAGCTGGCCGCGGGATTCATCCAGGGCGTGCAGAGCAAGGGCGTGTCCGCCTGTGCCAAGCACTTCGCCGCCAACAGCCAGGAAATGCTGCGCATGCACAACGACTCCGTGATGGACGAGCGCACGCTGCGGGAATTGTACCTGACCAACTTTGAAATCGCCGTCAAGGAGGGCAAGCCCCGCTGCCTCATGACCAGCTACAACCGGCTGAACGGCGTCTACACCAATGAAAACGAACACCTGCTGAAAGAAATCCTTCGCGGCGAATGGGGCTATGACGGCATGGTGGTCACCGACTGGGGCGGCAGCAACGACTTCACCGAGGGCGTCCGAGTCGGCATGAACCTGGAAATGCCCGCCGCTGGCGACGACAGTCCCTGCCAGCTGGTCAAGGCCGTAAAGGAAGGCCGCATCAGCGAAGAAACCGTCAACCAGCGGGTAGACGAGCTGCTGGACGCCATTCTGTTCCCCAAGCCGGAGAACCCGACTGCCGACCCCCAAGCCCAGCATGAAGCGGCACGGGCAGCGGCGGAAAAGAGCATCGTGCTGCTCAAGAACGAAGGAAACGCCCTGCCAATCAACCCCGCCGCGCGGGTGGCGGTGATCGGCGACTTCGCGGCCCACGCCCGGTATCAGGGCGCGGGCAGCAGCATGGTCAACGCCGTGGAAGTGGAAGAAACCCTGCCGCTGATGAAAGAATACTTCCCCGAGTACATCGGCTACGCCCAGGGCTTCGAGCGCTTAGACCGTCCCAACGACGGCCTGGCCGACGACGCCGCGCTGCTGGCCCGGAAGGCCGACGTGGTGCTGCTGTACCTGGGCCTGCCCGAGGGCTTTGAAACCGAGGGATTGGACAGAACGCACATGCGCCTGCCGGATAACCAGGTGAACCTGATCAACAAGCTCTACGGCGTGAACCAGAACATTATCGTGGTGCTCTCCGCGGGCAGCGCGGTGGAAATGCCCTGGATCGACAAGTGCCAGGCGCTGGTATACGGGTGTCTGGGCGGCGAGGCGGCGGCGGCGGCCATGCTGCGGGTGCTCAGCGGAAAGGTGAACCCCGGCGGCAAGCTGGCGGAGACCTTCGCCCTCACCTACGATGACATTCCCGTGAGCAAGTATTATCCCGGCCGGGAATACACCAGCGAATACCGGGAGGGCCTGTTCGTGGGCTACCGCTACTTCGCCACCGCGAAAAAGCCCGTCCGCTTCCCCTTCGGCTTCGGCCTGAGCTATACCAACTTTGAATACGCCAACCTCACCGTCACGGCGGACGGCGTGGAATTTGACCTGACCAACACTGGCAAGCTGGACGGCGACGAAATCGCCCAGGTATACGTGCGCCTGCCGGAAGCGAAAATCTTCCGCCCCGAACGGGAATTGAAGGGCTTCCAGCGGGTGAGCCTGGAGGCGGGCGAAACCAAGCATGTGACGATTCCCTTCGACGATTACACCTTCCGCTATTTCAATGTGAAAACCAATCAGTTTGAAATCGAAGGCGGAACCTATGACATCCTCGTAGGCGCGTCCAGCCAGGACATCAAATTAGAGGGAACCATCGAAATCAAGGGTACCGAAGCGCCGAATCCCTATCCCGACCAGGCCTTTGCCAGCTATCGCTTCGGCGCGGTGCAGGATGTGAGCGACAAGGAATTTGAAGCGCTGCTGGGCCATCCCATCCCGCAAAAGCTGTGGGACCGTAAGAAGCCCCTGGAAATGAACGACGCCTTCGCCCAGATGGCTTACGCGAAGAATCCCGTCATGCGCCTGGTGGTGAAGATCTTCAAGAACAAGATCGACAAAGCCATCCTGAACGGCAAGCCCGACCTGAACACCCTGTTCATCTACAACCAGCCCTTCCGCGGCATGGCGAAGATGATGGGCGGCATGCTGTCCATGCAGATGGCGGACGACATCCGCTTCATGGCCAATGGCCACTGGCACCGGGGCCTGGGACGGCTGATTCACCACTTCTTCCATCGGCCCAAGCTGAATCTGGACGGGGAAAAATGAGGATGTAGGTTATAAGAAAAATCTATAAGTCCGCATTCGATAAAAATATTGGACAAAGCACAGCCGCGCCGGTATAATGAACCCAGCGCGGAAGAAGAAGCGAACCGCTGTCGGTTCGCTTTTCCTTTTGAGCGCATGAGGAGGAACGCTATGCCCATCAGAATCAACGAAGCCATGCCCGTGGTGCAGCGCCTGCGGGAGGAGCAAATCTTCGTGATGCCCGAAAGCCGGGCCGCCACCCAGGATATCCGCGAGCTGGAAATCGCCATTTTGAACATCATGCCCAATAAAGAGGACACGGAGCTGCAATTGCTGCGGCTGCTGTCCAACAGTCCCTTGCAGGTGCGGCCCACCTTCCTGCGGCTGGACTCCCACCGCTACAAGCACACGCCGGAAGACTACCTGAGCCGTTACTACCGGGCGTTCAGCGCGGTGAAGGACCGGTGCTTTGACGGCCTGATCATCACAGGCGCGCCGGTGGAAAACCTGCCCTTTGAGGAAGTGGACTACTGGCAGGAAATCAGCGAAATCTTCGCCTGGAGCAACACCCACGTCACCTCCACCGTACACATCTGCTGGGCGGCCCAGGCCGGATTGTATTTCCATTACGGCATCCAGAAGCATCCCCTGCCCCAGAAGCTGTCCGGCATTTACAGCCATCGCACGCTGTACCGCCAGGAAAGCCTGACCCGGGGCTTCAACGACATTTTCCACGCCCCTCACTCCCGCTACACCGGCATCGACCGGGCGGACATCGAAGCCAATCCCAACCTGACCATTTTAGCCGACTCCGAGCTGGCCGGGCCGTACATCATCCAGGATAAGAAGCACGGCAAAATCTTCATCACCGGCCACCCGGAATACAGCCGCGCGACCCTGGCCCATGAGTATTTCCGCGACGTGAAGAAGGGCATCAACCCGGCCATTCCCCGCCGGTACTTCGCCGAGGACGACCCGGAACAGGAGCCCATCTTCCAGTGGAAGGCCCACGCCTACCTGCTGTTCTCCAACTGGCTGAACTATGAGGTCTACCAGGAGACGCCGTACGACCTGAACCTGATCAACTACACCCAGCAGAAATAAGGAGGATATTGCCATGCCCGCTTCTTTTACTTCGATTTACACAAAGGACGCCCCCGCCGCCATCGGGCCGTATTCCCAGGCGATTGCCTATGGCGGGCTGGTGTACACCTCCGGGCAGATCGGTATCAACCCGGCCACCGGCAGCATCGACGATGCGGACATCGACGGCCAGACCGAGCAGATCATCCGCAACCTGAAAGCCGTATTGGATGCGGCGGGAACCGATTTGACCAGGGTGGTGAAAACCACCTGCTTCCTGCAAAGCATGTCCGACTTTGCCGCGTTCAACGCCGTGTATGAAAAGCACTTCACCGGCAAGCCCGCCCGCTCCTGCGTGGAGGTGGCAAAGCTGCCCAAAGGGGCGCTGGCGGAGATCGAGGTCATCGCGGCATATTAAAAGAGGCCCATCTCGAGCCTCTTTTTTTCATTATGCGCATCACTTTTCCAGCTGCGCCAGCCTGCCGCGGGCGGAATCCCGCACGGAGCGATCCTCGTCCTCATCGGCGATTTTCCGTACGGTTTCAATATCGTCCAGCTCCCGCACCAGCCGCCGCCGGACGATGGGAGAAACGTCCGTCAGAGCGAACAAGCGCATCAAATCCTTGTCTCCCGTTTTCAGCACAGCCAGCCGCCGGGCCTCGGCGCAACGGGCTTCGTGGGCGATCCGCAGCAGTTCCGTGGGGTCTGACACCTCATGCACGGCGGCCACGGCTTCCACAGGGTCCAGGCTTCTCCAGCCCAATCCGGTTCTCATGCTTTCTCTTCTCCTTTCTTCGGGCCGCCAGACAGTGTTTGCGCAATTTTCTCCACTGCCTTTTTCGCGCAGGCCACAGCCGGTTCCGCGATGGGCGGCCTGTTTTCCTCGTACCAGTCCAGGAAGCTGTTCACGGCGCGGTTGACGCAGGCCAGGTCGTCCGCGGTGCAGCGATGGGATTTCTGCAAATGCCGCTTCGCCTTCCGGATCGCTGCCTTCGCCTGCTCGTCCCCGGCTTTGTCCAGCGCCATATCAAGCAGCTTCCCCAGGGTCAGCAGCTCGAATTCCGATAAGCAGGATAGGTCAACCCGTTTTTGAAATAACCCGATAGCGCTCCCTCCCCGTTCACAGGCTGATTTTTCCCATCACCACCGGATGCCTGGCTCCGGTGACGGAGGGCATATTATTGGCGCTGCCGTGGACGCATTCGTTCGCCAGCACGGCGAAGGCCACGGCTTCCTTGGCGTCGCTGTCGTAGCCCAAGTCCTCGTTGACCAGCACGGGGACGGAAAGGACGGCGCGGATGTCCCGCATCAGGGTCGGGTTCCGGCTGCCGCCCCCGCCGATGACCAGATAATCAGGCTGCGCCGGGCAGAAGCGATCAATCGCCACGCGGATGCATTCCGCGGTGAAGCGGCAGGCGGTGGCGAGGATGTTTTCCGGTTTCAGCCCCGCCGCCTGGTGAAGCAGCGCATCCACATATTCCTTTCCGTAGTATTCCCGCCCGGTGGATTTGGGCGGGGCTTTTTTCAGGTAGGGGTCTTGCAGCATCCAGGCCAGCAGGCGTTCGTCACATTGGCCTTTTGCCGCCATGGCTCCGTTTTCGTCGTAGCGCTGTTTCCCAGCGGTGAAGCGCTCCATGAGCTGATCCATCACCATATTGCCGGGGCCAGTGTCGAAGGCAAAGGTGTCCTCGGGGGTTCCTCCTTTGGGCAGGACGGTCAGGTTCCCGATGCCGCCGATGTTTTGCAGGCCCACCGTTTGATCGGGCCGGCGGTACAGCAGGTATTCCGCATAGGGCACCAGCGGCGCGCCCTGGCCGCCCGCCGCCAGATCCCGCACCCGGAAATCGCTGACCACCGGACAGCCTAAGCCCTCGCAGATGACCGACGCTTCACCCAGCTGCAAGGTGCCCCGGACAGGGCGGCCCAGGTAGTCTTCTGCCTTGGGAATGTGCCAGAGGGTTTGCCCGTGGCTGCCCACCAGGTCAATGCTTTCCTTCGGCACGCCTGATTGTTCGCATACCGCCAGGCACGCTTCCAGGGACAGTTGGCCCAGCAAAAAGCTGAACAGGCACAGGTCATGGCTGCCGCCCTCCTTGCCCGACGCCAGCCGCAGGATTTCATTTCTCACGTTTTCCGGATACGGCACGGACACAAAGCCCAGCGTCGTGACCTTTGTATCCAGCCCAAACCCGCTGATGTCCACCAGCGCCGCGTCCATGCCGTCCGCCGACGTGCCGCTCATGAGGCCGATCACACGGAGCGTTTTTTTGTCCCATAATTGCCGCAGCCGCTTCATCGTCGTTTCCTTTCATTCTTTGGGTCATGAATAAAGAAAAAGCGCGATCCGCGCAAAAGCGAATCGCGTTGTTTTCGGGTTCATACGGTTTCGATTTGCACGCCCAATTTTTTCAGCCGGCTCAGCGTTTCGCTTTCAATGCCTCGGTCCGTGATGAGCAGGGACGCATCCTTTAAGTCGCAGATCCGGGCCAAAGCCACCCGGCCGAATTTGGTATGGTCCGCCACAATCACGCTGCGGGCCGCGGAAGCGATCATCAGCCGTTTCAGGCCCACCTCGGTGAAGTTGGCGTTGGTCACGCCGCCGGTCAGGTCGATGCCGTCCACGCCGATAAAGGCCACGTCCACGTGGGAATCGCGCACAAAGCTTTCCGGGATGGAGCCTACAAGCTCCTGCCTTCCCTGCCTGCGCGTGCCGCCGGTGACAATGAGCATACTGGAGGGATGAACGGGCGTCTGGTAAGCGATGTAGAGGTCGTTGGTGATGATGGTCAGGTTTTCGTGATGGGCCAGGGCCTGCGCAATGAAGAAGGTGGTGGTGCCGGAGTCGATGAGCACCGTGTCGCCGGGCTTCACCATCTGGGCGGCGTATTCGGCGATGCGGTGTTTCTCCTCCAGCATTTGGCTGATTTTCTCGGAGTACATGGATTCGTAGGATGTGCTGCGGTCCACCTTGATGGCTCCGCCGTGGGTTCTTCTCAGGGCGCCCTGCTGATCCAGGTCGTCCAGGTCGCGGCGCACGGTTGCTTCCGATACATGAAACTTTTCCGCCAGCTCGTGGATCTGCGCGCTGGTATTGGCTTCAATGTATTCCATCATTTTCTTTTGCCGTTCGGCTGGGATATAGGTATTCTTCTCCATCGGGTCGCACCTCCGCGCTTGGTATAAAAGGTGTTCCGGGGATTCCAACCGTCTATATCATACAATATTTTCTTTTTTTTGTAAAGAGCCGCTTGGATGAGTTTTCCAAATTAAACCAAGATTGATCAATGATTGTGCTCAGAAATTAGCCATTTTTGCCATACAAGCAATCACCGTCAAAAAACCGCCTCGGTTCAATTGCCCAAAAAAGATTTTTTGGTTTTAAGGTTTCTTAAAGCTTCCCCGCTATAATGGGGATTGTCGAAGGGAGAAACACCGGAGACAGAACAAAGCGAAACCACTGAAAAGCCGGCGATTCGCCCGGCGAAAACGATAAGGAGGACAAGAACATGAAACAGCGGAAAATGAACAGGAAATATTTCTTTGCAAGCGGCGGGAGCGCAAACTTTTTCAGAAGGCACTGGAAAAAAATCACGCTCGTCTCCGTGCTGAGCCTTTCCCTGATAGCGGGTTCCGCGGCTTCCGGCCTGGCGGCTGGACGCGGCGGACAGATGATGAATGGCGGCATGGGCGGATTCATGGGCGGCGGCATGATGGGCCAGAACAGCAATGTGACCTACGCCGAGAATCCCACCGAGATCGTCACCAGCAGCGTGGAAAACGCCGCGGCCAGCCTGACCGCCGACCTGGAAAACGCCACCCGCATCCGGATGACCGACAGCGACAATGAGGTGAAGATCGACGAACCCGGCACCTACGTGATCAGCGGCGACTGCTCCGACGGCACCGTGACCGTGAAGAAGGGCACCGCCGGCGTGGTGCTGGTGCTGGACAGCCTGAACCTGAGCAGCAGCACCGGCGCGGCGCTGTCCATCAACAAGGAAGCCCAGGCCATGATTGTCATCAGCGGCAGCGTGACCCTGACGGACAGCGAAAACCCCGCGGATGAGAACGCCGCCGACGCGGAAGCGGCCGAGGCTTACGACGGCGCGGCGCTGAAAGCGAAAGCCGGATCCCAGGTGTACCTGACCGGCGACGGCACCCTCACCATCAACGGCAACGCCAAGAACGGCATCAAGGTGGGCGACGCGGATTCCTCCTTCGTGGTGGATGGCGAAAACCTGACCGTGAACATTTTTGCCGCCAACGACGGCATCAACGCGGGCGCTGACCTGACCCTGCTTTCCGGCGCCGTGAACGTGACTGCCGGAGACGACGCCCTCCACGCCGACCGGATCCTGACCGTCGGCGCCCAGGACGCCGCCGATGGCCCCAGCATCACCGTCAGCGGCGCGGAAGGGCTGGAAGGAACGGTGGTGAACATTTTCAGCGGCAGCGTGGACGTATCCGCCACGGACGACGCCATTAACGCCACACAGAAAGATGCTGCTCTCACCGCCTCCCTGAACATTACCGGCGGTACGGTCAGCGTGCAGAGCCGCGGCGACGGCCTGGACTGCAACGGCAACATCAATCTGCTGGGCGGCACCATCACCATCAACAGCGCTTCCTTCGGCGGCGAAGCGGGCATTGACTACGACGGAGCCTACTATGTGGCGTCCACTGTGACCCTGAACAACAGCAGCGGCGTGTCCGGCCCGGACGGCGGCGGCATGCGCGGGGGCATGAACGGCCAGGGCTTCGGGCAGCGCGGCGGCTGGAACAGGGAAGGCATGACGCAGGACGGCCAAAGCCAGACCGACACGAATACCTCGGCCACCCAGCCCCAGAACGATCAGCGTGGCGGGATGCATATGCGCGGCGGCTGGAATTGGTAAGATCATATTTTACACACGGGAGCTCATGACGGGCTCCCGTTTTGGTTGTAAAAAGTACGATGATGTGGTACAATCAGCGGGAAGGAAAGATTCGATCAAGGAGAACGTGGCGATGATGAAAAAACATCTGCTTCGGGGAGCGGCGGTCCTGCTGGCCGTTCTGCTGATTTGTCCCACTTTTGCGGAGGAGGATGCCGTAATGCAGAAAATCAAAACCATGACGCTGCGGGAGAAGGTCGGGCAGTTATTCATGATTCGTCCCGACGCGCTGGAAGGGCGCTTCGGCCCCGCCGAGCTGGAGGATAACAGCATCACGGGCACTGTCCAGGTGACGGGTGAAATGCGGGAAAAGTACGCCCAATACCCCTGCGGCGGCTTCGCCCTGTTCCGCAAGAACATCCTGTCCGCCGACCAATTGCTGACGTTTACCGGCCATCTGCACGCCATGGGAACAATCACGCCCCTGCTGGGCATCGACGAGGAGGGCGGGCGCATCGCCCGCATCGCCAACCATCCGGCCAATTTCGGCGTAACAAAATTCCCGCCGATGGGACAGATCGCCGCATCCGGGGACGATGTTCAGGCGTTTGAAGTTGGCGTGACTATCGGCCAATACCTGAAACGCTACGGCCTGGACGTGGACTTCGCGCCTGTGGCCGACGTGAACACCAACCCCCTGAACCCCGTAATCGGCGACCGGGCCTTTGGCGACGACCCAGAAACCGCCGCGCGAATGGTGCAGTCGGTCATCCGCGGGCTGCATGAGGGCGGCGTGGCTTCCTGCATCAAGCATTTCCCCGGCCACGGCGACACATCCACCGACACCCATACCGGCTACGCCGAAACGAAAAAGACCTGGGAGGAAATCAGCGCCTGCGAAATGGTATCCTTCCGGGCGGGGATCGCCGCGGGCACGGATTTTGTGATGACCGCCCACATTGCCGCCCCGAACGTCACCGGCAGCGACGAGCCCTCCACCATGTCCTATACCATTCTGACGGAAAAGCTGCGTGGCGAGCTGGGCTTCGAGGGCCTGATTATCACCGATGCCCTGTCCATGGGAGCCATCCGGGAAAAGTATTCCTCCTCCGAAGCCTGCGTGAAATGCATCCAGGCGGGTGTGGACATCCTGCTCATGCCCTATGACTATTTCGAGGCTTTCGACAGCGTGGTGCAAGCCGTGGAGGACGGCACGATCCCCGAAAGCCGCATCGACGAAAGCGTATACCGGATTCTGAAATTCAAGACGGAGAAAACGAGCCAATGATGAGCCATACATACGACGCGCGCTTGCAGCGCGCAATAGCGGATATAACGGCCCGTTACCAGGCAGCGGGATATTTCCCCTCCGCCTGCGTGCGGGTGTTCAACCGGGACGAAACCCTGGCCGTCGCCTGCGTGGGCGAAGCGCGGGAAGACAGCCTGTTCGACGTGGCCAGCCTGACCAAAATCGCCACAGCCACGCAGATCTTTCATTTGATCTCGGCGGGAAAACTGTCCCTCCATGAAGCGGCAGCCGACGCCCTGCCGGAATTGGGACAGGATGCGTACCTTGCCCGGCGGTTTCAGGGAATCGAACTGTATCACCTGCTGACGCACACTTCGACCCTGGTGGACTGGTATCCCTTCTATTCCCGGCGGGGCGAGGACTTTTTCACGGCGCTGAAATACGCCCTGGCCCACACGGAGCCCACCCGCGGCGTGGTGTATTCCGACCTGAATTTCATGCTGCTGGGAAAGATCATCGAGCGCGCGCAGGGAAAACCGCTGGACGTTTGTCTGCGGGAGGATCTGGTCAAGCCCCTGGGCCTTGGAAACATGACCTATCTGCCCGATAAAAGCCTGCCGATCATTCCCTCCTGCTATGGCAATCCGATTGAAATGGGCATGTGCGCGGAACGGGGCATCGTGTTTGACGGCTTCCGTCCTCTGGGCCAGGCGGTGCGGGGCGATGCCAACGACGGCAACTGCTGGTACTATTTTCACGGCGTATCGGGCCTGGCGGGGATTTTCGCCGACACGCTGGCGTATCAGCGCCTGTGCCAGTATTACATGAACACTGCCACGCCCCTGTTGATCGAAGCGCAGAAAGAACAGCCCGCCGCGCCGGGGCGCGGAATCGGCTTCCAAACGGGCGTGAGCTATCCCCACGGCTGCGGCCATACCGGCTTTACCGGCACCGCGATTTATTTTTCCCGCGAGCAAAACGTGGGGGTGGTGTCCTTCACCAACCGCCTGTTCTATCCGGAGAAGAACGAAAACGCCACCGGCGATTTCCGCCGCGCGGTGCATGAAACGGCGTTCGCGCTCCTCCGATAAGAAAGGCGCAGGCGGCCCTGGCGCGTTTTGCAAGTATTGACTTCGCTGGGCCGATATGGTAAACTTTTAACAAAAAAGACGTGTGTTTGGAATACTTTCCGGAAAGCAGCGGTTCCAAACGAAAAAGGAGGAATGATTCATGAACGGCAGTCTTCTTCGTACCATCTTCTTCCGCCGCGCCCGCGCAGCGCGGTTTGCCGCCCTTGCCCTCATCTTTTTCCTGCTCCTCGCACCCGTCTTCCCCGCGATGGCGGAAAACGAAGCGGAACCCTATGCCATTACGCTGAGCGACAGCGGCATCACTGTGGACTGCCCCGGCGTCTATGCGGAAGGCAGCGTATTGACCATTACGCTGCCGGGCGAGTACCAGCTCACTGGCGCCCTCAGCAACGGGCAGATCGTCGTCGACTGTGAACAGGACGGCAAAGTGAAGCTGTATTTCCAGGGCATTTCCGTTCACTGCGAAAACGCGCCGGCCCTGTACATCAAAAAATGCTCTCCCCGCCTGAGCATTGAGCTTGTTGAAGGCACCGAGAATGAGCTGAGCGACGGAGCGGACTATGCGGACAAGCAAGGCAAAGCGAACGCGGTGATTTTCAGCAAAAGCGACCTGACGATCACCGGGACGGGAAGCCTGAAAGTGAAAGGCTCCTATCGGGACGGCATTGTTTCCAAGGACGATCTGCGCATCAAGGGCGGAAAAATCAACGTGGAAGCGGTGCACAACGGGATCACCGGCAAAGACTGCGTGGAGATTTTTGACGGAAACATCACCGTGCGCGCCGGCAACGACGGCATCAAGACCACCAACGACGACTCCGAATGGGGATATATTTCAATGGAAGGCGGCATGGTGAACATTACCTGCGGCGACGAACCGCTGAAGGTTGTCCATGGCCTCTCCATCATCGGCGGCACAGTGAACGCAAAGGTGGACGCTTCAATGAAACCGTCCGGCAACTGACGGAGTCCCGCATCAAAATACAGCGGAAAGAGAGGTTCTGCCCGTGGAACGTTTAACGAGCGCCTTATTCATCGCATGCTTTGTTCTGCTGTCAACGTTATCCGCTGCGCGGGCAGAAACCTCTCTATCCTTCCGCATCAATGAAATATGCTCCGACAATGGCGGCCATTACACCATCGAGGACGCCGCGCCTGATTATCTTGAGCTTTACAACCTCACGGATCAGGCGCTGCCCCTCGATGGCTTTTTTATCAGCGACGATGAAGACCATCTGGACAAGTTTCCGCTTGACGGCTATGTGATTCCCGAAAACGGATACATCACCCTTGCGGCTGACAAGAAAGAACTGCCCTTCAAGCTGTCCTCCTCCGACGGCGAAGACCTGTTTCTTTCCGACGGGGAGAAACAAGCGCTATATCCGCCGTGATCATTGGCGGGATTGTTTACGCCATCCTTTCCTATCGCAAAGGCAAACAAGGCAAATAGCTTTTCCAGCCTTCGCCTATACCTTGTATCATTTATATATGTTCATGCCTCATGTGTCACTTGAAAAGAATGGTTTTAACAGCCCGCAAAAATGGCAGGTAGCGGAAAAACAAACGGGTTTTTTCGTATTTCGACAGGTTTTGGTTCTGCTTTATAGTTTGCAGAACCAATCTCTTTTTTATGAACGAAACAAATTTTTGCAGTATTTTTTGTTCATATATATGACGCGATTGATTCGCCTGAAGCAGACGGTCATACCACGCGGCCACTTCCGGGGAGATCGTGGCATCTTGATTGTACCCGGTAGAATGCGTATAATGCAGTTCAACTTCCTCGTCAGAAACGCTGCCCAATAAATCCGACAGGATTTTCTTCTGTGTCATTTTGTCGCATTTTTTCTGAACGTCTCTTTTCGCTATTGAGATTTGTTTCTCATGTTTCCGACGATACAGCAGCACTTCATCCAGCGAGGATACTTTCCCATAGCGGCTGACCACTTCCCACATTCCATAGTCCTGCGCGTAGATCAGTTTCTCATCATATAAGATATGATACTCAAGCAGCTTTTCATGGCGGAAAAAAGCTGTGGGGTGAATTGGCCCGGGGTTCAGAAAAATCATTCTGACCCGGTATTCTTCCATATTCTCAGGGACATTCACGTTTAAAGGCCTGACATTCCGTTTCTCGTCCAGAATACCCGCCCTTGTCCCGCAAACGATGACTTCGGGGTGGGCTTCCATATATGCATACTGCTTTTCAAGCCTGGTCGGCAGGGAAATATCGTCCGCATCCATACGGGCGATGTACTTCCCTTTCGCTGCTTTGAAGCCAATATTCAGCGACTTCGTGATCCCGATATTTTGGGGATTCTGAATGATCTTCACCCGTTCGTCCGAAAGGCTTTTCAGGTATTGATCCGAACCATCCGTGGAGCCGTCGTCAATAATAAGAAACTCAAAATCACGAAACGTTTGATTCAGGATGCTTTCGACCGCTTCCTTCAGCATAGAAAGCTCGGTATTATATGAAGACATCACAACGCTGATACTGACGGAATAATCCATAAACACTACCTCCTAAAACAATCCATCTTCGATTGCTTTTACGGCATTATCCCTTGACGATCTCCTGATAGATCCGTTCGCAATTATGTGTATCATGGAGCGGGAAAAAACCTTCTAAACGTTTTTCATACAAGGGTTTTTCCCGCAGCCCGTCAGCGAGATACTCTTCGAGCCGATCCAACAATGCGGTCTCTGTTTCCACACATTCTCCAAATCCCATCGTGCGATAATCAAAATACCCTCTTTCCACATGTTTCTCAAACAGCTCCTTTTCATCGAACTGATAGTAAAGAACCGGTTTTTTCATATAACCGAAATCAAAATGAACGCTGGAATAATCTGTTATCATCAAAGCGGATTCAATCAAAAGCGGCTGAACATCGTAATGAAGAGAATCAGCAATCCGAATCCATGTGGAATCGGAAGAAAACAGGCTGATATTCTTCTGCATCAGCTGGTGCGGATAAAACAGAATCGGTATCTGATATTTCTCCGCCATTTCTTTCAGCCGCGGAGAATTGAGCAATGATTGCCACTGCCGGACATAGTTGCTCTGCGCAACTTCCTGTACAGTTTTTTCTTTGAGCCATTTCCTATATGTGGGCATGATCAGCACCTGACGCTTGACGCTGATATCGTGCAGCGCATCAAAACGGGCTAACCCAGTGTATCTTACCTCACCGCGCTTATAATGAAAATGGGAAGAAATAAAATCATATTCCGGTTTCGCTCCGCAGATAAAGATATTAAAGCGGGAATTCTCCTGGTGATAAATCGGTATATCATTTGCGATGACGCCGTGCTGGAGAAAAACAACACGCTGTTGTTTTGTTCTCCATACATACCGATAAAACGAATAACTGGGGCTTGGACAAAAGTGCTGTTCAAAAGCAGTCAAAATCTTGCTCGCGCTGATATATGCCAGCCAATGGTTTATAGAACCATAGAAAGCTATGTTTCCAAGCCCGACGACTTTTTGATAATCGGCGGAGTCGCGGGTAATGACATACCAGGCGTCGATTTCCGGATGCTCTTTTCGCAGATAGCGGAACATGTGGTACCCGTTGTCCCGCGCGTCGGTGCCCCGCTCGCAGACAAGCCAAACCGTTTTCCCGCGGAACTTGATTTTCGCAATGGGCAGCAGCAGAAACCGTTTCGCCATCGCCGTCAGGAAACGCCATATCTTAACAGCTTTTTCAGGCATGTTTTCTCCTCCTCTGTTCGCGGGCCGTTGTTCGCCCGGCAGGCGCTTACGCGTTCTTTCCGACTTTGCGCAGGACGGTCTTTTTGACGATGCGCAGGGAATCCTTAAACAGCCTGGTGCGGCTGAACAGCAGGAAAAAGATCAGGTTGGTCACGGCGAAGCTCACGCAGGCATTCAGAATCAGCGTACCCCACTCGCCTGTGTGATACAGGCCGCAAAGATACCAGGAAACCGCGATGCAGATGGCGCTGGCTCCAATGTACGAACCAAGATCCTTCAAGTACGTCCACAAATAACTTGTAGGGAACACTTCATGGAAAAGGTTGTTGATCAGCCACGGCAGCTCGATCAGCACCACGGAAACGACGGTGGAAAGCACCACGCCGTATAAGCCCAGCCATTGCACGGTCGCCAGGTTCAAGCCCAGGTTTACCAGCGACGCCACCAGCGGGCGGAAGCGGTCCTTGTGCCAGATGCCTGCCGCGTCCTTATACAAATTGACCAGGCGATTGATCTCATAGGTATAGAAGTATAACACGAAGCAGAACATACAGCCCAGATCCAGCAGGTATTCTTCCCCCATCCAAATGCGCATGAACGGCTGGTACATGCACATCAGCATCGCGCTGCTCAGGCTGACGACCCAGTTGAACATCAGGCTCAGCTTTCGCAGGTCATAGAAGTTTTTCTCCTGGCTCTCCGTGACGAGGCTGTTTCCGATTCCCGCTTTGCAGGCAGCCAGGAACACATACAGAATGCCGCGAAGGGCATTGACAATGTAGAAATAATTCTGGAACAGGGCCAGCGGAACCAGGCCCAGATACGAAGAAATAACCAGCGTGTCCGCCGAATTGAGGATGACCCCGGAAAACTTCGCTGTAAATAAATCCCGCACCCTGTGCGTAATATCCCGCACCTTTTCCTTGGGCAGCGTCCCTTTGGGCGAATAATTGGGATACATTTTGGATACGACGATAGATTTGATGATGTTTTCAGCGATCTGCGAAATGAGCTGCGCGCCCAGGTAAAGATAATAGCTCCTGAAAAAGACCAGCACCAGCACCCGAACCACGTTCAGCACGATGTTGATCACCAGCGTGATCTTGCTGCCTACGTCCGTCCGCTGATGCGCGTGCAGCAGACAGTTCTTGTAGGCGAACAGCCAGTAGGTCAGAACCGTGGAAGCCAGATTCATGTAATAAAGAATATACAGGTTGATGCCGTTCGGAAGGTCGCTGTGCACCAGCCTGGTCAGGAAAGGCGTGATGGACAGGCCGATGACGGCAATGACCAGGCCGATCACCCGGTAAAACGTGCGGTACAGGCGCATCAGGGCGCAGATGGTAGGCGCGTCATCCTCTGCGATGGGCCGGTACATGCTGAAAATCATAGCGCCGCCCACGCCCAGCTCCGCCAGGTTCAGAAAGGACAGGATGGACGTAAACAATCCGCTGAGGCCCAGATAGTTGACGCCCAGATAATTCAGAATAATCCGCCGCATGATCAGCGGCATCGCGAGATTGAACATCTTGAGAGCGCCGTCAAATACAATGTTGCGCGCAGCGTTTTTTGTTCTTTCGATTTTCATCGCGCAGGTTCGCCTTTCTTTCTTGAATCATTTGTGTTTTGCCGCGGTTTTAAAATCGTAGTATCTTTTGAAAGCCCACATCAGCGGATAAGGCCCTTTCAGAATGAGATCCCTGCGATCCGGGGCGTCGTGCGCTTGGAGATAATACTGCTTGAAAAAGACGTCGTTTCTGAATTTGCGCATTTCTTCCATGGTTTCCTTCCAGGGTTTGCCCGAAATAAGCAGCTTTCTGGCGACCTCCCGCATGATCTTGTAGGTCTGAACCCGCACGCCCGCGGTCAGTTCGTCCTTCCGGCTCCATTTTTTCGCGTACTCCAGCCGCTTCGCGCATACCACTTTTTCGGATTCAAAATAATATTTGTTATACACCCTGGATATTCCGTTTTCCATCACCCTGTAAAAGTACAGTACGCGATCCAGATATACAAAGGATTCCGCATGGTCGGCCAGCGCAAGGATCTGGTACAGGTCTTCTCCGTTGGTCAGCCGCTGGCCGCTTTCGGGAAGCGCGGCGTAGCGGAACAAATCCTTCCGAATACACTTTGTCCACAGGTTGTTCAGCACATCCGAACTGCACAGCAGCCGGTATACCTCATATTTGTCTTCCCCGGCCAGCTCCTGCCCGT
Source organism: uncultured Eubacteriales bacterium (assembly GCA_902795275.1). Lineage (GTDB taxonomy): Bacteria > Bacillota > Clostridia > Christensenellales > Aristaeellaceae > RUG563. The sequence continues at coordinate 67,356 of CADBKQ010000001.1, read as the reverse complement.
GCCTGAGGGGAATATCGAAGTTGGGTTTGCGGGTGGCAATATCGCAGGTGGCGTTAAAAAGAACCATGTCGACGCGCTTTTCATGCAGGGTTTGGAGCAGCGTTTCCAATGCGCCTTCCAGCAGCAGATCGTCCGAATCAACAAAAAGAATATATTCGCCGGAAGCGTCCTCAATCCCCTTCATCCTGCTCTTAAGCGCCCCGCTGTTCTGCTGGGTGATCAGGCGGACATTCGCGGGATAACGGCGCATGGTTTCCCGGCAGATGCTTTCGCTGCGATCCGTCGAACCGTCGTTGACCAGCACCACTTCAACCTCGTCCGTGCACATAGGAAGCAAGGCGTCCAGACAATCGCCGATGTATTTCTCCTGATTATAGATCGGGATAACAACCGAAATAAGCGCAGCCATGTTTCTCATCCTTTCCGAAGCCGCTTCCCATGCGCCTGCCGTCGCCGGTTGATCGTGCGGAAGACCGGAGCGTAAATGGATTATGCCGCGGCGTTGGCCTTCGTGAACCTGGCTTTGACTCTCTTGAGCAGCGCAGATACGGCCCAGGGAACCGCGATGCTGGCAGCCAGGCAGACAGCCATGACAAGCAGCGCGGGCAGCTTCATTCTGTTATACAGAATCAGCCCCAGGAACGCGCAGCAGAAGGGCTGATGCACCAGATAAATGATCATGGATTCCCGGCCCAGGAACCGGAACGCTTTCTTTCCGGCGTTCGTGCGCACGAGCCATCCCCGGTCAAGCAGGCGGTTGAGCGCCAGCATCGTACCCGGCAGCAGCAAATCCGCCAGCAGGTAAATCAGGAAACGGCCCGCCGGGCTTTCCACCCGCAGGGAATTGCCGGAAAAGCCGGAAAAGAACACCGCGCGCACCACGATATACGCCAGCCCCGCGACGCCCCAGATCCAGACCACAGGATCCGGCAGCTTCCATTCCGCCATCAGCACTCCCAGACAGATCATCGGCAGATACAGCGACAGGTAATTCACCAGCCGCCACCACGCCCCCAGGGACAGCAGCGGCTGCGCGGCGAGGCCGGCCAGCCCCAACGCAATCAAGCCAACGCATACCGCCGTCGTATACCGTCCGCCGGTTATTCCGTCGGCAAGACACAGGATCACCGTCAGCAGCAGCAGCACATATAAAAACCACAGATGATAGGCCCAGGGATTATTGGCCTGCAAAGCGCTCAGCATGTAGGAAACGAAGGTCATTCCGCCATAGCCCGCGCTTTCCAGCGTTCCCCTGAAAACGGGAATCCGGATGGCGATCGAGAACGCGGCGAAAACAAACAGGGTGTAAACCAGCCAGGGCGGCACCTGCTTTTTCAGCCGCCGGGAAAGAATTTGCGCAGGGGTTCTTCCTCTCCCCCGGCTCATGCGGTAATTGTATCCGGAAAGCCAGAAGAAATAAGACATGTGAAAGATGTAAAAAGCGCGGTACAGAAAGTCCAGCGCCGGGGAAACCTGGCGCATTTCATCCCGCATACTGTGCCCGACCAGAACCAGGAGCATCGCAAAACCTTTTGCAATGTCCAGCCAATCCAGGCGGCCTTTTTCCGAACGTGCGCTTTGCATCTTTTGTTACCTCACTTTGATGATCGGAGTCACGGCGTTTATTACAGGCGCTGTGGGCGCCGCGAGCAGGGAGGGAGCGAGTTCTCCCTGCTCGGCCAAATCGCCGTCCTGCTCTTCCGGCGGCTTGTCTGTGCTGCCGGGCGCGGGACGAATGCTTTTTTCATGATGAAACAGATTCAGCACTTCCTGAGCCATGCGGTGATAATCGATCCGAATCTGGAATTCGTCGTACTCCAATTCCACCATCTCTTCATAATTGCCCAGCATCGTCAGCTGAAGCACGATGGTAATCAGAATCAATACGCCCAGAAAACTCAAAGTGATGATCTTGAAGCGCACCGCAGCCTCACCTTCTTCTGAAGTATCCGGAGTGTGTTTCCAAGTCAGGGATATGCAAGTCCGAACGGAAGAAGCGCTGAAATTGCATGTCCGGGACTGTCAAAAAGTACTTTACATTAAATCCACAATCACAAGCTCCGGGGGATTGTTCACCCGGGGAATGGATTTTCCATTGCCCAGGCCCCGGCTGATAACAACCCATGTGCCTTCCACCTGATGGCACCCGTCGGTCATTTCGGGCAGGAAACCTTCCAGCGGATGGTACAGACCGCCCAGGAACGGAACGACGATCTGTCCTCCGTGCAGATGGCCGCACAGCGCCATGTCGATATTCGACCCTACCAGCGCCCCGCCTTTAAAGAAGAACTGGGGATAATGCACCAGCAGCAAATGGTAATTGGCGGTTTTGATATATTTCTGCCAGAAACGCTGGGTATAATCCGCGTTCTCGGTGCCAGGGTTGGCAGAGAGGCCGCCAATATCGATCAGATTGCCGTTTACCTCGATGGTCTCATACCGGTTGTGCAGTACGTGGACGCCCATCTTTTCCAAATCCGCATTCAGTGTGCTGGTCTGTTTCACGCGGATGGCTTCCTTTTCGTGGTTGCCATAGCTGAAATAAACGGGGGCAACATCCACCAGCTGGCGGCACAAGGTAATCACCACGGAAACGTCGGGGTCGTTCTGGTTCATCATATCCCCGACCATGGCGATGATGTCCGGTTTGAGCTTCCTGATTTCATCCACCAGGCGGATATTGTTTTTTCCGAATTCCTGAAGATGCAGGTCGGACAGCACCGCGATGCGCATGGGATTTTTGATTTTCTCATCATCCACCACATAAAAGCTGTCCACAAAATCGCTCATATCCGTGAGCCGTACAAACTCCGCGCCGATCATAACGGCGATTGCCGCCACAACGATCAACCGGAAAAGGAACATTTTTAACGTCCATTTCTTTCTTGCTATCTTTCTTTTCCGCTTTTCCCCCACTTTTCTTTTCGGAACTGCGTCAGTTTTGCTGCCACGTTTTCCGCCGAAGAGCTTTCGCCGGGGCTTTTTTTCTGACTCTGCACCGCCTGTCCCGGTATCTGCCGGGGCGCTTGGCTCGCGTTCGTCGGCGACGCTGACATCGGGTTTGCTGTTTTCTGATTCGCCCATAGTTTTCTCCTTTCATTGCTGACTAAAAGGATATTGTGTTTAAAGGAGGAAGTAAACTTTTCTCTTTCCTCCAGGATGATGCCCAGAGGCAGCACATGCCACGCGATTTCCGGACAATATTTTTCCAGGGTGTTATCCGTCAGGAAAGTGACATACATAAGCAGCGTCACCGCCATGTAGATAGCGGCTGAACGCTCAGAATACTTTTTCGCAAAATGGATATATGTATAAACGAACGTGATATAGCACCACAGCAGGAATACGGGCATGCCCAACTCGATATACATGCGCAGCACGTCGCTGTGCAGCCGTCGGTTTCCTGTTTTCTCCAGCACCTCCAATACCGTGGATACCATCCCGTTTCCCATTCCCAAGTATCCCGGACTGATCGTGTAGTAGCTCTCCATATAGCCGTACAGCCGCTTCCTGCCCATCAGATCGATGCCGTACCGATCGCACAGGTCAAACCATAGTCCCGCACGGATTAATATCACGTATCCCAGACTGATGGCAATCAGGATCAATCCGATCAATACGGTCACGGCCATCTTGATTCGCCGGGGATACTTTTTCAGCAGCAGGTAATAGGCGGCGCCCAATCCAATGGCGGGGAACAGAATTCGCTTGAATCCCGTCATTACATAGAATGAGAGCGCAAGAATATGAAACCATCGCCAGTGCTCTTTTTTTCCCTCCAAAATGTAATACATCAGCAGAATGCCGATTCCGAATGTGGGATCCTGCACCTCCAGCGCCCTGGAAATATCATTGTCGCGCGAACCGACGCTCATCAGGAACTGCATCATGCCCGTAATGGTGGACCCCACGCCCTTCCGCCGCATCACATCCAGCAGGATCAGCGTGTTAGCCAGTATCAGCCCCAGGGATGTGTATTCAATGCACTGACCGCCAAACATCATGCCAGCGCTGATCAGCATGGCGAGCAGCAGGATCTGGTAGAGCACCAGGGAGGAGCCGCGCATGATCAGCGAAAGCGGCTCCTGCCGGAACACCCACAATCCGACCGACCACACCAGAATGATCAGATTGGGAATCATCTGAAACATCATCACGTTCAGCGACAAATTGATCCGTGACGTCTGGCCGCTGATAAAGACCCACAGAATGCCCAGCCCGATAATCGCGATATAGGAGAACTGGGTCACAAACCAGGGAAGATTCACCAGCTTAAAATATCCCCGCAGCGTGGAAAGCGCAATCAATCCCGCGTACATCAGGCCGAAAATCGGTTCCGCATGGCCGGGCTTCTTTTCAAACCGGATTGATAACTTCATAAGATTCCTTTTCTGTCATGAATCAATTGGAGAAACGCGGAGCAATCATCTCACTCTTCCGCGAAGTGTTCTTCCTCAGCGATGACCACAGGGGTGATCCGCAAATGCTGCATGGTGGAGGACAGCAGCTCGCGCATGGACAGCGGCGTGCTTTCAGAGGCGGTGATCGAAGCCAGCTTGTAACGGATCACCACGCCGTGGCCGCCCCGGTTGAATTCCGAAATCGTGCGCATCAGCAGGTTCTGATAATATGTGGACCGGGCTTTGTCGCACTCCGGGAACAAACACAGGAACTGCAATCCGCCGTTATAGCCCACAAAGCCGTAATTCTCCGCGCAGTCCTTGATATAGCCGGCAAAGATGCGCAGGGTCTCGTTGCCCGCGTCGCGGCCAACCGCGGCGTTGATATCGTTCATGTTCGTCAGCATGATGACCACGCAGGTGAAGGGGAAAGGAAGCATTTTTTTGGAATGCTTTTCGATTTCCATGTCGCAGCGCATGCGGTTGGGCAAATCGGTGGAAGGATCGGTGTAGAAACGATATTCCACAAAGTCCAGGCTGCGGCCCACCACCACTGCGCCGACCACGCCGAAGAAGAAGAAAACGGCGATGATCATCACGGTGTAGAGCTTCACATTTGTCATTTCGGTCACGTTGACCGTGGAGCGCACCATCACGTTCCGGATGGTTTCCACTTCGCTGTGCTCGGCGGCGGTGGCCGTAAGCAGGCGGTCAAGCGTGCGCAGCTTGCTTTCAATCAGATTGATCAGATTGACGACATCCTGCGTTTCGCTTTCCGTTGCGGTTTGCGAGGCGTCCCTGTACGCGGAAAGGATGAATTCACAGTATTCATTATCCAGTTTTTTCAGGGAAATATCCCCGCGGAGGCGGACGTAACGATTCAGCACGTTGTCATAGGTGATGTCCTGCGGTTTGTAATTTGCCCGGCCTTCAAAATCGTACACCTGTCCCAGCACATAGCGGTTGCCGATGGCGCCGGTTTCCGCATCGGCCACATTTTCGCTGCCCCGCCAGTGGTAGTCCATAGTATCATGGTTTTTGGTGGTATAGCTTTGGATCATCTGCTCCACCAGCGTCAGGGCTTCCTGATAGTTTTTGATATTCAGGTTATTCTGGTCAATCCGGTATTGGTACCGGGCGATGAGCAGTTCCCGGTCATTGGTGATATGATGATCCAGTATTTCGGAATACAGCGAAGGGAGATAGACCGTATAAATCAGGTTATACTCATTATATAGATCCTGGAAGCTGTAACCCGTGGCGGAGGAACGGAATTCCGTGCGCATGCCCTTCATCCTGGACAGGTATTCACGGTCCAGCTTGATAAAATTATCAATGACCTCTGCCCATTCGATATAGTCATAATTCAGGTTCTGCAAGGATTCCACGCTGTTGGGCACCTTGGAGAGAGAAACATATTTCTCCGAGTACAGCCGGATATAGCTGTCCACGATGGCTTCCAGAATCCTTCGGGCGTCGGTGCTCGTTTCTCCCCGGGCGGATGTATAGGAGATCACGTATTGGGTGGGGAAAACATCGTAGGTCAAGCCGGCGGCAAGTTTGGCGTCGCGAATAGCCTTCTGTTCATCAGAAAGGTTTTCCCCGATGCTGACCCTGCCGCGAACCTCGTCCACACCGCCGGGATACCGGATGCTCGACAGCGCGTTGGAAATCACCGAGGATGAACGGATCTCCTGCACGTTGATCTCATCCCCCGAAGGATACAGCCCCTGTTCCGCCTGGGGATTGGTAAACTCAATCAGGGTTTGGGCGCGGTAAGTCTGGCGGGATGATATGAAGGTATAAAACAGGATGCCGCTCAGCGCGGACAGAACGGCGATCATCCACCACCAGCGCTGCAAATATCGCGTGATCTGAAACTCTCTCATGGGCTTTACTCCTGCTTGGAATACTCTCGTACCGTGTAATACAGCACGCACAACAATCCCATCAACGCCCCGGCCATAACGGCTTTTTTCACATCATAGCCGGAAAAAAGGCCGTAGGTGCTCAGGGAATACTGAATCGAGTTTTTGTCCCGATAATCCTCATACTCTTTCTTTACAGCCTGAATACGGAGAATCAGGCTGTCCAGATGGCTTTGAATCTCCTGGATCATGTAATCGGCGAAAGCGTATTTATCGCTCTCGGAACCCGTTTTGCTGGTGGATTTGGCTGTGTTTTCGATGTTTAAGTCACACACTTTGATTTCTTTGGCGTTAACTTCAATTTTTTCCGCATACGATTTGGACTGCTCGGTCAGATCGTCCATGCCGATAGCGGTGCGGGCCATGTACAAACCCTTCGCTCCGTCGTACAGAGGCACCATGACGAACGTGATCATGGATTCGTCATATATATTCAGGGCATCCTGGTAAATCGCGTACCGGTCTTCATTGGATTTCAGGGTCTGCCCTGTCAGGAAGCGGCGGTATTTCAGTTTGCTCTCATAGTTTTTTGAGTTTTTGAACAGATGGTTGATGGTCACATAAGAGGTATATTTGTTGAGATAAATGTCCCGGAAGTTTGAAATGGATTCGCTCAGCGAACGGAAGGACTCGCCTTCCGTGTGGTATTGGTACATGCCGCTTTCCTGCCGCAGGTCTTCCAGATACGTAATCAGATTGTTTACCTTCACGGACATAATGTCTGCAAATTCCAGGTATTCCCAATCGTTTGCGTCAGACCAGTTAATGTTCAGGGCGCTGTCGTTGCTTCCATAATGCTCCAGGAAGTATTGCCGGTAGGTTTCCATCAGCAGCGTCAGCATATTATTAGGGCTGATACGTTTGGGCAGGCATTTATCGCTCAGCTGGACGCTGTACTCCGTGGCGATATACATGTTCTTGGCGCTTTGGGAGCCGGAAGCGCTGACCGCCAGGCAGTCCAGCAGGTCGTCGGTGGTTACGGTGCCCGTCAGCCCCGCCTTCTCGATGGTTTTGCTGAGCACCTCTTCGCTTAACAGCTCGTTGATATTAAAACGGGTGCCGTTTGGATTCAGCCCTTCGTAGGCCTGCTCGTAACGCAGCGCCAGGGATGCCTTGGCGGATTGCTGCTTGGTCATCGCGTTATGCCACGCGGTAAACACCACGGTGACACCCACTAAAAAAATGATCCACAGCTTATTCTGCCAGACTGCCGTCAAAATGAGGGAAATCATTTTCATGATGCCCCTGTTTTTGTTCTTCGCGGCCATTGCTCGTTCCTTTCCTTCAACAGATTTCAGCGGATGGGCGGAGGCGTCGTCTGTTTTCGACAGCCATCTGTTCCATTCTGTCGATGTTTACAATTCGATAAAATCGCGAAAAATCCTGTTTCGCTCCTTCAGCCAAATAATGCCGGGCCGGGAGGTTTATTGAAACAGATCCTGACACAGGTTGCAACGGGAATCGCGCTCGCTGATTTTGCGGGCGGGGACGCCGCCCCAGGTGGTGCCTGGCTCCTCGATGGATTTTACCACCACCGCGTTGGCCCCGATGGCCACGTTGTCCGCGATATGAATATTCCCCACGATTTTTGCGCCCGCGCCGATATAAACGTTGTCGCCCAGCACCGGCGCGGCGGGGTCGCCGTTGGTGGCGCCGATCACCACCATGGCGTGAATGCGGCAATTTTTGCCCACCTTGGCCTTGCTGTTCACCACCAGCGCGCCGTAATGGGCGATGGACAGGCCCGCGTCAAAAATATTCAGCGGCACATGAAAGCCCATCTTGACGCAGTAACGATGGTAGCGCAGCCGGTACAGCTGCGCAATCATTTTTTGCAGTGGGTTCTTTGCGCAATTGACATGATATTCCGTCCTGCGCATCAGAATCTGAAACCGCCACACCTCGTCGCCGAACGGAGACGGCTTCTTCTGGTTCTTTTTTCCCAGGGCAATCTGATCCTGGCGAAGGTATTCCCGCAAATCGCGTTTGCTTTGAATCATAAAACCGCCTCCCTTTCCCGGCTGTGTCAGGTCAGGTTCTTCACAAATTCGTTCATCACGTGATCGGTGGAGAACCGCTTCATGCTCTCTTCGCACCCCGCCTGAATGGCGGCGTACAGGGCGGGATCGTCATACAGCGCTTTCAGCTGGGCGGCCGCCGCGTCGTTGTCCCGGAAAGGATAGATGAAGCCGTCCACGCCGGAACGGATCACTTCGCTGTTGAAAAGCCAGTCGTTGGCGATGATCGGGATGCGGGCGGAATAAGCGTCCAGCGCCGTGCCCGCGAAGCATTCGCATTCAAAGTAGGTGGGGAACAGAATGGCGAAACAGCTGCGGAGCGTATCCACCGTTTCGCTGGCCTTCTTGACGCCCTGATAGCTGACCAGGCCTTCGTTCTCCTTGAGCGCCTCCCGGAATTCGGGCTCGAACGCGTCGTAGAGCTTGCCGTACACCTCCAGCGTGAAGGCCTGATGGCCGATGAGCGCGTTCGCTTTCTTGGTGATTTCGATTGCGTCCAGGATGCCTTTTTCTTTCGTCACCCGGGAATAGGTACACAGCCGCAGCGGTTTTCCGGCATAATGGTCAAAGGGCACAGCGGGCACATAATCCCGGCAGTTGGGCAGATACTGCGCCTTGGGGATGCCCATGGCCCGCAGCTCGTCCCGCAGCTTCACGGACTGTACATAAACCCCGTCGAACTGCGCGATCTGCTTCCCCAGGGAGGGGCGGCGCTTAATCACCTCCGCCAGGTCGCCGCCGGTCACAATATAATGAATGTGCCGATGGCGCAGGCGGTTCAGGGCCAGGATGGCCGGGCAGAAGATTTCCGTGTTCTGCCCCGGCATGAAGATGATGTTCACACAGTTTTTCAGCGCTTTCATCATGTTGCCCAGCACGCGGAAGGGATGCTTCTTGGCGCTGTCAATGTTGGCGAAAAGCACCTGATCCTCGCCGTAAGCGCCGATGAACCATTTCCGCAGCGTGCGGCATTTCACCGCCTGGCCCGTGGCGAACCGGGCGCCTTCGCCGTCCACGCCGATGATTCCGATTTTCTTTTCCATCATGTTGCCCTCACGCCATTTCTTTCACTAATTTTTCCAGCACCCGGGTGGAATCGTATTCCAAGGCGCTGTTTCGGCAGCCCTCCTGAATGGTTCGGTAAAGCACCGGATCCCGGTACAGGGCGGCCAGCTTTTCCGCCGCCGCGTCCGTATCCCGATAGGGGTAAAGGAAGCCGTTCACGCCGTCCTGAATCACTTCCCCATTGTATTTCCAATCGTTCGCGATGATGGGCGTGCGGGACAGAAACGCGTCCAGCGCCGTGCCCGCGAAGCATTCCCCCTCGTAATAGGTGGGGAACAGCAGGGCGAACTGATCCCGCAGCACCGCAAGCGATTCCTCGGCGTTCTTCACGCCGCAGTAGCGCATCACTTCTTTTTCCGTTTCGCAGAGGCGCTGAAACGCTTCCTGATACTCCGGCGCTACCTTTCCGTACACCTCCAGCAGGAACACATCCCGGCCCAGCACGGCATTGGCTTTCCTGCAAATCACCGCCGCGTCCGCGATTCCTTTGCTCTCCGTCACCCGGGAATACGTACACACCCGAACCGGCGGCGTCGTGGCGGGACGCTTGTCCTCCGTGTCCACATAGTCGCGGAAATTGGGCAGCCACCAGGCATGCTCCACGCCCACCTCCCGCAATTGCCGAGCCAGGGTTTCCGTTTCGGCGCACACTCCGTCAAAGCTCGCCACCGCCCGGCGCAGGCCGGGCTTTTCTTTGAGCATATCGGCCAGCCAGCCGCCGATCACGATGAAGAAAATCCGGCGGTGGAACAGGCGGTTCAAGCCGCTGACCGCCCGGGGAAAGAATTTGACCCCGTGCTGGGCGGGCAGGATGATCACGTTTTTGCAGTGCGCGACCGCCCGCAGCATGGAAAGGAACAGCCGCAGCGGGCGCTTCTTCCAGCCGTAGGAGTTCACGATTTCCACATTTTCCCGTCCGAACCGGCCGATCATCCAATCCACGGTGGCGTGGGTTTTCACGGCCTGGCCCGTCACGTAATCCGGCCCTTCCCCGTATTGGCCGATAATGGCAACCTTTTTCATGGCCTCATCTTTTCCTTATACTCTTTGAATACAGTTTCGTAATCCACTTTTTCTCCCCGGAAAATACGGAGCATTTGCTCCACCACGATATCCCAGTTGTAGTGATCCACCACATAATCCGCCGTGCGTGATTTCATTTCTTCCACCTTTGCCGGGTCATCCAGCAGCGCCTGCATCTGTTCCCGCAGGGCGTCCGCGTTTCCTTTGGGGAAGATGGCGGCCAGATCGCCCGTCACCTCCGTGTTTTCGGGAATGTCGCTCACCAGGCAGCAATTGCCGTACGCCATGGATTCCAGCAGGGTATTGGCCATGCCCTCCAGGTTGCTGGGCAAAAGGAACATATACGCGTTGCTGTACAGTTCCTGAACCGTTTTTCCCTTCACATAGCCGACGAACAGGATGCGGCTGTCCCCCGCCGCCATCTGCTGCAATTTGTCCCAATACTCATGGTTGCTGTCGCCGCCCGCGATGACAAGCTTCTTGTCCGTTTTGCATTTGCGGAACGCTTCGATCATGTAGTGCAGCCCCTTCTCCGGCTCAATCCGGCCCAGGGACAGGAGGTAGCCGTCTTTTTCAAGGCCCCATTTTTCCTTTATTTCCCGGCAGGGCAGCTTTTCCGGGCGGTCAATGCCGTTGGCGAAGCAAATGGCGTCCCGGCCGTAAGTTTCCTTGATGTACCGCTGCATTTTTCTGGACAGCACCAAACAGGCGTCCGCGCGGGTGGCCGCCATTTTTTCCCCAAACGCCAGATATTTCTTTGCGAAATTTCCCCATTTGTCCCGCTGGCTGTCAAAGCCGTGCAGGGATGCCACGCACCGCAGGCCGAACAGCTTCGCCAGCGCCACCATCACGCAGGGGCCGGAGGCGCGGTAGCTCACCACGTCGTACCGCTTGAAAATGGCGTGCATTGTCGCCAGAAAGGAATATACCGGCACCGGGGCAATCCTGTTGGGCGTGGGAACGGTGATGATGCGCACGCCTTTGTATTCCTTCAGCGGTTTTTCATTAAACGCTTTTCCGTGGATATTGTTGTTTCCGCGGTTGTAAACCGTCACGGAATGGCCCAAGGCTGCCATGCGCACGGCGTGCTGCTCCACGCCCTTCTCGATGCCGCCCTCATTGGAAGGGATTCGCTTATGACCGATGATCGCGATACGCAGTTTTTTATCCGGGGGTATCTGTTTCATGCGTGTTCACCTTTCAGTCCGTATCGTGTATGCTTGGAATCATTCTGTCATTTCCCGCCATCCAGGGCGTGTCCGGCCGTTTCACGGCATGACCGGAGCAAGCGGAAGCGGAAAAGAAGAAAAAAGGTAATCAAATAAAAGCTTATACACCATGCCTATTATAGCATAATCAAACAGCGTGTGCCATACCAAATTTGTCAATTTTTATGAATTTGTTATAAAAAATGATCATTGGACAAAAGAAATCGAAATATGAAATCTCCGCATGAAAAAACCACAGCATTCCTGCCGTGGTCTTTGTATGGGATCAGTACATTTTTACTGCGGCATGCTCACGTTCACGCCGTTGACCTCCACGCCGTCGTCGGCGCGGATGAGAATGTAGGGGTGGCCATCGATCACGCGGGTCTCCACCAGGTCGGTGCGGTCGGAATTGACCTTGATCACCACGCTGGGAGTCTTGACCTCAAACTGCTTGGCATTGGTGATGTTCACCGCGTCCAGGCGCGCCTGCTGGCCGAACTCCTGATCGTACTTGTCGTTGAAGGCTTCCATGTGGGCGGTGGACACGCCGCATTCCGCCAGCACGTCGGTCACGTCGTACTTGCTCAGCTGCACGGGCTCGGCGCTCTTTTCCTGCTTCTTCTCCTCCAGGCGCTCCATCACCTGCTCATGCACGGCCTGCATCACTTCGTAGCTGCAATCCTCCTCCAGGGTTTCCTGCAAAATGGCCTGGAAGATTTCCTTCTGCTGGTCGGCGGGCATGGGCAGCTCGGACTGGAACACGGCGTTCACGAAATCGTCGTGTCCCTCGGCGGTGTCGCGGGTATAGTACAGGGCTTCGTAAACATTCGCGGCGCGTTCCTCAAAGGCCGGGAACAGGAAGCCCATCTCCGGCGCGCCCACGATCCAGTCGGATTCCCGGCTGCGGAAGTCGTTGCGGCCCGCGTCGTAGCTAAGAGAAGGTTTTGTCAGCCTTACCGGGCACACGCTGCACAGGATGTAATGGAACACCTCGGTGCTCATGTCCGGTACCTTGCTGTCGTCCTCTTTGGAGCGGTAAGGGATGTCGTAGCCGTCGTGCATCAGCAGGATCAGGTAGTGATCCTCCATGTGCAGGCTGGCAATGATCTGCTGAAAGAAGTATTCCACCGTCTCGTCGTCCTTGAGGGCGGTGTTTTTCAGCGCCGTCAGCAACTGGTATTCCGGTGAGCTTTCCATGGTTTCCGGGTCAAAGCGGATGTCCAGCAGGTTCTGGCCCTGGGTGCCGGACAGGGTGCGCTTGAAAATGGCCAGGTACTTTTCCGCTTCCTCCTGGGCCATGCCAACCAGGGAACGGGTGAAGGACGAAATCACTTCGCCCTGATTGTTCACATAGCAGCCCCGGATGCAGGTAATGTTGTTGTGTTCCAGGTTAAAGCGCCGCTTGATTTCGGCAATATCTTTCTTGTTCATGTTTCCCCCTGTGTTTGTTTGATGAATCGCCGCGGCGCGGCAGGTGACAGTATACCACAAAACCCCGAAAAAGGAAATAGCCCGCGCGCGCCGCACGAAACAGGATAAATTCTTTCGGCGGCAGGTATTGACGGCGGCACCCGGTAAATATATAATAGGTAAGAAACAGGAGGCTTTTCCGCAAAAGGCCAAAAACCCCCTGCATGCAATAATACTTTCAGAATGGGAGGTTGCCCCTTATGTCCTTGGCATGGTACATCCTGGTTCTGGTTGTGGTCGCCGCGGCCATCGCGTACGTGGCGTACAACTATCAGCGCATCCGCAAGATGCCCGAAGGTACGCAGGAAATGATCGAAATGGCCGGCATCATCCGTTCCGGCGCGAACACCTTCATGAAAACCGAATACCGCACCATCGTGATCGTGGTGATTCTGCTGGCGGCGGTGTTCAGCCTGTTCGTTGAAAAAACCAGCGGTATCACGTTCCTCTTCGGCGCGCTGATGAGCTCCTGCGCCTGCGTGATCGGCATGCGCAGCGCCACCTACGCCAACGTGCGCACCGCCAACAAGGCCCGCGAAAGCCTGTCCATCGGTGAAACCGTGAAGGTCGCCCTCTGCGGCGGCTCCATTTCCGGCCTGTGCGTGCAGGGCCTGGGCCTGCTGGGCCTGGTGGCTGTCCTGATGATTTTCGGCAGCGTGCGCCATGACGTGGCGGGCGGCGGCTACATCACCTCCCTGGCGGGCGTCAACCCCACCATCATGCGCATCTCCACCTATTCCCTGGGCTGCTCCCTGGTCGCCATGTTCAACCGTGTGGCGGGCGGCAACTACACCAAGGCCGCCGACATTTCCGCCGACATCCTGGCCAAGGTGCGCAACGACCTGCCCGAGGACGACTCCCGCGTGCCCAACGTGATCGCGGACTTTATCGGCGACAACGTGAACGACATCGCGGGCAACTGCTCCGACCTGCTGGAATCCTTCGTCGCCACCATCTCCGCTTCCCTGATGATCGCCGTCATCCTGTTCCAGCAGTATGAAGGCAAGTTCACCGAAGCCAAAGAAGTGCTGGAAAAGGTATTCAGCGGCACCATCACCTATCCCGTCCTGCTGGCGGGCGTGGGCCTGCTCAGCTGCCTGCTGGGCCTGTTTTACGCCGACCGCAAGAAGATGAGCGACAATCCTTCCCGGGAGCTGAACCTGGCCACCTGGATCTCCGCGGGCCTGACCGTGGTGCTGGGCTTTGGCGTCACCGCCATCTGCTTCGCGGGTGTGGACGGCGCGGTGCTGAGCAATGAGTACGGCTGGACCGCGGGCTGGGTATCTCCCTGGATCTGCACCGTGCTTGGCATTGCCAGCGGCGTGGCCATCGGCTCCATCACCGAGTATTACACCTCCACCGAATACAAGCCCACCCGCACCCTGGCCGAAATGGCCCCCGAAGGAGAAGCCTTCGTGGTCACCAAGGGCGACGCCGTGGGTTCCCGCAGCGTGCTGCTGCCCGTGCTGATGATCGGCATCGCGCTGTTCGTGTCCGGCAAGCTGGCGGGCATCTATGGCGTGGCTGTCGCCGCCCTGGGCATGCTGGCCTTTGTCGGCGCGACCGTATCCATCGACGCCTTCGGCCCCATCGCCGACAACGCGGGCGGCCTGGCGGAAAGCTGCCACCTGGACGCCAACGTGCGCGTCATCACCGATAAGCTGGACGCCGTGGGCAACACCACCGCTGCTGTGGGCAAGGGCTTTGCCATCGGCTCCGCCGCCTTCGCCACCGTCTCCCTGATCGTGTCCTACGTGGGCAACTACTCCGCCGAAATGAGCCTGAACATCGCTTCCTTCGTGGTGGTGTCCGGCGCGATCATCGGCGGCGCGCTGGTGGAATACTTCTCCGCCATGCTGACCGACAACACCATCGAATCCGCCAAGCTGATGGCCGACGAGGGCGACAAGCAGCTGACGCCCGAAGTGCTGGCCGGGCAGAAGACGCCGGACTACAACCGCATGATCGAACTGGCCGCCAAGCAGGCGCTGAAAAAGATGCTGGTGCCCTCCATCCTGGCGATGGTCATTCCCGTGATTGGCGGCTTCCTCTTCGGCGTGGACTTCGTGGGCGGTTTGCTCATCGGCGCGACCATCGTAGCCATCCCCCGCGCCATCTTCATGGGCAACTCCGGCGGCGCGTTCGACAACGCGAAAAAGTACATCGAATCCGGCGCGCTGGCTGGCTATGGCAAAGGCTCCGCCGCGCATAAAGCCGCCGTCACCGGCGACACCGTGGGCGACACCCGCAAGGACGTGGTTGGCGTGGCGCTGGACATTTTCATCAAGACCATGTCCACCGTGGCCAACACCCTGGTCAGCGTGTTCCGCAATATCACCCTGATCCGGTAATCGGTTTCCAAAACAAGCAATTCCCCCGGAAGGAGCGCCGCTTCTTCCGGGGGTTTTTTGACGAATAAAAGGCGTGCTCTCCGTTATGAAAAGCACGCCTTTTTTAAGTTCCCCAAGTTAATTATTTACCCCGGGGAGCGCTCCAGTCGTAGTTCTTCAGGGTGATGCTCAGGTGGCGGGGCAGGCCCTCAACCATCATGGGCGTGTAGTGGCCCTGAATCAGGGGACGCACGTAGTCCAGGAATTCTTCGGTAACATAGTTGCCCGCCTTGTTGATCCACTTACGGGGAACCACCTTTTCGCCGTTGGCGATGCGGTGCACGTCGTAGACGCCGGTGGCGCTCTGGTAAGGATCGTCGGACACACGGTCGATGACCACCATCACGCCGGAGGAGCCTTCGTCAGCGGCCTTGACCGTCGCGCCGCCCACGTTGAAGGCTTCGTCCACGTCGATCTTGCTGGCCAGGTGCGCCGCGGCGCGCTGCAGGGTGGACAGCTCGATGGCGCGGGTCTTGCAGCCCAGTTCGTTCTTGACCACCTGGGCCAGGTAGGCGGCGGTGCCGCTCATCTGGATGTGGCCGAAAGCGTCCAGGGAATCAGCGCCCGCGTATTCGCAGACGTACTTGCCTTCCTTGGTCTTGATGCCCTCGGACACGACGGCGACCACCACGTCCTTCTTTTCCAGCAGCTGCTTGACTTCGTTCACGAAGCCCTCGATGTCGAAGGGCAGCTCGGGCAGATAAATCAGGTCGGGGCCTTCGCAGTCCTCGCTCTTGGACAGGGCGGCGGCGCCGGTCAGCCAGCCCGCGTTGCGGCCCATGATCTCCACGATGTTCACGTTCTTCTTCTTGTAAGAGAAGCCCATGGCGTCGCAGATGATTTCCTTGGTGGAGGTGGCGATGTACTTGGCGGCGCTGCCGAAGCCGGGGGTATGGTCGGTGATGGCCAGGTCGTTGTCGATGGTCTTGGGGCAGCCGACGAACTTCTGCTTCGCGCCGGTCAGCAGGGAGTAGTCAAACAGCTTGCGGATGGTGTCCATGGAGTCGTTGCCGCCAATGTAGATGAACACTTCGATGTCCAGCTTATCCAGCAGCTCGAAAATGCGCTCGTAGATCGCCTTGTCCTCGTGGATTTCCGGCAGCTTGTAGCGGCAGGTGCCCAGGAAAGCGGAGGGCGTGCGCTTGAGCAGCTCCAGATCCAGCTCGTTCTTGATATGATCGGACAGATCCACATACTGTTCGTCCATGAAACCCTGGATGCCGTAGCGCATGCCGTAGACCTTGTTGTAGCCGCGTTCCTTGGCGGTTTTGAACACGCCCGCCAGGCTGGCGTTGATGACGGCAGTGGGGCCGCCGGACTGACCAACGAGAACATTACCTTTCATGCTGTTTCCTCATTTCTTTTTCTTTTTGTTATATCGTCACCGATCATCAAAGGATGACCGGCGCATAGGCGATCGGATGCGGTCACCCGCTGAAAGCAATCAGCCTGTGACATTATACTACCGAGGATGCGGCTTGTCAACCAGATTGTGGCCTGAAAACAAGGCCGCGCGCGGGAAAAAGTTGCGTCGGCGTTTTGTATATTCTTCCTCATCCTCCCGCATACTAAAGGAAAAAGCCAGCGGGAAAGGAGGCGGCTGCATTGGCGGAAACGGCCTGGGAACCTGTGACGCCCGGCGTGATCGGGCCGGATTACCGGCAAAGCCTGGAACTGCTGCGTCACGCGGCCCACACGGAGGAAAGCGAGGACGTAACGCTGCGAAGGTTTACGGCGCTGGGGCATCCCGCGGCGCTGCTGTATGTGGACGGGCTGACGGACAGCGAAAGCGTGCAGCGCTTTTTCCTGGAGCCCCTGCTCCGGGCCGCTCCCCCGCCGTCGGAGGAACCCTTGGACACGTATCTAATCAACATCGTGCTGCCTCTGGCCTCCGTCTCCCCCAGCGCCCAGGTCTCCGCTGTGATGAGCCGGGTGTTCAGCGGAGACGCGGCCCTGATCGTGGACACCATGGACGGCGCGCTGGTGGCGGACATGAAGGGCTTCGTGAAGCGGGGCGTCTCCGAGCCCGTCAACGAATCCGTGGTGGCCGGGCCCCACGAGGGCTTTACGGAATCCCTGCGGGACAACACGGTGCTCATCCGGCGGCTGATGCGCACGCCCGCGCTGGTGTGCGAAGCCGCGGCCGTGGGCAAGAAAGTCCCCGCGCGGGTATGCCTGATGTACCTGGACGGCATCGCCCAGCGGGAAAACGTGGAGGAAGTCAGGCGCAGGCTGGAAGGGTGCAACATCGACTATGTGTCCAGCATCGGCATGCTGGAACAATTGATTGAGGACGACCCCTTCGCCCTGCTGCCGCAGACCGCCTGCACCGAACGGCCCGACCGGGCGGTGAGCTTCCTTTCCGAGGGGCAGATCGTGATCCTGATGGAAAACGCGCCCGCGGCCCTGGCCCTGCCGGTGGGTTTCCTGCACCTGTTCCACGCGCCGGACGACACCGCCATGCGCTGGCAGTACGGCACGTTCCTGCGGCTTTTGCGGCTGGCGGGCATGGTGATTTCCCTGCTGCTGCCCGGACTGTTCATCGCCCTGACGGTGTACCATACGGAAGGGCTGAGCCTGTCCCTCATGACCTCGGTGGTGGAAAGCCAGGCCAAGGTGCCGCTGTCCCTGTTCCCCTCCATGCTGATCATGCTGCTGATTTTCAGCCTCATCAACGAGGCAGGCACCCGGGTGCCCGGCGCGCTGGGGGCCAGCCTGTCCATTGTGGGCGGCCTGATTCTGGGCCAGGCCGTGGTGGAAGCGGAGCTGTTCAGCCCATTGATTCTGATTGTTGTGGCGCTGAGCGGCCTGGGCAGCTACGCCGCCCCCTCGTTTTCCCTGACCCTTGCCCTGCGCATCGGGCAGCTGATCCTGCTGCTGGCTGCGGGGGTCGGCGGGTATCCCGGCATGGCGCTGGCGCTGTTTTGCCTGCTGCTGCGGGCGTTCGGCGTCACCAGCCTGAAAGCGCCTTACTTTTCGCCTGTCGCGCCCAAGCGCCCCGCCAATCCCGACCGGGCGGTGCGCCTGCCCGTGTGGCGGCAGCGGCTGCGGGGCGCCATCGCCAATCCGTTCCATATGAACCGCGTCCAAGGGGCCATGCGGGCCTGGGATGAGCCAGACAAGGAGAAGCCATGACCGGAAAAACCACCGCCTGCGTACACAGCCCGCAGCAGATGAAAGCCCAGCGCTGGCAGGCCCTGGCCCAGGACCGCGCCGCCCTGTGCGGCATTTCCGTTTACGCGCAAATCTTCATCGGCCTGGCCCTGTATCTGTACGGCCATGTGAGCACGCCGGGGTATCTGTCCGTTCTGCTGACGATTCCCTTTGCCCTGCTGCTTGTGTATCTGGCCCGGAAAACAGCCGCGCCCGCGGAGGAAGAAGCGGGCGTGATTTCCTTCGCGGCGGGAAAGCGCATGGAGAAGCCCGTCCTGTTTCTGTTCCTGCTGCTGCACCTGTTCAACGCCCAGCTGACCTTCGCGGCCCTCTGCGCCATGCTGCTGGACGCCATGCCGGAGCACAGCCTGTGGAAAATGGCGCTGCTCATCGCGCCGGTGCTGGCCTGGGCCAACAGCGGCAGGACGGAGGACGCCCTCGCCCGGCTGGCCCGCTTCCTGAAATGGGTGATCTTCGCTTTGCTTCTTTACTCCATGCTGGCCGCCGTTCCCTGCGGCAAAGCGGCGCATTTTTTCCCGCTGCTCGGCTATGGATGGAACACCGTCGGACAGGGGGCGTTGTGGATGTGCGGCGCGGTGTCGGGCTGCGTCTGGCCGCTGCTGACGCCCCAGAACAGTCAGGCCCTGTCTCCCCTGCTGAAAAAGAAAAACGCGGTCACGCTTCCCGTGCTGCTTGCCATCCTGGCGGGCTGCCTGACCATGCTGGTCAGCGTATGGCTGATGCCGGTGTACGCCATGGCGCGGAATGAAACCCTGGGCTGGCGGCTGATGCTGGCCGTCAACATGACACCCTCCATCCCCGCCTGGAGCATGCAGACCATCGGCCTCCTGCTGCTCTTTTTCCTGTGCCTCAGCCACAGCGCAAACCAGGCTTCGTCTCTGGCCGCGCAGATGGCGGGAAAACGGGCCGCTTCCGGCTGGGTCACGATGCTGCTGCTCCTGGCGCTGGTTCCCTGCGCCGTTGCCCAATCTCCCCGGATACAGGACACTTTGATTCAGCTGGCCTTCCTGCGGGGCCCCGTCACCCTGGCGCTGGTTTTCCTTTTATCTGTCGGCAGCGCCGTTCACCGGAAAAAGCTGAAGGAGCCGACGAAATGAAAAGAGCACTTTTTTTCCTGTCTCTTTGCGCTTTGCTGCTCGCCGGCTGCGCGCCGCGTCAGTTGGAGGAAGAGCTGCTGGTGATCGCGCTGACCGTGGACAGGAGCGAAACGGGCGAAGTGACCGTGTCTGTGAAAGCGCCCCGCAGCGCGGCTTCCAGCGGAGAGGACGAGAGCTATCTGATGGTGGAAGCCTCCGGCCCCACCTTTTCCGACGCCATGACCATGCTGAACGCCGCCACGCCCCGGCCGTTGGATTTTTCCCAGTCCCGGGAGGTCATGATCGGAGAGCGCGCCGCCCGGCAGGAAGACTTTGCCCGGCTGCTCCAGCAGATCGACGCTCTGCCTCGGTTCCGCTGCTCGGCGGCGGTGATCGTGTGCAAGGGAGAAGCGAAGGCTTTCTCGAAAGCCCAAAAGCCCTACGTGGGCATGAGATTGAGCCGCTATACCGAAACAACCCTGAACAACTACGCGGGCAAAGGCTTCACGCCGAAAACCACCCTCTGCGACGGGGTGCGGGACCTGGGCTTCGGCTTCTGCGACCCGCTGTTCATCTTAGGCGCGGTGAACGATTTTTCGGGCGCGTCCTCCGCTCCTGTCGAAAACGCGCTGGACAGCCTGGCAGGCAATCTGCCCCGGAAAAGCGCGGAGACGGTGGAGGTGTTCGGCGCGGCGGCCACCGACGGCGTGCGGGTGTCCGGGTATCTGACGGGCTACGAAATGGCGCTGCTGCACCTGATGGAGGGCCACGTGGAAGCCCTGGCCCTCCTGGACGGGCAGGACAACACCCTGCGGGTCCTGGCCGCCAGGCCCGCCGAAATCAGGGTGGAGCTTTCCCGGAAGCCTGTTCTTTTGTCTGTCCGGGTGTTCTGCGAAGGGCAGTATACCCCCGGCCATCCGGTGGACGAAGCGTTCATCACGGCGCAATTGCGGCAGGACATCACCGCGTTCATCCGGCATCTGCAAGCCCTGCGCTGCGACGGCTTCGGCTTCGGCTGCCATGCCGTCCGGCAGTTTCTCACCGTGCGGGACTGGGAACAGCTGCATTGGCGGGACGCTTATTGCAGCGCGGATGTGGACGTGCGAGTGGAGCTGCGGTGCATGGAGAACTGAATCAAAGAAAACGCAGCGCCATCGCCGCCATATACCCCGGCAATCCCAATCCCGCCACCACCGCCAGGTTGAACAGGTTCAGCCCCACCCCGCCGATTTCCCCGCTGACCAGCAGCAGCGCCGCGGCCCAGAAAATACGCCGCGTCCAGCGATACAGGCGGCTTTGGGGCGAAGACGACAGCGAAATCACGACCAGCGTTCCGGTGACGGCGGCGGTCATTCCCAGCAGCGCCCAGCGCGTCGTATCCATGCGCCCACCTCCTCCCGGGAAGGTATGCGCAAACATTGACAAATAGACCTGCCCGGGTGTACAATGGCAAAGTATTCTTTCCTATTTATGGAGGTAAGGGCTATGGGCATCATTCCTTCCCGGAACCTGGAAGATCAGCGCCGTGAAAAGGACGGCATCGTATATTTTGACCGCGGCACCGTGACCGGCAAGAACGGCCGCAAATATGACCGCTTCGCCATCCAGACCCACTTCGTCCAGCGGGGCGAGAGCCAGAAGGATCTGGTGGAAAAATATGTGCGGCCCCTGTACCAGGAGGGCGACGTGCTGTCCTTCGGCGCGAAGGTCATGTGCATGTGCGTGGAAAGTGTCAAGACCCGCGACGAAGTGAAGCCCGGCTTCTGGGCCAACTTCCTCTGGCGCTTCGCCGGCATCAACCATACCGGCGTTGGCATGCACGAGCCCTACAAGCTGCAATTGGTCATCGACATCTGCGGCCTGCCCCGGGTGCTGCTGGCGGTGTTCTGCTCCGCCGTCACGAAGCCCTTCGGCATCCACGGCGTGTTCTACAAGGTCTGCGGCAAGGGCGTGGGCGGCATCGACGGTTTCTATTTCCGTTCCAGCTTTGACGTATACAAGGAAATGGCCCTCATCAATCCCAGCAACCCCGTGGAGCTCTGCGACGACCTCTACAAGCAGACCGGCATTCCCGTGGTGCTCATGGACGCCAACGACCTGCAGCGCGACCAGCTGGGCAAGTGCCACGGCTTCCCCCTCACCGACGAGGAGATCCAGGACGCCATGCAGGACAACCCCTCCGGCCAGGGCGACGAGCTGACGCCCCTGATTCTGATTCGGCCGTTAAAGTAAATATTTTGCGGGGGAAACCATTCTTTGGAGGCCAAAGAATGGTTTCCCCCGCCCCCCTTTCCAAGAAAGCCATAAAGGGAATTTGCATGAAACGACGTTGATTGAGGTTTGTTTATGTTGAAACGCTTTATTCTTTTCCTGCTCATGCTATGCTTGCTCCTTCCCTGCGCTTTCGCCGAACCCGTTCCCGAGAGCGCGGGCATGGACTGGCAGGAAAACGACCCCTGGCCCCACGCCATCCGCAACGGCGACCGGAATCAGCACCGGGTGGCTGTCACCATGGACGACTGCTACGAATTCGAGTATGTGAAAAAGGCCTGGGAGCTCATTTCCTCCTACGGCGGCAGTATAACCTTTTATCCCGTGGGCGACCTGCTGAAAGAGGACAAGGTGTCCCAGGCGGACAGAGAAATGTGGCAGGCCATCGCCGCGTCCTCCAGCGAGATCGGCACCCACACCCACCACCACAAGCGCATGACCAAGGAAACCCAGTTCAACCAGATCCTGTACAGCAAGTATCCCCAGCACGTGATCGACCATCTGCTGGGCTACCACTACCCCCTCCGCACCCTGCGCCCGCCCTTCGGCAGCCATGACGCAGTCTTCCAGAAGCAGCTGGAAAAGGTGGGCTACACCCACGTGATCCTCTGGGACGTGGACTCCACCGACGCGGACGAAGTGAAAAAGAACGTGCAGAACGGCAGCATCATCCTCTTCCACGCCCGGAAAGCGGACTGGTACTGCCTGCAAAAAGTGATTCCCTGGCTGGCGGAACAGGGCTACGAAATGGTCACCATCAGCGAATTGCTGAACCTGCCGCCCCTGGAACCGACGGACGAAATCTTTGATTGGAGCGTCCGGAAAACGGAATACCTGAACAAATAAAGCACAAATCTTCCCGTGTGATTGCGCGGGAAGGTTTTTTTTGCTATAATAGTCTGGCACTACCAAGGACGCAGGAGGTTGACGCGCCATGCCGGAAAACTACGAAGGATACCTTTCCCCCTTCTCCACCCGCTACGCCAGCAAGGACATGCAGTTCCTTTTTTCTGCGCAGAATAAATTCTCCCTGTGGCGGAAGCTGTGGATCATCCTGGCCGAATCCGAGCAGGCATTGGGCCTGCCGATTACCGATGAGCAAATCGCGGAAATGAAAGCCCACCAGACGGACATCGATTTTGACGCCGCGGCGGCCTATGAAAAGAAGCTGCGCCACGACGTAATGGCCCACATCCACGCCTGGGGCGACCAGTGCCCCACCGCCCGGCCCATCATCCACCTGGGCGCTACCTCCTGCTACGTGGGCGACAACGCCGACGTGCTGATTCTGCGGGACGCGCTGAAGCTGGTGCGCGCCCGGCTGCTGGCCGTCATCCAGGCCCTTTCCCAGTTTGCGGAGGAGCACGCCGCCCAGCCCTGCCTGGCCTTCACCCACTTCCAGTCCGCCCAGCCCACCACC
Organism: uncultured Eubacteriales bacterium; assembly: GCA_902795275.1. Lineage (GTDB taxonomy): Bacteria > Bacillota > Clostridia > Christensenellales > Aristaeellaceae > RUG563. Next base: position 43,910 of record CADBKQ010000001.1, on the reverse strand, counting down.
GTGGGCAAGCGCGCCACCCTGTGGCTCAACGACCTGACGCTGGACTTGGAGGAAATCGACTTCTGCCTGAATACCTTAAAGCCCCTGGGCTGCAAGGGCACCACCGGCACCCAGGCCAGCTTCCTGGAACTGTTCCACGGGGACTTTGAAAAGGTCAAGCAGCTGGACAGCCTGATTTCGGAAAAGATGGGCTTCGCCGACGCCGTGCCGGTATCGGGCCAGACCTATTCCCGCAAGACCGACAGCCGCGTGCTGAACGCCTTGTCCCAGATCGGTCAGAGCGCCCACAAGTTCGCCAACGACATCCGCCTGCTGGCCCACAAGAAGGAGATCGAGGAGCCCTTTGAAAAGAACCAGATCGGTTCCTCCGCCATGGCCTACAAGCGCAACCCCATGCGTTCCGAGCGCATGACGGCCCTGAGCCGTTTCCTCATCAGCAACGCCCAGAACGGGGCCATGACCGCGGCGGAGCAGTGGTTCGAGCGCACGCTGGACGACAGCGCCAACCGCCGCCTGTCCCTGGCCGAAGGCTTCCTGTGCGCCGACGCCATTCTCAGCCTGTACCTGAATATTGCTTCCGGGCTGGTGGTGTACGATAAAGTCATTGAAAAGCACCTGAAAGAGGAACTGCCCTTCATGGCGACGGAGAATATTCTCATGGATGCCGTGGAACGGGGCGGCGACCGGCAGGAGCTGCACGAGCACATCCGCGTCCATTCCATTGCCGCCGCCAACGCCGTGAAGATGGAGGGCAAGCCCTGCGACCTGCTGTCCCGCATCGCCGCCGACCCCGCTTTCCAGGCCGACGAAGAAGCCCTGGAAAATGCGCTGCTGCCGGAAAACTATATCGGCTGCGCCGCCATGCAGACGCGGGAGTATTTGAACACCGTGATCGCTCCCCTGCTGGCCGCCAACAAAGGCAGCGAAGTGCAAGCCCAGGAAATCAACGTGTAAACGATTATAAAAACAGCGCGGACCCCTGCCGAAGCAGAAGTCCGCGCTGTTTTATTTGCTGTTTTATAAAATCAAATCCTCCACCACGTCGTCCAGCACCGCCATGACCACGGGCTTGCCCTTATCGGTCAGGTCCTGGCAGGGCAGGTCGTCGCTCTGCATGGGGGTCATAATGCCGCCGTGCTGCAAAACCGTAAAGGCGCGGGCAGACGTGATGCGAGCAGCGCAGGCTACATAGGTTCCGGTAGAGCCGGATTTGTTGAAGTACACGCACTTGACGCCCTTGCCCGCCCGGCCCTGGGCGTCGAACATGGCGCTCATGAGGCGTTTGCCGTAGCCGCGTTCCGTGAACAGAATGATCTGATCGGAGACAGAAATCGGGCAGGCCAGGATCACCTGGTCGTCCAGCGCCACGTTCATGCCCTTGACCCCCGCGCTGACCCGGCCCATTTCCGGCACGGTGTCCAGCGGGAAGCGGATGCTCATGCCCTTGCGGGTGATCATGAGCAGGTCAGCCCCTTCCTCGGCGGGCATGACGGCCAGCAGCTTGTCGCCGTTTTTCAGGTTCACCGCCCCGAACTTGGAGCGCCGCACGTCGTATTCCGCGGCGCTGGTGCGCTTCACCTGGCCCTGCTGGGTGAAGAACAGCAAGTCCCCCATCCCGGCCAGGCTGCCCGGCAGCATCAGCAGCAGGGACACGCATTCCTCGCCGTTTTCCAGCCCGGCCAGCACGGAGGTCAATCCGCCGCCCCGCTCCCTTGGCTTGGCAGTCTCCGGCAGCGCGCCCACGGACAGGGGGTAGCAGTTGCCCAGGTTGGTGAAGAAATACAGGGTGTGGTCGGTCTGGGTGCGGAACAAGTAGCGCGGCATGTCGCTTTCCTTTTCCGGCATGTCCAGCTTTTCATACAGCCGCGGGGCCATGCGTCGCAGCTGCCCGCCCCGGGTCAGGAACACCACCGCGTCCTCGGGCAGCGGGCCTTCCTCGATTTCGGGCAGGGCTTCTTCCGGTTCCTCCTTGATGATCTGCGTGCGCCGGTCGTCGCCGAACTGCTCCGCGATTTCCCGCAGCTCCTTCTTGATCAGGTTCAGCAGCTTCTTTTCGCTCTTGAGGATGCCCTCCAGGGTGTCGATCAGCTTCTTGATTTCTTCGTATTCCTTGCGAAGCGCTAAGATTTCCAGGTTGGTCAGCCGCTGCAAACGCAGATCCAGAATGGCCTGGGCCTGCACGTCGGTGAAGCCGAAGCGGTCCATCAAGCGCTGCTTGGCTTCCTTGCCGTTCTTGCTGGCCCGGATGAGGGCGATCACCTCGTCCAGGTTGTCCACGGCGATGATGAGGCCCTCCAAGATGTGCGCCCGGGCCTTGGCCTGGTCCAGCTCGTACTGGGTGCGGCGGGTAACAACTTCTTTTTGATGGCGGATGAAGTGGCCGATCACCGTTTTCAGGCCCATCTGCACCGGTTTGCCCGCCGCCACAGCCACCATGTTCACGCCGAAGGTGACCTGCAAATCGCTGTACTTGTACAGCGCCGCCAGCACTTTTTGCGGGTTCGCTTCCTTTTTCAGCTCGATCACGGCCCGCATGCCGGTGCGGTCGCTCTCGTCGCGTATGTCGTGGATGCAGCCCAGGGCCGCCTTCTTTTCCTCGCTGAGCTTGAGGATTTTTTCCAGCATGGCGGCCTTCGCCACGCCGTAGGGGATTTCGTGAATCACGATGAGCGTGCGCCCGGAAGGCCCCGGTTCCATCGTCACCTTGGCCCGCAGGGTCAGCTTGCCCCGGCCCGTTTCGTAGGCGGCGCGAATCTCCGGGGTGTCCAATAAAATCCCGCCGGTGGGAAAGTCCGGGCCGGGTACCGCGGTCATCAGCCTGTCCAACGGCACGTCCGGGTCGTCGATCTGCATGCAGACCGCTTCCGTCACCTCCCGCAGGTTATGGGGCGGGATGTTGGTGGCCAGGCCCACGGCGATGCCGCTGGCCCCGTTCACCAGCAGGTTGGGGAAACGGGCGGGCAGCAGGTCGGGTTCTTTTAATGTATCGTCGAAATTCAGCCGGAAAGGCACCGTGTCCTTTTCAATGTCCCGCAGCATTTGCAGGGCCAGCGGGGCCATGCGGGCTTCGGTATACCGCATGGCGGCGGCACTGTCACCGTCGATGGAGCCGAAGTTGCCGTGGCCGTCCACCATCACGCCCCGCAGGGAATAGGGCTGGGCCATGCGGGTCAGGGCGTCGTACACGCTGGTGTCGCCGTGAGGATGGTATTTGCCCAGGCAGTCGCCCACGATGCGGGCGCACTTTCGGTGGGGCTTGTCGGGGGTGAGGCCCAGTTCGTGCATGGTAAACAGGATGCGCCGCTGCACGGGCTTGAGGCCGTCCTCCACCCGGGGAATGGCCCGCTCCAGGATGACGTACTCCGCATAGGGCATCATGCTCTGGTGCAGCACGTCCTCCAAAGGCGTCTGGATAATATCCGGCGTCAGGGCCGGTTCAGGGGGTTTTTTCGCCATAAAGACTTTCCTCCAGGCTGTATTCAGAAATCACGTATTTTCCGGCGGTTCCAGGTTCAGCGGCGCGCCGCAGTACTTGCAGGCGTCCCCGGTCTTGGCGATGGCGTTCACCGCGCCGCAGCCGGGGCACTGGATGACGCAGAGATCCTTTTCTTCCGGATGCTCCGTTTTTTCGGGCCGGTAATGGGGAAACACCATGCACTGGGTTCGATGGTCGATGTAGCCGTTGAAATACCCGCGGCGGCACATTTCCGTTAAATTCGCCATCACGTCGGACACAGGCTCATTCACGGCCTTCGCCACTTCGGGAATGGATTTGTTGGGTTCCTTGGCGAAGATGGCGCAGTAGAGATGAAAGTCCAGCTCCAAGTCCTTGGTTCTGCGGCAGAAGCGGATAAACAGCCAGTGCAGCGCCGCCAGGCCCAGCAGGAAAAAGGGCAGGATCTTTTCGGCGGCGTCCTTCGCCTGGCCGAACACCCACATGCCCACGCCCGTCACTCCCATCAGCGCCCAGAACACGAACCACACCCATCCGATGACGCTGCCGATGCGGGCCACCCATAAATCAATCGTGATGCGGATGGGCCTGTAATGCTGTTGATTCGCCATGGGCTTCGCCTCCCGGATGGATCATGTGTAGGTGATCGCCTGCTTGTCCAGCTGCTTGTCGAAGTGGTCGGCCTTGTTGAACTCGGCGTGCTCGATGATGTATTCCCGGCGGGGCTCCACCTTTTCGCCCATCAGCACGGTGATGAGGGAATCGGCCTCCGCCGCGTCCTCGATGGTCACCTGCATCAGCTTCCGATGCGTGGGGTCCATGGTGGTTTCCCAGAGCTGTTCGGGGTTCATTTCGCCCAGGCCCTTGTAGCGCTGGAGCGTGTAGCCCTTCTGGTTGGCGGTGACCTTCTTTAATTCTTTATCGTCATAGGCGTATTGGATGCCGTTGTTTTTCTTCACCGCGTACAGGGGCGGCATGCCGATGTACACATGCCCGTCGGCCACCAGGTCGCGCATATAGCGGAAGAAGAAGGTCAGCAGGATGGAACGGATGTGCGCCCCGTCCTGGTCGGCGTCGGCCAGAATAATGACCTTGTGATACTTCAAAGAAGATAAATCGAAGTCCTCCGCGATGCCGGTGCCAAGCGCCGTGATAATGGAGCGGAATTCCTCGTTGGCCAACACCTGGTCGAGGCGCTTCTTTTCCGCGTTCAAAGGCTTGCCCCGCAGGGGCAGGATAGCCTGGAACCGCCGGTCCCGGCCCTGCTTGGCGCTGCCGCCGGCGGAGTCGCCCTCCACGATGAACAACTCGTTTTCCACGGCTTTCCTGCCCGTGCAGGCAGACAGCTTGCCCACCAGCGGCGCGGCTTCCAGCTCGTTCTTGGTCCGGGCCAGGTTGCGGGCTTTGCGGGTGGCTTCCCGCACCTTGGCGCTCTTGACCGCCTTTTCGATGATCTTCTGGGCCATGTCCTGGTTTTTCAGGTTTTCCAGGAATTCATACAGCTTTTCCCCCACGATGGCTTCCACGGCGGGGCGCACTTCGGTGTTGCCCAATCGCCCTTTGGTCTGGCCCTCGAACTGGGGATTTTTCACCATGGTGGTCAGCACCACGGTGATGCCCTCCCGGAAATCCTCGCCCGCCAGGTTATTGTCCTTTTCTTTCAGCGCCCCGATCTTCCGGGCATAGTCGTTCAGCACCTTCGTCCAGGCGGCGCGGAAGCCCGTTTCGTGGGTGCCGCCCTCGCCGGTGGGGATGTTGTTCACATAAGAAAACACGGACTCGGTGTAACCGTCGGTGTACTGGATGGCGGCGGTGCAGATCACGTCGTCCTTCTTGCCCTCAAAATAAATGGGCTCCTCGTGCAGCGGCGTCTTATCCCGGTTCAGGTATTTCACATAGTCCACGATACCGCCCGCGAAGCAGTATTCGGCAAAGGCTTTGTCCTCTTCCTTCGTGCGCTCGTCGGTAAAGGTGATTTTGAGGCCGCGGTTCAGATACGCCAGTTCCCGCAGCCGCCTGCGCACCGTGTCGCCGTTGAACACGGTTTCTTCAAACACCGTGTCATCCGGCAGGAACCGCACCAGGGTACCCCGCTTACGGGTGTTCCCCACCTTCTCCAGCTCCGTCACCGGATGGCCTGACAAATATTTTTTCTGCTTGGGGTCGTACCAGTTTTCGTACCGCTGGGTGTAGTGGCTCCAGTCCCGGAAAATGTCCACGGTCAGCCACTTGGACAGGGCGTTCACCACCGAAGCGCCCACGCCGTGCAGGCCGCCGGAATAGGCGTAGTTATCGTTGCCGAACTTGCCGCCCGCGTGGAGCTTCGTAAAAATCACCTGGACGCCGGGAATGCCCAGCTGCGGGTGCATGTCCACCGGCATGCCCCGCCCGTTGTCCCACACCGACGCCGAGCCGTCCTTGTGCAGCGTCACTTCCACTTCCGTGGCATAGCCGCCCATGGCCTCGTCGATGGCGTTGTCCACGATTTCCCACAACAAATGATGCAGGCCCCGGCTGCCGGTAGAACCGATATACATGCCGGGCCGCATGCGCACCGCGTCCAGCCCCTCCAATACTTTGATACTGCCCGCGTCATACTTCTGCGCCATAAAGCACCTCGCTTGGATTGTTCATGCGGCTTTCAGAAAACCACAAAATATAGTATAACACATTTTTAACAATTTTGCAAAACTTTTGTTTCAAATCATAGTACAGATAATGTACAATCTCCAGCCTTGACATCCCGGGAATCCGGGCTATAATGGAAAAGAACCGGGGAAAACCCGGAGCGGAATAGAGGCGCGGCAGACAAGAGTACCTGAGGGGAGCCCGACCGGGGCTGCGATCCTGAGCGAAAGGGAATGCCGCCGAAACGCGCGGCGCTGGCCCTGCGGCGCGTTGGTCACGAGGAAAACATCTTTGTGACTGTCATGGGTGAGCCATGGAGCGCTATTCGGGTATTCCAAATTGGAATCCGGCGGAGAATGGCGTTTGCGCTGTTCCCGCTTTTTGTATTCAAACACACGAGGAGGAACTGAAAATGAAGAGAATGCTTGCTTTGCTTACCGCTTTGATGCTGGCAATCGCCCTGTGTCCCGCCGCGCTTGCCCAGGACGTTCCCACCGGCGTGGAGGACGGGGTGCTGACCATCGCCATGGAATGCGCTTACGCTCCCTACAACTGGACCCAGAGCGACGACAGCAACGGCGCTGTGCCCATCAGCAACGTGCCTGGCTCCTACGCCAACGGCTACGACGTGATGATCGCCAAGAAAATCTGCGAAGCCAACGGTTGGCAGCTGGAAGTGTTCCAGTCCGACTGGGATTCTCTGGTGCCCGGCGTGCAGACCGGCACCTTTGACGCCGTTATTGCCGGCCAGTCCATGACCGCCGAACGCGCCGAGCAGGTGGATTTCGCCGGCCCCTATTTCTATGCCACCATCGTCTGCCTGACCAAGCAGGGCAGCGCCTTCGCCGAGGCCAAGGGCCTTGCCGATCTGGCGGGCGGCAGCTGCACCGCGCAGATCGCCACCATCTGGTATGACACCTGCCTGCCCCAGATCACCGGGGCCAACGTCATGACCGCCGCCGAAACCGCGCCCGCCATGCTGATGGCGCTGGAAACCGGCATGGTGGATTTCGTGTGCACCGACATGCCCACCGCCCAGGGCGCTGTGGCGGCTTATCCCGACATGGTGATTCTGGACTTCTCCGGCACGGAGGGCGACTTCCAGTTCACCGAGCAGGAACGGGCGGAAAACGTGAACATCGGCGTTTCCGTTATGAAGGGCAACGCGGCCCTGAAGGAAGCGATTGACGCGGTGCTGTCCCAGATGACCGCCGATGATTTCAACGCCATGATGGCCCATGCGATTGCCATTCAGCCCATGATGGACTAAGGAACGGGCTTGCGTCCCTTCGGAGGCGCATCCATGCGGGGGCGGAGCGTATCCGCCCCTGCGTTGTATTCCCGGAACTGTGATATATTAAAGGAGCAAACACAATGGATAGATTCGCGCAGCTGTGGGCTGACGTGGTCAAGCTATGGAGCAAATACGGCGGATCGTATCTGGCCGGCATGCAGAACACGCTGGTGCTGGCCCTGGTGGGCACGGTGCTGGGCTGCCTCATCGGCCTGATCTGCGGCGTCCTCAACACGATTCCCTATTCCAGGAAAGACCATTTCATCAAGCGCTTTTTCCTCCGCCTCATCCGGGCGGTGATCCGCATTTATGTGGAAGTGTTCCGCGGCACGCCCATGGTGCTGCAGGCCGTGTTCTTTTATTATGGCCTGCCCTATTTCACCAATAACGCCGTGAAGTTCACGTCCATCTGGCTGGTCAGCATCGTGGTGGTGTCCATCAATACGGGCGCGTATATGGCCGAATCCGTCCGCGGCGGCATCATCTCCGTGGACAAAGGCCAGACCGAGGGCGCCACCGCCATCGGCATGACCCACTGGCAGAGCATGGTGCACGTGATCCTGCCCCAGGCGGTGCGGAATATCATTCCGCAAATCGGCAACAACTTCATCATCAACGTGAAGGATACGTCCGTCATGTTCATCATCGGCTTCCCGGAATTCTTCTCCGCGCACCGGGCGGCGGTGGGCGCCAGCTATCTGTATTTCCCCTCCGCCACGGTGGAAATGGTGGGCTATCTGACCATGACCCTGCTTTCCTCCTTCCTGCTGCGCTGGGTGGAAAGGAAGATGGACGGCTCCAGCAACTATGAACTGGTGCAGGAAGACCAGCTGACCATGACCGCGGGCAATTACAGCCACCCCAACCGGGGCACGCCTTTTGATGAAACCAGCAAGGAATACCGGCCGGGAAAGGAGGATGGTGAATGATGGGTGACAGTGTTTTGCAGGTTCGCCATCTCTCCAAATCGTTTGGCAGCCATTCAGTATTGAAAGACATTGATTTTTCCGTGAATACCGGCGATGTCATCTGCATCATCGGTTCTTCCGGTTCCGGCAAAAGCACGCTGCTTCGGTGCATCAATTTCCTGGAGCAGCCCACGAAGGGAGAAATCCTGTTCCACGGCAAAAACGCGGAAACGGAGTGGAAGCGCACCCTGTATCATTCCAAGGTGGGCATGGTGTTTCAGTCCTTTAACCTGTTCAGCAACCATAACGTGATGGAAAACTGCGTGCTGGGGCAGATGCAGGTATTGAAAGTGAAGCGTGCCGACGCGGAAAAGCGGGCCATGCAATACCTGGAAAAGGTGGGCATGGCGGCTTACCGCAACGCGCGCCCGGCCCAGCTTTCCGGCGGGCAGAAGCAGCGGGTGGCTATCGCGAGAGCCCTGTGCATGGAGCCGGAAATTCTGCTGTTTGACGAGCCCACCAGCGCCCTGGACCCGGAGATGGTGGGTGAAGTGCTGTCCGTAATGCAGGACCTGGCCTCCGGCGGCATGACCATGCTGATCGTCACCCATGAAATGAGCTTCGCCAGGGATGTGGCCGGCCGTGTGCTGTTCATGGACGGGGGTGTGATTCTGGAGGACAGCAAGCCCAACGACCTGTTCACCGCGCCCAAAATGCCCAGAACCCAGGAATTCCTGAAGCGCGTGCTCTCCCGCCAGCTGTAATACCGCCGCACGGCGGCAGGCGAAAAAACATCCGGAAACCCTATATCGGAGACGCCGCTTGGCATGTCCCATGTAGGGTCTTTCTTTTTGGGGAAGGGGCGTTGCGAAGGTAGGAGGTAGGAGGTAGGAGATTAAAGAATGATTGCGCTTTAATTGGCAGAATCTGGGCTTGCATTTCATTGCCCGACAAGATAAACCTCCTACCTCCTACTTCCTACCTCCTACCTTTGTTAAAATTGCCCTGAACCGGTGGACAATTCCGCGGAATCAGAGTATACTGATTTTATCCTCATATTTCCAGAAGAAGCAGCTTTGAAGGAGAGAAAAACGCTTGCAGTTTTTGATTCATTATTTGAAGCCCCACGTGCGGCGGATGGCCGGGGGCATGACGTGCAAGTTTTTAGGCACCATCATGGACTTGCTGATTCCCGCATTATTGGCCTACATGCTGGACGGCATCGTGCCGACCAAAAACGCCGGGCAGATTTACCTGTACGGCGGGCTGATGGTGCTGTGCTCCATCCTGGCGTGGGTGGGCAACGTGTTTGCCAACCGGGTAGCGGCGGGGGTGGCGCGGGACTGCACGCGCCAGATTCGCCATGACCTCTTCGGCAAGATCACCCGCCTGACCGCCGGGGAGATGGACCGGTTCACCATCCCCTCCCTCATCTCCCGCATGACCACCGACACCTATAACGTGTACCGCATGACGGGCATGATGCAGCGCATCGGCATCCGCGCACCGATTCTTTTGGTCGGCGGCATCATCGTGACCATGACCCGGGACGCGGCGCTGTCGGCGCTGCTGGTGGCGCTGCTGCCCTTCATGGCGCTGATCGTGTGGTTCATCTCCCGCAAGGGCGTGCCGCTGTACACCGAACAGCAGAAGAACGTAGACCACCTGACCCGCATCGTGCGGGAGAATTTAACGGGCATCCGCATCATCAAAGCCCTGTCTAAGACCCCCGATGAAAAGCGCCGCTTCGGGCAGATCAACGAAGCCTTAGCCGCCAGCGAAACCAAGGCCGCCTCCGTCATGGCGGTGAACGGGCCCACCATGCAGTTCCTTTTGAACATGGGCCTGGTGCTGGTGGTGGTCGTGGGCGCGCGGCGGGTACACTTCGGGCTCACCGGGCCCGGCAACATCATCGCCTTTATTTCCTATTTTACCATCATCCTGAACGCCATGCTCACCATCACCCGTATCCTGACCATGTACTCCAAGGCCCTGGCCTCCGCCCGGCGCATCGAGGAAGTCTTGGACGGGGAGGAAGAGAAAGCGCCGGACGCCCTGCTCCCGCTGGACGCCGCCGCGCCGCATATCCAGTTCGACCACGTGACCTTCTCTTACAATAAGAAGGAGCCGGACGTAAAGGACGTGTCCTTCTCGCTGCAGCGCGGCCAGCGCTTGGGCATTTTAGGCCCCACCGGCGCGGGGAAATCCACGCTGATTAAACTGCTGCTGCGGCTCTACGACCCCGACGAAGGGGCCATCCGCATCCAGGGCGCGGACATCCGGTCTCTGCCGCTGGAAACGCTGCGGCGGATGTTCGGCGTGGTGTTCCAGAACGACGCGCTGTTCCGGGGCACCATTGGGGACAATATCAAGTTGGGCCGGGAAATCTCCCTGGAGCAGGTTGACCGGGCCATGGCCGACGCCCAGGCTGCGTTTATCCGGGACAAGGGCGGTCTGGATGCCGAAGTGGTGTCCCGGGGCCAGAACTTTTCCGGCGGCCAGCAGCAGCGGATGCTGCTGGCCAGGGCCCTGGCGGGGAATCCCGACATCCTGATTTTAGACGACGCCTCCTCCGCCCTGGACTTCAAGACCGAAGCCGCCCTCCGGGCCGCGCTGCGGGCGGGGTACGGGAACGCCACCACCGTCATCATCGCCCAGCGCATCAGCGCCGTGATGCAGTGCGATCAGATTCTGGTCATGGAGGACGGAGAGCCCAAGGGCTTGGGGACGCACCAGGATTTGATGCAGTCCTGCCCCCTCTATCGGGAAATCGCCCAATTGCAGCTGGGAGGTGAGCAGGATGAATAACCGTCCCGGCAGCCTGCGGGGAATGCCCGTGAAAGGCCAGCAGTACAGCAGAAAGCCCATCAACAAAAAAGCCACCCTCCTGCGCCTGCTCCGGTACATGATGCAGTTCAAGTGGCTGCTGCTCCTGGCCCTGGCTCTGACCCTGTTTTCCAACGCCTTCGCCCTCATCGGCCCGCGCCTGTCCGGCAGCGCCATTGACTGCATCGCTGCGCCCGGCGGGGTGGACTTCGGCGGCGTGGCGCACTACGCCCTGCTGATGCTGGCGTTCTATTTGGCTTCCTCGCTGTTTTCCTATCTGCTGTCCATCCTCATGGTGCATATCAGCCGCCGGGTGACGCTGCGGATGCGGCGGGATCTGTTCGACCACCTGTGCGACATGCCCGTGGGCTTCATCGACCGCCACGCCATCGGCGATTTGCTGAGCCGCATTTTCTACGACACCGACACCATCAACACGTCGCTTTCCTCCGACGTGGTGCACGTGCTCACCAGCAGCATCACGATTGTCGGTTCTCTGGTGATGATGCTCACCATCGCGCCGCCGCTGGTGCTGGTGTTCGCGTTTACGATTCCCCTGTCCCTGTTCATCACCACCATGATCACCCGCCACACCCAGCCGCTGTTCCGCCTTCGCTCCCGCAAGATGGGCGAGCTGAACGACTTTTCCGAGGAAATGATTTCCGGTATGAAGAGCCTGAAAGCCTACCACCAGGAGGACAACACGCTTTCCAACATGGATGCCCTCAACGAGGAAGTGGTGACAGCCTACTACAAGAGCGAATATTATTCCTCCATGATGGGGCCGTCGGTGAACCTGATCAACAACCTGTCCATGTCCCTGATCAGCGTGTTTGGGGCGATCCTGTACATGAACGGCGGCATCACCCTGGGCAACATTTCTTCCTTTGTGCAATACAGCCGCCGCTTTTCCGGGCCGATCAACGAAATCGCCAACATCTACGGCGAACTGCAATCCGCCCTCGCCGCCGCCGACCGGGTGTTCGCCCTGCTGGACGAGCCGTTGGAGCCTGCCGACCCGCCGGAAGCCCTGCCCTTGGAAAACGTTCAGGGCGACGTGGAAATGCAGGATGTGTCCTTTGGCTACGAGAAGGACAAGACCATCCTAAAAAAGCTGTCCTTCCAGGCGCGGAAGGGCAGCATGATCGCCATCGTGGGGCCGACGGGCGCGGGCAAAACCACGCTCATCAACCTGCTCATGCGGTTCTATGACATTGATTCCGGGCGGCTGACGGTGGACGGGAAGCCGGTGGACGCCATCACAAGGGACAGCCTGCGGCGGGCCTATTCCATGGTTTTGCAGGACACCTGGCTGTTCTCCGGAACCATCTACGACAACATCGCCTACGCCAAGCCCGACGCCACCCGGGAGGAGGTGGAGGCCGCCGCGAAAGCCGCGAAGATCCATCATTACATTATGAGCCTGCCCGACGGCTACGATACCGTGATCACCGACGACGGGGCGAACATCTCCAAGGGGCAGAAGCAATTGCTCACCATCGCCCGGGCCATGCTGGTGGACGCCCGGATGCTGATTCTGGATGAAGCCACCAGCAACGTGGACACGCGCACCGAAGTGCAGATTCAGCAGGCCATGCGCCGCCTCATGCGGGACAAGACCTGCTTCGTGGTGGCCCACCGCCTGTCCACCATCCGCAACGCCGATCTGATCCTGGTGGTGCGGGACGGCAACGTGGTGGAGCGCGGCACCCATAAAGAACTCATGCGGCAGGGCGGCTTCTACCGGGAGCTGTACGACGCGCAGTTTGCGTAAGATGCTGCAAAAGCATCCTTCAATGCAATCGTGAATATATCCGCTCCGGCAGGAAAGCGTATGTTTCCCTTACATTGCGGTAATCAGCACAGCCATGCCCTCTTGGGCGGGCAGCTTCACCAGCGTTTTGCCGCTTGCGTTTTCCATGATCGTTTTCCGGGTCATGTCCCACACGTCGATCAGTTCCACGCGGTATTGTTTATCCTGCGGCAGTTCAAAGGGGAACTCCGCGCAGGTCTGCAGGTCAAAGAATTTGAGGAACGCATCCTCCCCGCAGCGGGAAGCCCAGCTGTGGTCGGCCTGCATGTGCGTCGCCCGTTCCGTATCATTCATACGCGCGAGGCTGTTCAGCGCCAGCAGCGTGAAGCCTTCGGGCGCGGGCTGGGCGGCCAGCATGGCCCGGATGCCTTGCGCCGACAATAAGGGCAGCCGGCTCCATTCGGTGAGCCAGGGCGTCAGGGGGCCGGGCAGGCTTTCCATGATTTCCCGCAGAAACGCAATCCGTTTGGGGCTTTCCCCTTTAAGCTTCCCGCCCCGAGCCCACCAGAGAATATCATCCTCGGATAGGAACGTCTCCCCGTGGGTGCAGTACGCGCCGGAAGCGTAGCAGCGCCAGAAGCGGTAGACCATTTCTTTGCCGGAAATGCTGCCCCAGGAGTGGGGAAGATTGCCTTCATACGCGCATTCATCAATCACCACGGGCTTATGATAGGTTTCCATCCAGCGGGGGATTTCCGTGAGCGCCTTGGTCTGAATACTGCAATGGGTCACGTTTTCGCGGCTGAAATCCCAATGGCAGAAGCAGTTGTGGCTGGACAGCAGATGGCGGTACGGGTCGTTGGCCGCAACAAATTCTTCGATTTCCTCCCAATCCGCCAAAGTCTTGGCCAGCATGCACAGATCGTATTCGTTGGCTAGCGACCACCAGATGTTTGGCATGGCGGAGAGGCGGCGCAGCAGGTAATCCAGATACGTCAGGTTGTCCCGCTGCGGCAGGGAGGCAAAGCCCCAGCGGTCATAGGGATGAAACAGAATCAGGTCGATTTGAATGCCCATGGCCTGGATGCGGTGCAGGATCTTCTCCAGCCGATGCCAGAAGGCGATGCAGGGCCGCCCGGTATCCCAGCCTCCGTCCGCGCGCTTTTCAAAGGCGAAGAAGGGCGGCTCGTTGTGGTTGTAGTCATAATGCTTGGGAAATACGCACATGCGCACCTTGTTGAAAGGGTCGCTTTTCAGCGTTTCCAGCGTTTGCTTCACCAGCTCGTCATCCTGGGAAGCCAGGGCGTACACCGTGGTGCCGAAGGGAATGAACAATCTGCCGTCGGCGTATTCAAAGTGGGTGTCCGCCGCCCTGACCGGGCCATGCCGACCCTCGGCCGGTTCGCAGATTTCTTTCCCTTCCGCGCGGATGACGCCGCTGACCTTCCAGGAATAATCGCCGGGTTCCTCCGGCAGGAAGCGGATCACATACTGCCCGTCGCCGTCGTAAAAGCCCTTCACGGTTTTGCTTTCGCCGCCATGGCTGAAAACGGCGGTCAGATCGATGCCGGCCCAGGCAGCCTGCAAGGTTTCGCCTGAAAAGCGGAGCTCAAAGGTTTCATACTGCTTCATATGCTTTTATTTCCCTGCTATGCAAATCCGTACCGTCAGCCCGGAAAGTGCATTTCCTGTTTCATCTTTTTCTTATCGGCGTACATCGCCTGATCGGCGCGGACAAACACATCCTCCACCGCTTTGTCCCCCGGTTCGTTAAACGAGATTCCCTTCGCGACAGAAAGCTGCTGCCAGATTTCTTTTTCCTGATAGCTGCTTTCTATCCTGCGGTTCAGTTCGTCCATCAGCGCTTTCCATTCCGCAAGGCTTTCCCCGACAAGGATCACGATGAATTCGTCTCCGCCCACCCGGAACACCGGGCTGTGCTTGAAAACATTGCAGATGAGCTTCGCGCAGGACACGATGTATTCATCCCCGCGGTCATGGCCGAACCGGTCGTTGATGTATTTGAGGCGGTTCAGGTCCAGCATGACCAGGCCGAACTTCGCCTTCCCGGCGTCCATATCTTCCTGAAGACCCACAACCGCCCGGTCATAGGCGGTTTTATTCTTCAACTGCGTGAGAGGATCGGTAAACGCCATGTTGTTCATGCTGGTGATATACTTTTTCAGGTTGGAGACCGTCACCTCAAAGGAACGGGTCAGCACGCCCACCTCGTCCTCGCTTGCGCGGGGAAGCTCCACGTCAAGATCGCCGGAAGCGATTTTTTCGCCGCCTGGGTGAGCGTGTTCAGCGGCTTTGCAATACGATCCGATATAACGATGACGGCCAGCACGGCGGCGGCGCACAGGACGACGGCGATGCAGGCCATATGGCTGAAAAGATCGGTCATCGGCGCTTTGATTTCTTTGTTCTCGACCGTGAGAATCAGCTTCATCCCATTGTCCAGGTCATGAAAGGCCATCGTTTTGCCAATGCCGCTAAAGTGATACTGAAAAACGGGATACACATCGGGCTTCAATTTTGGGGAAAAAAGCTCCAGCACGGGCTGAAGATCCGGACAATACGCCGTCAGGGAAGCGCCGATTTCCAGGCTGGGGTGATAGTAGATTTTTCCCTGGTCGCTGCACAGGAAAGCATACCCGGTTTTATACGGGCGGATGGACTGAACGCTTTCGATCACGACGTCAAAGTCGATGTCCATGCCCGCGATGGCCCAGAATACCCCGTCGCGGAAGAAGGGAACGACATACGAAACCATATAAATATCCAGATTCTTGTTGTAATAGGGTTCCATCCAGATGGGCCTGCCCGCCGCCTGGGGCTGGTAATACAGGTGGTTTGAATGGAGGAAATGCTCCATAATCCCAGGCCGCCAATCAGCAATATGCAGAGAAAATGCTGATCAGATTCATGCGCAGAAATTTCCCTCGAATTGATTTCATTCTGCAAGCTCCTTCTGTCTTTTTCTGATCGCAGTGCAAATCAGTGGTATCCCCGATGGATGGCTTCAAAGGAAGGGGCGGGCGGTTATTTTCTGTCCATCCACTCTCTCACCCCGACGACCAGTTTTTCCTCATCGCCTTCTTTGAATAACGCGGCTTTCAGCGTCACCGGCGTGGGAACGTCTTTGATGACCAGGCGGTAATTAATCGTAAACTTGCCGCGCTGCCGGATCTGGCTGAAAACGTTCTCTCTGACAAACTGTTCCTGGAAGCGCTGCCTGTCTTCAATATAGCAGTATTTCCCCGCGTCAATATACGCTTGCTTGAACAAATCGTCCCCGGTCTTGGACGCGCCGAGGCTCTCAAAGTCATCGGACGAGCTGTACAGAACATAGCGCCCCGTCTGGGGATCGACGGTGATCAAGCAAAGGTACCCGTTCGACAAGGCCATCACCCTGACGAGCATCTCCCGTTCCTTCTGCATCTCGTCATACATTTCTTTCTGCTTCATCTGCGCGTCAATCACGCTGATGCCCATGATGATCTTGTTGCCGTTGGACTGCATCCTTGTCACCTTCATGTTCACATAGACAGGGGTGCCGGTATCCATCAGGCGGTATGTCGCCGTAAAGACGCCTTGCTTTTCCAGGGCTTGCTCGATTTTTTCCTTGGAGAAGGAATCAAAGAAGGGCTTTCTGTCCTCCTCATAGATGCGGTAGGCAACCTGCTTGCAGGTCTCAAAGAAATCCTCTCCGTGCCGTTCCATGGCCATTTCCTGGCCGCCGACGGGAGAACTGTACTCAATGAACTGATCCGTGTCCAGATCAACCACATAGATATTGTAGTAGTCCGCAGCCAGCGCTCTGGCGATGTCAATGTAGGTCGTGGACTCATCCGGGTCGGAAACGGAAAGAACGGCGATGGCCACGGCGATGGTTCCCGTGACCGGGTTCGTGCCGATCCTGCGGGCAAAGGAATGAACGACGGAGCCATCCGGCATCTTTTCATCATAGAAAGAACGGATGCCCTGCTCGCAGCATGTCTTGACGATATTATGCATGAAGGGAGCGCTGAACTTTTCAAAGCCCGCTCCCTGATGGGACAAATCCCTTCCGAAGAACCGTTTGATGAAATCCCGGTAGGATTGATTGCTCCTGACAAAACGGGTGGAATCACCCTTCACCTCGATGATCCCCATGGGCAGCATGTTAAAAGCGTTATGGAAAGCGTCCTCTTCCGTGTTGGCGATCACGCCCAGGTCATAGAGGTTGACGCGGCCGATGGAGTCGTAGTAAGCGGACTCCAGCGGATTTTCGGGCAGGAGGGAATAGCCATCTTTGCGCCGGTCGAGGATCTCCTGATAAGGCACCGGCTTGCTGTAATAATACCCCTGCAGCTTTGAACAGCCGATTTCCTGCAAAAAGCGAACCTGTTCTTCCGTTTCGACCCCTTCGCAGATTGTGTCCACGCCCAGGGCGTTGGCCATTTTCATCAGTTCGGTGAGAATGATTTTCCCATTCTCGCCTTCTTCCTGTTTGCGCATGAAGCTCATGTCAAACTTGAGCAGATCAAACTTGATGCTTTGAAGCACGTCCAGCGACGAATACCCGCTGCCGAAATCATCCATCCACACGGGAAAGCCGAGCTTTTGAAAGCGTTCCACCTGGGTCTTCATGAAATCAAAATCGCTGCCGATCACGCTTTCAGTGATCTCGATGGAGATTTTGTCATGGCTGACTCCCGCGGCGTCCACGCGTTTTTTGATTTCCTCCACAATATCGCAGGCGTCGAAATCGGAACGGGAAAGGTTGATGGAGTGAGGAATGATGAGCAGACCGTCGGCGGTGACGCGGTTGATTTTGATCAGCACCTGTTCAAGGACATACAGATCCAGCTTATAGATCAGCCCCGCATCCTCTAAAAAAGGAATAAAATCCCCCGGGGACAGAACCCCTTCGATGGGATCAATCCACCGGGCCAGGGCCTCCACGTCGCAGGCTCTTCCGTTGACGGACCGGACAATCGGCTGATAATAGACCTGAATCCAGTTTTCTGAAATGGCCCTGTCGATATTGGCCAGGATGTATTGGCGTCTATTAATTTTGTCGCTCAGGGCGTGGGAGTAGAAATTCAGGCCGGAAGTATTGGATTTGCGCAGATCGTCACAGGCGATTTTTGCCCGGTCATACGCCGAGCTGACCGGAACATCCTCGAAACTGTTCAAATAGATTCCCGCCCTGACCGGCAGGGATTTGCCGTCGTTGAGCGCTTTGGCTTCCAGGAACAAGCGATTGATTTTTTCTTCAATTCCTTCTTCTTTTGTATACACCGCGAAACGGTCCGCGCCGATATGGCAGCAGTTTTCCAGCCCGAACGCGCGGGAAAGCAGCTTTGAAAACGACCGCAGCAGCTTGTCGCCCTCGGCAAAGCCGTTCACATGGTTATAATACTTCATGCCGTTCAGATCCATATAAACGAGGGCCGGCTTGCTTCCTTCCGCAACGATAGCGGATTTCCACGCTTCAGCCAATTCAAAGAAATAGGGCAGATTCGGAAGGCCCGTCAGGTGGTCATAATGGATTTCTTTCAGGATGCTTTCTTCATGGAGCGCGTTGTTCAGCGCGCGGTTCAGCGAGCTGGCGTGGTTGTCTTCCTCTCCCGTGTAAGCGCCTTCATCCGTAAAGGAAACGTAGGCAAGGCGCACTCCCGTGTCGGTGTAGATATGTTTCCCGATGCCATGGATGATGCGGTATTCGGTTTCCCGATTCTTTCTTGACCGGAAGATGACTTCATAGCGCCCGCTTTCCGCAATAAAGCGATGGGCGGCTTCCGTGATCCTTGATACATCGTCGGGATGGGTGTTGTAGAAGATGTCCTGTTCCATGAAGCGGTAGGCCTCCGCTTTGTCCTTGTACCCAAATAAATCGCAGAACCCTTTGGACAGAGCAAGCGTATAGACCTGCCTGCCGTCAAACTGATAGACAGCCAGCGCCGTGGGCAGATTTTCCAAAAATGTGCGTTCGCTCTGGGTAAACTGATACTTCTCCATTTTTTCCAGCCTTATCTTCTCAAAGCAAAATATAATTCGTCAGAATTGTTACAAGTATCCAGATACATTATACAGGAAAACCGGAGGACTGGCAAGGTATCAAAAGCCAAAAAATAGAAAAAGAGCCGAAAAGCCACGACAGCCTTCCGGCATCCTCTATGTCCTGTTAATCCAGTTCCGCGTGCGCCTGTTTCACCAGGGCGGCGATGCGCTCGTCGGAGATTTCCTCGCCGGGGCCGGGCTGGATGTCCGCCAGGAACTCGATGTTCCCCGCCGGGCCTTTGATGGGCGAGAAGGTCAGATCCCGCACGTGCCAGCCAAAGGAGGGGCAGAACACGCAGATTTCCCGCAGCACCCGTTCATGGATTTCCTTTTCCCGCACCACGCCGTTTTTGCCGACCTGCCCCCGCCCGGCCTCGAACTGGGGCTTGATCAAGGTGAGGAAGCGTCCGTTCTCTCCCATGATGCCCGCGGCCACGGGCAGGATGAGACGGATGGAAATAAACGAAACATCCATCACGGTGAGGTTAGGCCGCAGGGGAAACTGCTCCACTGTCAGCGCCCGGGCGTTGGTGCGCTCCATCACCGTGACCCGCGCGTCGTTCCGCAGCTTCCAGTCCAATTGCCCGTAGCCCACGTCGATGGCGTAGACATGGGACGCGCCGTGGCGCAGCAGCACGTCGGTGAACCCGCCCGTCGCCGCGCCGATGTCCATGGCGACAGCGCCGCTCACATCCGCGGAAAACGCGGTGATGGCCTTTTCCAGCTTGTGCCCGCCCCGGCTGGCGAAATGCTCCTGCCCGCCGCCGCGCACCTGCAAGGGCGCGTCCTCGGCCACCTGCTCGGAGGACTTGAGCACCTTCTTTTCCCCCACGTACACCTGGCCCGCCATGATCAGCGCCTGGGCCTTTTCCCGGCTCTCCGCCAGTCCCCGCGTCACCAGCCACACGTCCGCCCGCTGTTTCATGCCTTCAACGCTCCTTTTACCCGCTTCGCAATGCTTTCCCCGTCCAGCCCGTACCGCTGCAAAAGCAGCTTGCGGCTGCCGTGGGGAACAAATTCGTCCGGCAGGCCGATCATGGCGGCGGGCGCGGGCAGGCGGTTTGCCGCGCAGAATTCCGCCACCGCGCTGCCGAACCCGCCGGAAAGGAAGTGCTCCTCCACCGTAAAGAGGGGCATTTGCTTTTTCGCCAGATGCAGCAGGCATTTTTCATCCAGCGGCTTGATGGTGGAAGCGTTGATGACCCGTGCTTCGATTCCGTCCTTGGACAGCAGCTTGGCCGCCTCCAGGCATTCTTCCAATATCGCGGAGGAAGCCAGCAGCGCCGCGTCCTTTCCCTTCCGCATGTCCTCCCACCTTCCGGGGCGGAAATCGTTTTCCGCAGCGTCCAGCTTAGGCAGGGAGCGGGGATAGCGGATGGCGCAGGGGCCGCCGTGCCGCAGCGCCCAGTCGATCATGGCCTTGAATTCCTGCTCACACCGGGGCGCGAACACCGTCATATTGGGAATGGCGCGCAGCATGGACACGCCCAGCAGCCCGTGATGGGTCGCGCCGTCCTCGCCGCCGATGCCCGCCCGATCCATCAGGAAGCACACCGGCAGGTTTTGCAGGCACACATCCACGGTGATCTGGTCGAAGGCCCGCTGTAAAAACGTTTCATAAATCGCCACGAAGGGCCGCATTCCGCCCGCGGCCATGCCCGCCGCCAGCGTGACGGCGTGCTCCTCGGCAATGCCCACGTCAAACAGCCGACTGGGGTAACGCCTGTGGAATTCACCGAATCCCGTGCTTTCCGTCATGGCGGCGGTGACCACGCAGATTTCCGGATGCTTTTCCGCCAGTTCCGCCACATATTTGCCGCCCAGTTCGCCCATGGACGGGCCGGACTCCTTGCGGGAGCGCCCGGTTTCAATATAGAACGGGGCCACGCCGTGGTACTTCTCGGGCTTTTCCTCCGCCTGGCCAAAACCGCAGCCTTTCTTCGTCACCACATGCACCACCACCGGATGATCCACGTTCATCAGGCTGCGGAACACCTTTTCCATGCCCGCGATGTCGTGGCCGTCGATGGGGCCGAAGTATTGAAAGCCCAGGGCGGTGAAAAACTTATCCCGGATAAAGGCGTTGCGAATGCCGTTTTTGATCTTCTGAAAAGCGTCGTGCAGCCTTTCCCCCACGCCCGGGATCCTGCGCAGGGCTTCCGCCACGTTCTTCTTCACGCCCAGCCACCCGCGGCTGATTCTCAAGCGCGTCAGCTGCTTAGAGAGCGCGCCCACGTTGCGGGAAATGGACATGCCGTTGTCGTTGAGAACCACCATGAACGGCGTGTTCAGGCTGCCCGCGTCGTTCAGCGCTTCGTAGCACATGCCGCCTGTCAGCGCCCCGTCCCCCACCACAGCCACGATCCGGTGCTTTTCTCCCCGCATATCCCGCGCCCGCGCCATGCCCAGGGCGGCGGAAATGGCGGTGGACGCGTGGCCCGTGTTGAACGCGTCGTATTCGCTTTCCTCCCTGCGGGGAAAGCCGCACACCCCGTCCAGCTTCCGCAGGGTGGAAAAGTCCCTGCTTCGGCCGGTGAGCAGCTTATGGGGGTAGCACTGGTGGCCCACATCGAAAACCAGCTGATCCTGAGGGCAGTCAAACACCCGATGCAGCGCAATGGTCAGCTCCACCGCCCCCAGATTGGAGGCCAGGTGCCCGCCGTTTACCGACACGGTGCGGATGATTTCTTCCCTGATGTCCTCTGCCAATGCTTTCAATTCCTGTTCCGACAGCGTTTTCAGCTGGGACGGGGATTGAATATCCGTGAGCTTCATAGCAACTCTCCCAATCACCGGAATGATACCCAGTGATTATAGCATATCCTGAAGAAAAATGCAAAATCCTCCATTTTCTTTTCACTGTTCCGCAAGCGCTGTTTTCGCAGGAATGGGGACATTTTTATCCATCTGTCCGCGCTCACCTTTTTCGAGCTGCCGGAATAGAATAAATTGTGTGGTTTTATTTGACATTCTGCTGATAAAAGGTTACAATATCAAACGAATCTTTAGAGGAGTGGAAGACCATGATCGTAACGAAATTCGGCGGCAGTTCCTTAGCGGACGCGGAACATTTTAAAAAAGTGAAAACCATTCTGGACATGGATCCCGAACGGAAATTTGTGGTGCCCAGCGCGCCGGGCAAGCGGGGCCCCGGCGACGATAAAATCACCGACCTGCTTTATTCCGCCCATCGCGCGGCGGGCGAGGGGAAAACCTTTCAGCACCTGCTGGAGCGCATCCGCGCCCGGTACGAAGAAATTGCGGAAGAGCTGGGGGTGGAAATGGATTTCGCGGCGGAGTTCGCGACCATTGATAAGCGCCTCAGCGAAGGCGCGACCCCCGATTACGCCGCCAGCCGCGGCGAATACCTGAACGGCAAGCTGCTGTCCAAATACATCGGCATTCCCTTTGTGGATGCCGCCGAAGTGGTGCGCTTTTCCGAGGACGGGAAGCTGCTGGAAGAGGAAACAAATGCTATTATGGGCGAAAAGCTCATGAACATGCGCCGCGCCGTGGTACCCGGCTTTTACGGCGCGGATGCGGAAGGACATATCCACACCTTCTCCCGCGGCGGCAGCGACGTGTCCGGCGCGCTGGTGGCCCGGGCGGTCAACGCCGATGTGTATGAAAACTGGACGGACGTGACGGGCTTCCGCATGGCCGACCCCCGCATCGTGCCCGACGCCCAGTATATTTCCACCCTGACCTACCGGGAACTGCGGGAGCTTTCCTACATGGGCGCGACCGTGCTGCACGAGGACGCGGTGTTCCCCGTGCGCAAGGCGGGCATTCCCACCAACATTCGCAACACCAACGACCCCAAGCACCCCGGCACCATGATTCGCGCCAACGCGGGGCAGAACGACCTGGCCCACGTGATCACCGGCATCGCGGGCCACAAGGGCTTTTCCATCGTGTCCGTGGAAAAGGACATGATGAACTCCGAGCTGGGCTTCGGCCGCCGGGTTTTGCAGGCCTTTGAGGAATACGGCATCAGCTTTGAGCACCTGCCCACCGGCATTGACACCATGTGCGTGGTAGTGCACGGCAAGGAACTGGAGCCTCATAAGGAGCAGGTGCTGGCCCGCATCCGGGAGCTGTGTGACCCCGACACCATCACCGTGTCCGACCATCTGGCCCTCATCGCCACCGTGGGCCGCGGCATGGTGCGGAATTTCGGTACCGCCGCCCGGCTGTTCACTGCCATCTCCGCCCAGGGCATTTCCATCCGCACCATCGACCAGGGCAGCAGCGAGCTGAACATCATCGTGGGCGTGGATGAGGACGATTTTGAAACCGCCGTCAAAGCGATTTACGATACCTTCGTAAGAACGTGAGCGAGGGAATCGGGCTCAGGCAACCGATATTAGGCGCTTCTCCCGGCTGCAATTCCGGGCGGAGCGCCTAATCCCTATTCCCCAATCCCGTTTTTTTGTGCTTTTTGTCAGTTCTCCACAAATTTTCTATCAAAACTTTTCTAATGTTATCTTGACGGATTCCCTGTTTGTTTGCTATAATATATGGCGAATTTGGTTTAAATAATTATTTTTTCGGAGGGGTACCTATGAACTTTCAAGGAAAGGCTGTACTGGTTTATTTGGAAGAAGATAATATCGCGCGGGCTTACTTCCGTGTGCAGCCTTTAATGACCCAGGACGGCTCCCTGGCCAACATGACGGCGGATTATCCCGACGACGGTTTTCTTCGCATCGTGCCCGACAAAAACGAGCAGCACACCTTTAAAGAAAGAATGCGCACCCTGTCCGGCCTGTGCCTGGTGGACCTGCGCATCTTCCCCCTGGATTCCAACAAGATCCGCACCAACAAAAACTATTCTCCCTCCCGGGGCGAAACCAACCAGTTTATCGTCTATTCCGACGCCGTGCGCGCCCTGCCGGACGACCTGGTGTACCAGGTGGTGGCGGAAGGCGACGTGCGGAACGCCATGACGCCCTGGATCTATATCCGCAACGGCGCGAACATTCAGGGCCCCTTCCGGAAGGAAGACATGCAGTGCGCCAAGGAAACGGAAAAGCTGCCGCCCGACAGCGCCCAGTTGCATTCCATCACCCTGCACGGGCAGGATCTGTTGTTCTATTGGCCCAAGACCGCCCAGGCGGAAGAGCCCGCCCCGGCCCCCGCTCCCGAACCCGAAAAAGCAAAGGAACCCGAACCCAAGCCGGCGCCCGCCTCCGAAAAGGCCGAGCAGCCCGCGCAGCCGGAGGAGCCCGCGCAACCGGAGGAGCCCGCCAAACCGGAGCAGGCCGCCAAGCCCGAGCCTGAGCAGAACGCCTTCGAGCAGATTCAGAGCATGAACCAGCAGCTCAGCGAGCACGCGAACCGGCTCAAGCCCGCGGACCACGCCGCTCCCGCTGATTTTGCGCGGGAACGCCCCGCCAAGCCGCTCACCGGCACCAAGCTGTACCAGACGCCCCAGCGCCAGACGAATCCCCGCCGGGCGCATAACCAGCTGATGGAGGCGGTGGAAAGCCAGCGGTATTCCTCCCGCTTCGAGGTCAGCCGCTATGAAGCGCCGGGCGCGACCATTCCCCAGAATACAGAACTGAAAGAAGTGGCCAGCCCCGCCGAAGCGTTCAAGCGTGCGCTCCTTGGCATGTGCCACTCTCCCGAAGCCCAGCGCCAGGCGGTGGACATGGTGCTGTCTCAAAGCGGCATGAAGCCCATCCTGGCCAAGGTGCTGGGCCGCGAGACCAACGACCTGACCATCGCCGCCATGCACAGCCAGCTACAGGAGCTGGAGGCCGAACGGCTGATGACCCTGATGCAGCTGGACGACGCGAAAAAGAACCTGGCCGCCGCCCGGGAACAGGCGCTTGGAAACCTGAACATGGCGGAGCAGAAAAAGCTGGATCAGCTGCACATCGCCCAACAATCCGCCCAGAACGAGCTGGAAAAGCTGACCAAGGCGATCGAGCCCCTGAAAAAGGAGCGGGAAGAAGCCGCGGCTTACGTGGACGCCGTGCGCGGCAGCGAAGACGGCGGCAAGCGGGTCATCTGCCCCGGCGCGGGCGGAACGGCCTCCAAAGCGGAGCTGATCGACCGGGTGGAAAAATGCATGCGGGCGGCGGGCTTCCGGATGGAGGAAGGCGACGCGCTGGCTATGCTCACCGCGTTCGCCCTCAGTGCGAAGCACAATCTGTTGCAGTTCCGTTCCGAAGCCCCTGCCGACGCGGACACCGCCCTGGACGCTTTTGCCGCGGCCCTGGGCGCGTCTGTCGTCCGGGCGGGCCGGAAGGATGATTTTGTGGTCGCGCCCGGCGGGAACGCGCCCGTCTTCCTGTCCGCGAAGGATCGGGCCGTGAACCATCCCTTGGTGTTTACCACCCGGATCGGGAAGCTGGGCAAGCCGGAAACGGATGCGGACTGCCGCCAGGCTCCCCATTGCGACGTGCCGGTGTACGCCGACCCCGAAGCGCTGCCCGCGCCGCTGCCCGTGTATCCGCCCGTCAGCCTGGACTGCGTGCTCCATGAAACGCTGCGGGAAGGCGCGCTGACCGAGGAAACCCGTTCCGCCCTGCTTGCCATCCGGAAGGCCGTGGCGGCGAGCGGCAATCCGCTGCCCGTCGAAACGGTTGGGATGATGGCCTGCTTTGTCGCGGCGACCCAGAATGATTTCAAGGGCGGCGTCGCCGAAGCCATCGACCGGGCCTTCTGCCTGTATGTGGTGGCCCACATCCTGGATTACAGCCTGGACATGGAAGCCGTGAAGCCCGAATTGGCCGCCTTGCCCCGCGCGCTGAAAGCCCTGAAAGCATGAACGATCTCATCACCAGCCTGCAAAATCCCCAGGTGAAGCTGTGGCGCGGCCTGAACAAGAGCCGGGCCCAGCGGGTGGAAAGCGGTCTGTTTCTGGCCGAAGGGGAGCACATGGCGGGCGAAGCCGTAAAAGAACACAAAGCCCGGGCGCTGCTGTTGGACGGCGGCGCGCGGGAAAAGTATCGCGCCCTGGCGGAATCCGTGCAGGGCGCTTCGGTGTATTATCTGGTAAGCCACGTGATGGCCGCGCTGTGCGACGCGAAAACGCCCCAGGGCATCATCGCCGTGTGCGATTGTCCGGCGGAAACCGGCCCCGTTCCGGAAAGCGCCTCGCTGCTGGTGGCCCTGGACGGCGTGCAGGACCCCGGCAACGTAGGCACCGTGATCCGCACCATGGACGCGGCGGGGTATCACTGCCTGCTCATGGACGAAAAAACCGCCGACCCCTACGGCCCCAAAGCGCTGCGGGCCTCCATGGGCGGGGTGTTTCGCATCCCGGTTCGCCGCTGCGCCGATCTACCGGGGCAACTGCGGAGCTTAAAGGAAAAGGGCTATGACATCGTGGCGGGAGACTTGCGCGGCGAACCCTTTTACCGGCGGCGCAAAGCGAAGGACAGGCTGTGCGTGGTCATCGGCAACGAAGGCCAGGGGGTCTCCCCCGCCGTGTTCGCGGAAAGCACCCTGCGCCTCAAGCTCCCCATGGTGGGGGGCGCGGAATCCCTCAACGCCGCCGTGGCCGGGGCGGTCATGATGTACGACTTTCTTCGGGAACGCATGGGATGAACCAGCCGCGGAACGATGGAACAGGAGGATGTTATGGAGATTTTCAACACCGACCTTTTGATTCTGGGCGGCGGCCTGAGCGCTTATATGGCCGCGTACACGCTGCTGAAAAAAAGAAGGAAAGACAAAATCATGATCGTTTCCCCCCGCCGGGGAGACGACGCGAGCCACGCCATGCGGGGCATGGCCCTGTCTCGGTTCGACGGAGACTCCGCCCCCAAGTATTATCAGGACACGCTGCAAACCGGCGCTTACCAGAACGACCCCGCGCTGGTGAAGGCGCTGAGCGAGGAAAGCGCCGTAGTGTTTGACCGGGTGCGCACCGTCATAACCTTTGACCCGCCCGAAGAAGGCAGCCGCTTCCGTCCCGTCACCGGCGATCAGAACGCCCTGTGGAAAACCCTGGCTGACAGTGTGGAAAGCCAGGCGGAGGTGAAAGCTGGCTGCCACGGGCTGCGCCTGCTTGTCCGGGAAGGCCGGGTGCAGGGCGCGTTATGCTACGACGAAAAAAAGCGCGCTTTCTTCGCCGTTTCCACCGGCACGGTGCTGCTGGCCACCGGCGGTTACGGAGAACTGTACCGGGAGAACGCGGAAGCGAAATCCCTTCCCGGCACGGGCAGCGGCGTCGGCCTGGCCTATTACGCGGGCGCTGAACTGGCCGACCTGGAATTTGCCGACTTTGGCGGCGAAGGCGTGACCACCCTGGGCGGCGTGGTGATCGACAACCAGTGCCGCACGTCCCTTCCCGGCCTGCTGGCCTGCGGGGGCGTGACCGCGGGCGTCCACGGCGCGGGCCTCATCCGGGGCAACGCAGAAACCGCCGCCCTGGTGTTCGGTCGCAGAGCGGCGCACGTGCTGACCCGCATGGATTTTCTGCCCGGCGCGGACGAGGAAACGATGTACAAGTGGGTCAATGAAACGGTATACATCGGCCAGAAAGACCAGACCGCCGCTTACGCCCGCATCCGCAATGAAATCGCTCACACGCTGAACATCAGCGCGGGCGAGATTCGCACCCAGGAAAAGATCGAGGACGGGCTTAAGCTCATCGCCCATTTGCAGCACGAGCTCAATGATCTCGACCTGTGTCCCCTGCGTCAGGTCTGCGAAAAAATGGAGCTGGATTTCGCCCTCATCGCCGCCCGGCTCACGCTGCTGGCCTCCCTGGAACGGGAAGAATCCTGCGGCTGCTTCAAGCGGGCCATCATACGCCTGGTGGAAAAAGAGCCGGAGGAAGAACCGGCGAGGGAAGAACAGCCCGAGGAAACCGCTGAACCGGAAACTGCCGAAGGCGCTTCCGAAGAAGAAACCGAAGAAGCCGAGCCTTCCGAAGCTCCCGCCGAAGAAAAGCCCGACGGGGACACAGCGGTGGTCTGTCCCCCGCCCAGGGAGCCGGAATACGAGGAGCAGATCGAACTGATCGAAAAAGAGGTCAAGCCCTACCGCGTCACTCTGCGGCTGAATGGGATGATCCTCATGCCCAATAAAGAACCCTGGAACGTCTGACAGAAACAGCAAAACCGCCGGAAGCGTTTTCATCCTCCGGCGGTGTTTGTTTTATACTGTTAACAGCCTTGCAGTAAAGGACGAAGATATAAAACGAGGAACCGCTGGGGTTTCACCCCAGGCCCCACCAGGGTACTGAGTACCCTGGACCCGCACCTGGCGATATAACACCGTTGGAAGAAACCAACAACCTCCGCGTTCCTCCAAGGAACAGCGGGAACCAAGCTCGGTCAGCAATTCAAGCAACAACCGCGAATGCGGGTCCAGGGCGGTCACCGCCCTGGTGCGGGGTTCAGGGGCCGCACAGGCCCCTGCTTCGTTACCCTTCACAATAAGATTGTTAATCGTGTTACTCCGCCGCGGCGGTAAAGCCGCCGTTCGCGTCGGCGTCCACCACGATGGTTTGTCCGGGCAGGATATCGCCCGCGATGAGCTTGCGGGCCACCAGGGTTTCCACCTTGGATTGCAGCACGCGCTTCATGGGCCGCGCACCATAGACGGGGTCGTAGCCCTGATCCATCAGCCGGTCAAAGGCCGCGTCGGTGAGGCGCAGGGACA
Source organism: uncultured Eubacteriales bacterium (assembly GCA_902795275.1). Taxonomy (GTDB): domain Bacteria; phylum Bacillota; class Clostridia; order Christensenellales; family Aristaeellaceae; genus RUG563. Next base: position 15,372 of record CADBKQ010000001.1, on the reverse strand, counting down.
GCTGCTTTTCCTTGAGGCGTCCCTTCAGGCGGTTCAGCAGCAGGTCCACGATGGAGCGTACCTGGCCGCGGGTCAGGGGCGTGAACATCACGGTGTCGTCGATGCGGTTCAGGAACTCGGGCCGGAACGCGGTTTTCAGCTGGGCCTGCACAGCGGCCTTGGCGCTGTCGGACAGGCGGCCTTCCGCGTCGATGCCGTCCAGAATCTGGCCGGAGCCTAAGTTGCTGGTCATGATGAGGATGGTGTTGCGGAAATCCACGGTGCGGCCCTGGCTGTCGGTCACGCGGCCGTCGTCCAGGATTTGCAGCAGGATGTTGAACACGTCGGGATGGGCCTTTTCCATTTCGTCGAACAGCACCACGGAGTAGGGGTGCCGCCGCACGGCCTCGGTCAGCTGGCCGCCCTCCTCGTAGCCCACGTATCCGGGAGGCGCTCCGATGAGGCGGGACACGGAGAACTTCTCCATGTACTCCGTCATGTCGATGCGCACCAGGTTCTTTTCGTCGTCGAACAGGGCTTCCGCCAGGGTCTTGGCAAGCTCTGTTTTACCCACGCCGGTGGGACCCAGGAACAGGAAGGAGCCGATGGGCCGGTTCTCGTCGGCCACGCCGGCGCGGGAGCGCAGGATGGCTTCGCTGACGCTTTCCACGGCCTCGTCCTGGCCGATAACCCGCTTGTGCAGCACGTCGGGCAGGCGCAGCAGCTTTTCCCGCTCGCCCTCCATCAGCTTGCTGACGGGGATGCCCGTCCAGCGGGCCACGATGCGGGCGATTTCTTCCTCCGTCACCTTGTCCCGCAGCAGGGTGTTCCTGGCGGGGCTTTCCTTTTCCGCTTCTTCCAGTTCGGCTTTCAGCCTGGGCAGCTCGCCGTATTGCAGCTCGGCGGCTTTCCCCAGGTCGTACTTCTGCTTGGCGCGGTCGATTTCGGCGTTGACCCGCTCGATCTCCTCGCGCAGCTTCTGCACCTTGCCGATGTCGTTCTTCTCGTTTTCCCAGCGGGTCTGCATCTCCTGGAACTGGTCGCGCATGTCGCTCAGTTCCTTGCGCAGCACGTTCAGGCGCTCCTGGCTCAAGGGGTCGGTTTCCTTTTTCAGGGCGGCTTCCTCGATCTCGTGCTGCATGATACGGCGGCGAATCTCGTCCAGCTCCTGGGGCATGGAGTCCATTTCCGTGCGGATCATGGCGCAGGCCTCGTCCACCAGGTCGATGGCCTTGTCGGGCAGGAAACGGTCGGTGATGTAGCGGTTGGAGAGGGTCGCGGCGGCGATGAGGGCCGCATCCTGAATCTTCACGCCGTGGAACACTTCATAGCGCTCTTTCAGGCCTCGCAGGATGGAAATGGTATCTTCGACAGTAGGCTCGTTCACCATGACCGGCTGGAAGCGGCGCTCCAGGGCGGCGTCCTTTTCCACGTACTTGCGGTATTCGTCCAGGGTCGTTGCGCCGATGCAATGGAGTTCGCCCCGGGCCAGCATGGGCTTTAGCAGGTTGCCCGCGTCCATGCTGCCTTCGGCCTTGCCCGCGCCCACGATGGTGTGCAGCTCGTCGATGAACAGGATGATTTTGCCTTCGCTCTTTTTGATTTCGGCCAGCACCGCCTTCAAACGCTCCTCGAACTCGCCCCGGAACTTGGCCCCGGCAATCAGGGAGCCCATGTCCAGGGAGAACACGGAGCGGTCTTTCAGGCTGTCGGGCACGTCGCCGCGGACAATGCGCAGGGCCAGGCCCTCGGCGATGGCGGTCTTGCCCACGCCGGGCTCGCCGATCAGCACGGGATTGTTTTTGCTCTTGCGGCTCAGGATGCGGATCACGTCGCGGATTTCGCTGTCACGGCCGATGACGGGATCCAGCTTACCCTTCCGGGCCATGTCCACCAGGTCGCTGCCATACTTCGCCAGGGCGTCGTAGGTGTCCTCCGGGTTGTCGCTGGTGACCCGCGCCGCGCCGCGCACGGCGGACAGGGCTTTCAGGAACGCGGCTTCGGTGATGTTCAGGCGCTTAAACAGCGGCCCCACATCCTTGTCGGCGCACTTGATGAGGGCCAGGAACAAATGCTCCACGGAGATGTACTCGTCCTTCATCCGGCCCGCTTCGTCGGAAGCGGCGCGCATGGCCTTGTCCATGTCGGAGGAAATATACACCTTGCCCTCTTCCCGGGACAGGCCCCGCACCTGGGGCAGCTTTTGCAGGATGGCTTCCGCGCCCTGCCTGAGGGCGTCGGCGTCAACGCTCATTTTTGCCAGCAATTGCGGAATCAGCCCTTCGGGCAGGTTCAGCAGCGCGGACAGAATATGCGCCTGCTCCAATTGCTGGTGGCCCCGCTCCTGGGCGATGCGCTGGGCCAGCTGGATGGTTTCCATGGATTTCTGGGTGTAGGATGGATTGCTCATAAAATCAACCCCTTTCGGGAATTCTAATTTCGGGAAGATCAATTTCTGACTATCTTTGACCTTCGATCCTATTGTACCACGTTTTTCCCGCCTGTCAAGCCCTTTTTCATATTTTTTTGTTCACTGTCCGGGGCTGTTATTGATACTCAAATAATACGATTCGCAAATTAAAACAGCAAATATGAGGGGCCAGTTTTGTCATCCTGAGCGAAGCGAAGGATCTCCCTCGTTTTTTACCGCAAAAGTTAAGGAGTTCCTTCGCGGCCGAACACGCTCAGGATGACACGTAATGTCATTCTGAGCAGGCGGGCAAGCAGAGCGCCCGCCGTCGCGAAGAATCTCCTTTTTGACGAGGCAGGTCCCTTTTATATTTACTGTTTAAATTTGTGAACAATATGAATGCGGTTTCTATTGAAAAAAACCCGCCGAAGCGGGCTTGGGTCTTTTATTTATTTCCAGAGAGAATTTGGATAGATGCCGTCTTTCTTCATCTGGGCGATGGCGGCCTGCACCTGGGGCATGTCGGGCTGGTAGGTGATGCCGTACCACTTTTCGGGGCAGGGCAGCACGCGCACCTTGGCCTTGCCTTCGGCGATCAGCTGGTTGGGAATCAGGGGCAGGAAGTATTCGCACTTGAGCGGGTTCTTGGGCAGGTTTTCCGCCAGGAACGCGGCGAAGCGGCCCTCGATCTCTTTGAGGATGTCCGGCGTGAACCCCCAGAAATTCATGGAAACGATGGTGCCGTTGGGCAGGAAAGTGAAGGTCTTCCCGTCGTCCTCGGTGTAGGCGGCGCCGCCGTCGCGGGGCTCGATGTGGGTGCGCTCCACAATGCCGGTCAGGAACTGGCCGCTCTCGTCCATGGCGCACACGCCCCGGGCCACGTGGCCGTTTTCGGTCAGGGTGTTTTCCACCTGATAGCCCACCATGGCGTATTCGTCGGCGGGATGGTCGGAGGTCAGATAGTCGTGGATGATTTTGAAGGAATCCTTGCCGTAGAAGTCGTCCGCGTTGATGACGGAGAAGGGCGCGTCGATCACGTCCTTGGCGCAGAGCACGGCGTGGGCGGTGCCCCAGGGCTTCACCCGGCCTTCGGGAACGCTGAACCCGGCGGGCAGGACTTCGGGCCGCTGGTGGACATACACGATCTCCGCCGCATGACCAATCCGCTTGCCCAGGGTGTCGCGGAAAAGCTGCTCGTTTTCGGGCTTCACAATCAGGATGATTTGGCCGAACCCCGCCCGCACCGCGTCAAAAATGGAATAGTCAATAATCCAGTGGTTCTGCGGGTCCACGGACGCCATCTGCTTGAGGCCGCCATACCTGCTGCCCAGCCCCGCGGCCATGATCACCAATTGCGGTTTCTTCATACAATAAACCCCCTGCTGTGTTCACATCATGAAGCAGCGCTCCATGCCCGACCAGTATAGTACATTTTTCCCATTTTGTAAATCTTATTTTGCGTCCAGCCGCAGGACGCGGGCGTTCAGGTGTTCCAGGAAGGTTTTATCGTGCTCCACCAGCAGCATGGTGGGGCGGAACTGGGCGATGAGCCGCTCAATCTGCATGCGGGAGAGCAGGTCGATATAGTTCAACGGTTCGTCCCACACGTACAGATGCGCCTGCTGGCACAGGCTGCGGGCGATGAGCGCTTTCTTCTGCTGGCCCGCGCTGAGGGCTTCCAGGGGTTTGTCGAACTGTTCCCGGGAAAAGTCCAGCTTCCGCAGGATGGTTTTGAACAGCGTTTCATCGATGCCGCTTTCCCGGATGAATGCTCGCATGTCGCCCCGCAAATGCGCCTGCTGGGGCACGACGGAGAGAATCAGCCCGCTGGCCAGGCGGATTTCCCCGGCGGCGGGAGCGATTTCTCCCGTCAGCGCCTTGATCACGCTGGTCTTGCCGCAGCCGTTCTTCCCGGTCAGGGCCAGGATGTCGCCGTTGAACAGGGTAAAGGTCAGGCTGGAGAGGATAGTTCTGTCCCCGTAACGGATTTCCGCGTCCCGGCAGGAAATCAGCCGCCCGGAGGGATGCGTGAGCGGGAAGATTTTCAGGTCGTCCGCCCGCTCTAAGTTTTTCAGCAGCCCTTCCTTTTCTTCGATTTCCTTCTCCATTCGGGTTTCCAGGTTCTTCCTGCGCTGCTGCATCCGACGGGATTTTTCACCGTAATAGGCGCGGGCGTCCAGGGACTTTTCCCGCCCGCCGGGACGGATGCCGATCTTCACGCTCTCCGCGTGGTCGGCCCAGGCGCTGGCCTGCCGGGCGGAGGCTTTGAGCGAAGAAATCTCCTTTTTCAGCCGTTCGTTTTCATTCAATTCAAATTCATCCTGCCGCCGCTTGTTTTCCTCCCAGGAGGAGAAGTTGCCCTTCTGCACCTCGATATTCGCCCGGTTGATGGACAGCACATGGTCGATGCAGCCGTCCAGGAACGCCCGGTCATGGGACACGAGAATGAAGCCCTTCTTGCCGTTCAGATACCGGCTCACCACCTCCCGGCCCCGCATGTCCAGGTGGTTGGTCGGCTCGTCGATCAAAAGGAAGTGATGCTCCCGGGCAAACAGCGCGGCCAACAAAACCTTGGCCTGCTCCCCGCCGGAGAGGGTGGAAAAGGGCTGGGACAATATTTCGTCTTCTGTGTCCAGGCAGGAGATTTCTTTCAGGAACCGCCACGCCTGCCCCTCCGCGTCCATGTCCGCCGCGATTTCCAGGGGCGTTTTGGATGGGTCGGGAACGGAAAAGGGAAAGTAGTCAAATTGCACCGAAGCGCTCACCGCGCCATGGTCGGGCAATTCGCCGCACAGGATTTTGAGCAGCGTGGTCTTACCCCGCCCGTTGCGGGCAATGAAGCCCAGCTTCCAATCCGTGTCCACGGCAAAGGAAGCGTCATCGAAAATCAGGTCGGGGCTGCCTTCGTAGGCAAACGTCAAATGAGATACCTGTATCCGCGCCATATAAAACCTCCGAATGAATCGTCCGCAGGCCAAAGCGCTTTTCGTCCATGGCGGCGCGAAAAAAGCGCGCGGAATGAACGCAAAAAAAGACGCGCATATTCGGCCTGCCGGGGCATAATCAAACAAGGCATGTGAAAAAACATGCTTTTGTTTCTTGCCCGCTTGTCATCTGACCCTGATCGGTCAGGACGGCAGAACCGTTATTTGCGCATCCTTCCACCTCTTTCGTTTGTTTTCGGTTTCATTATATCCGAAGCGGCGGGAAAATGCAAGCGGAATCTTTCTGTGCGATGGACAAAGAAAAAAAGACTTGACGAAACGCGGATGTTCGTATATAATGAGAACAAACGAGAACAAATGTTCTTTATTGGAATTTCCGGAAAAAACGGGCAAGGGAGGCGGAGCGGCATGGAAACGGAACAGCGGCAGTACATCGCCAGCGACCTGAAGAGCTTTTACGCCAGCGTGGAGTGCCACGCCCGGGGTCTGAACCCGCTGACGGCCAACCTGCTGGTGGCGGATGAAAGCCGCACGGACAAGACCATCTGCCTGGCCGTGAGCCCGGCGCTGAAAGCCATCGGCGTGCCCGGCCGCCCGCGGCTGTTCGAGGCCAAGGAAAAGATCCGCCTGTACGAAGCCGCCACCCGCACCAAAGTGGACTACATCATCGCCCCGCCCCGCATGGCGGAGTACATCCGGGTCAGCGCGCAGATTTACGAAATTTATCTGCGCTATGTGTCGGAGGAGGACATTCACGTCTATTCCATCGACGAGGTGTTCATCGACGCCACGCCTTACCTGCACCTGTACCGGGCGGAAGCGGAACGGCAGGGCGTCTCCCCGGCCCGCCTCATGGCCATGACCATGATCCGCGACGTGCTGAAAAACACCGGCATCACCGCCACCGTGGGCATCGGCACCAACCTGTACCTGGCGAAGGTGGGCATGGACATCGTGGCCAAAAAACAGCAGGCCGACAAGGACGGCGTGCGCATCGCCGAGCTGGACGAAGCAAGCTACAAGCTGCTGCTCTGGCCACACCGGCCACTGACGGATTTCTGGCACATCGGCCCCGGCACAGCGCGGACGCTGCAAAGCCGGGGGCTGTACACCATGGGCGACGTGGCCGCCATGTCCCTGGCCAACGAGGGATACTTCTACGATCTGTTCGGCATCAACGCAGAATTGCTCATCGACCACGCCTGGGGCATCGAGCCCACGCGCCTGTCCGACATCAAGAATTACAAGACCGAAGACCGCAGCCTGAACACCGGCCAGGTGCTGCCCCGGCCCTACGAGTACGGGGAAGGGCTGCTGGTGTTCAAGGAGATGGCCGACCTGCTCTGCGCCGACCTGGTGAACAAGAACCTGAAAACGCCCATGCTCACCTGGGTCATTTCCTTCGACCCCGAATCCCTGAACGTGAACCCCAATTACCGCGGGCCGGTGACACTGGACTATTACGGCCGGCCCCACCCCAAGTACGCCCACGGCACGGTGAGGCTGCGCATTCCCACCAACAGCAAAACCCTGATCATGGAGCGTCTGGTGCCCTCCTTCGAGCAAAAGGTGGATCACAGCCTGCTCATCCGCCGCCTGAATATTTCCGCCAACGACCTGGAAATCGACGACGGCAGCTATCAATTGGATTTGTTCACGGACTTTGAGGCCCTGGAGCGCGAACGGAATTTGCAGCGGGCCATGCTGGAGGTGCGCCATCGCTTCGGCATGAACGCTATCGTGAAGGGCATGAACCTGCTGGAAGGGGCCACCACCATCCAGCGCAACACCCAGATCGGCGGCCACCGCGCGGGCGGCGCGCTGCCGGATCAATCCGCGGTGGCGAGGGATGAGGGATTAGGGAATAGGGATTAGGGAGTATGACGAGGCAACCGGCACGAAGCGCGGTTCGCCGTCCCGCCGCTTGAAAGAAGGGGAAAAACTTGTCACAGATTTGCAAGCAGTACATCCTGTGGGAAGGGCGGCTGGTGTCGCTGCAGTTTCCCTATTTGCAGGCGCTGTTTCAGCAGCGGCCCCGGCACCGGATGGATGATTTTGAATTTCATCATCCGCCCATGGAACGGGGAAAGCGGGCGAAAATTTTCGCGCCCTACGACGCCCTGGACGGATACAGCGCCAGCGTGAAAAAGAAAAACATTGAATATGTGGACAGGATTTTTCCGGATGAAGGCCAGAAGGAAGAACTGAACCGCCGCCTTTCCATCCTGCATGCCCTGACCCGCACCGCCCGCCTGGCGAAGAAAAACCGGGTGATCGTGACGGCGACATACTATGTGCCCTGCGCGGACGAGCATTCCTTTGCCTATCAGGTCAAAGGGCAATACCTCACCGTTTCCGGCGCTGTGCGGAAGGTGGACGGCGAACTGACCCAGACCCTCACCGTCGGTGATACCGTCGTTTCCTTCGACGATCTGCTGTCCCTCGAAGCGGAAAACAAAGCGCTGTTCCGGGAATGCCCTGCGGAATAAAGGGCGGACTTTGTCTTGCTGCGGCAGAAGGATGGTGGTATAATAAGGCAAAGCACACAGCAGGAGGGATGGAAGCATGCGTATCGTGTTTGTTCGTCACGGGGAACCCAACTATGAACTGGACTGCCTGACCCCGCTGGGACGGAAGCAAGCGAAGGCCGCGGCGGAACGGCTGCGGGAAGAGGAGATCGAAGAAATCTATTCCTCGCCCTTTGGCCGCGCGAAGGAAACGGCCCAGGCCGCCAGCGACGCGCTGGGCATCCGGCCCATCAAGGTGCTGGACTTCATGCACGAATTATATTGGGGCAGCGTGGACGGAACCCCCACCTTTGCGAACGGCCATCCCTGGGACATTGCCGACGCCCTTGCCCGGCAGGGCTGGGATCTGACCCGCACCGACTGGCCGGAGCATCCCTATTTCAGCAACAACCAGGTCACAGCGTCGGCGGCTTATGTGGCCCGGGAAACGGACGCTTGGCTGGAAACCCTGGGCTACGTGCGGGAGGGCGCGTATTACCGCTGCGCAAGGGAGGACGACGAACAGCACACGGTGGCCCTGTTCTGCCACGGCGGTTCCTCCGCCGCGGCGCTGGCGCACATCTTCAACCTGCCCTTTCCCTATATGTGCGGCACGCTGCACCTGCCCTTCACCTCCCTTTCCATCGTGCGCTTCACCAGCGTGCCCGGCGACAAGACCCTGCCCGTCATGGAGCTCATCGGCGACGGACGCCATATCGAAGGAATCAAGTGATGTCGCCGGTTCGCTTCCCGTCTTGATTTCTGTCCATCGCGGCGTCAGGAAAAAAGGAGGAGGAAAAAACGCTATTTTTTTGAAAAACCTCTTGCTTTTTTCCACGACCCGTGTTATACTAACCAAGCTGTTTGGAAAACAGCAGGCAAACACGATGCGCCCTTAGCTCAGCTGGATAGAGTGTTTGACTACGAATCAAAAGGTCGTGGGTTCGAATCCCCCAGGGCGCGCCAAAGCGAAAATCCTGTCGACGCAAATCGGCGGGATTTTTGTTTTGTATTCTTCATTCTTAAGCTTTAAGTGTTCATTCTTCAGTTTGCTTCGACAGGATTTTCTAAATGAATACTGAAAACTGAAGACTGAAAAATGAACGGTTCCGGGCTTTTTCCTTATGGTTCAGAACCGCGCGGCAGGTCATCCGCGCGGTTTTCTTGTTTTGGCCCGTTCCGGATGAACCGATGCCCATTTTGTAAAATATCCCGGCGCAGATTGAAAACGATTCCAAAAGCTGGTATACTATTCTCATTGAAGCGCGGAACCGCGCGTCAGCATCATGCGCGCCGCAAATGCGGCTGCAAAAAAAAGGAGTGAACTTACATGACCAAACGGCTTGTTTCCCTGGCGCTAATCGCCATCCTGGCATTGGCCTGCCTGCCCGCTGTCAGCAGCGCGAAAGCCGAATATACCCGCTGGGTCTACACCGAAAACGGCAAGAGCCTGAACGTCCGCAGCGAACCCGCCACCGGCGACAATATCATCGGTTCCCTGGCTTACGGCCAGGCCGTGTCCGTCATCGGCGCGCTGCCCAACGGCTGGTCCACCATCGCCTGGGCTTACGGCAGCGGTTCCTATTACCTCGCCTATGTGCAGACCCGCTTCCTGGTGGACTACGAGCCCTCCGGCCGCCGTCCCGGCCCGAATCCCACGGCCGCTCCCACTCCCCAGACTTCCTATGAAAAAATCGTCAGCGATATGAACGCGGAATTCGCCTCCGCCAAGAAGGTCACCACGCCCTACACCGTCACCTCCCGTCCCTCCCGCGCCTCCGGCTGGGTCAACCTGCGCTGGGCTCCCTCCACCGAGATGGAGCGCATCGCCACCTGCCCCCAGGGAAAACAGCTGACCGTGCTGGCCGAGCTGCGCAACTGGTACCAGGTGCAGGACCCCGCCACCGGCATGATCGGTTTTATCAGCAGGCAGTTTGTATCCCGCTGACGGCCCGCTTTCTGAAACACATAAAATAACGGAGGAAACAAAACCATGAAAAAAACCATCGCGATCCTGCTGTGCCTGGTCATGGCGCTGGGCTGCGCCGCCGCGCAAGCCGCCGAAAAGACCAATCTGGGCGTTGTGAACCTGAACGGCAAGTATGAACTGCATTGCGTGATGCCCGAAGGCTTCACCATGGAAAACATCCATATGGAAAACGGCTGCTACACCGCGAACATCACCAGCAACGACCCCGCCCGGCCGTTCCTGGTTCTGTCCATCGGGTTTGACGAAATGCTGTCCCAGGTGAAGCGGCTGAACGACCTGGACAGCGAAACCCTGGCCATGATCGAATCCACCTTCACCGCGGAATACAGCGTGGATATCTCCTACACCGAAACCGCCGAGGGCACCAAGCTGATGGTGGTCAAGGAAAAGAACGGCGAGTTTGCCGACGTGTATACCGTCTTCCAGGGCTATGAAATCGAATTCGTGCTGATTCCCAGCGAGGCGGGAGCCGAATCCCTGTCCGACGAACAGATTCAGGTGGTCATCAACTTCCTGAGCGACCTGGATTTCGTGGCAGTGGAATAATACTGCAATAAGCAAATCAAAATACGCCCCTTCCCACGGCATGCGGGAAGGGGCAGTTTGTTTGTTTTTTCAGCGAACGGCAGCCGCCGCGCCGTCCACGGACAGGGTTTGGGCGTCGAAGGGCAGGAAGGCGAAGCGGAAGGAACGGGGCTCTTTCAGATACAGCCGGTCTTCCTCCAGCGGTTCCGGGCCGCAGGAGGCAGTGCCGATGGGCCCCATGGCCCCGTCGATGAGCCAGGTGACGCCCTCCGTTCTGCCCAGCTCGATGGTGTGCTGGGCGGCGGTGAGCATTTCGGGGGTGTAGTGGTGGGCGGAGAAGGAGAAGCTCTCCCCCGCCGTTAGCAGGCCGATGCCCCGGCTGTTCAGCAGCGCGGCGAAACGGGTGTCCTCGTGCGCGCCGTTCTCCTGGGGCCGGACGTAGGGCTCATGGGTTTCGTCCACGGTGGTTTCATAGCGGCCGATCCTGGCCCCGGTCTTTTTGTCGGGATAGCTTTCGTGGGGCCCCCGACCCTGCCAGATGAGGCGGTCAAAGCCCTGCGGCATTTCCAGCCGCAGGCCCAGGCGGGGCAGGTATTCCTTGATTTCTTTCAGCGGCGCGTAGGTGACGGTCAGGCTGATTCTGCCCTCGCCGGTGACGGTGTACTTCTGCGTGATCCGCAGCAGCGGCGGCATGACTTTCTGGCCGTACACGCCGGAAATCTCGATCACGGCGGTGTGGTCGTTCAGGGACGCGCCGAAGGATTCGCAGCGGCACAGCAGCCGGTTCAGCCCCAGTTCTTCCCATTTTTGGGCGATGCTGGGCCAGCCGTTGTCGTTATCGGTAGGCGCGCGCCAGAGGTTGGGCCGCAGGCCGCTTTCCAGCAGCTTCACGCCGTGGAAGACGAGGCCGCTCATGCCCTCGCGGTTGAAGGACACGGCGAAGTCCTGACCCTTCACCACGCAGCCTTCGTGGGTCTTTTCCAGGGACATGCCGTTCCGGGGCAGGCGAACGGCGGGTTCGGCGTACCCCAGCGCCAGGGCAAGCTGATCCTGGGCCACCACATGCCCGGCCTTGGCCCAGGAGGCATCTTCATTCAAGGCAAAGGTGAAGTTCAGCATGGCCCCGGCGGGATAGGAGCCAAGATTCAGCGTCACTTCTTCGGTTTCGCCCGCGGGGGTATCCAGATGGATACTGCCTTGAGCAATCGTTTGATTTCCTGCCACAACAGCATAATACCCCGCCAGATGGGAGAGATTCAGGAAGCCGTAATAGTTCCGGAAGGACACGACGCCCTTTTCCTCATCCACCATCGCGGCACGGACGGGACGGAGCACATGCTTGTATTCGATGAGTCCGGTATGGGGCGTGCGGTCGGGATAGGTCAGGGCGTCCACGCAGAAGCAGCCGTCGTGCGGCCATTCGCCGAAGTCGCCGCCGTAGGCGTAATACTGTTGCCCGTTCTCCTCCTTCACCAGGCCGTGGTCGGCCCACTCCCAGATGCAGCCGCCCATGAGCTGGGGATAGGCGGTAAAGGTCTGCCAGTAGGCTTCCAGCAGGCCGGGGCCCTGGCCCATGGCGTGGCAGTATTCGCACTGGAAGAAGGGCTTCTTCGGGTTCCCTTCGGCGTAGTCCTTCATGAAGGGAATGTCGGCGTACATGCGGCTGGTCACGTCGGCGGTGATGGCTTCCTTTTCCCACTGGTCACGCTCATAGTGGATGGGGCGGGACAGGTCGATTTTCCGGATGGCCTCGGCCATGGCCACGTGGCAGCAGCCGTAGCCGGACTCATTGCCCAGGCTCCACATAAAGACGCTGGGATGGTTCCGGTCCCGCATCACCATGCGCACGCCCCGGTCCACGAACTGGGTCTTCCACTTGGGGTCCTTCGCCATGTAGTCGTATTCCTCGAACTGGGTCACGCCGTGGCACTCGATGTCGGTTTCGTCCACCACGTACAGGCCGTGTTTGTCGCACAGGTCCAGGAAGCGCGGGTCGTTGGGATAATGGCTGGTGCGGACGGTGTTCATGTTGTTCTGCTTCATGAGCAGCACGTCTTTTTCCATTTCGTTGACCGGGGTGTAGAAGCCCAGGGTCGGATGGGTGTCGTGGCGGTTCACGCCAAAGAACTTGACGGCCTTGCCGTTGAGATAGAACACCCCGTCCCTGATCTCGATCTTCTTGAAGCCCACGAACACCCGCTCGGCCTGGCCGGGGATTTCGGCAATCAGCTCATAGCGGTGGGGCGTTTCCGCCGTCCAGGGCTTCACGTTTTTGATTTCGGCGGTGAGGCCCGCTTCGCCGTTGATCACGTCGCACAGGTCGGTGAACACGGTTTCTTCCCCGTCCAGCAGGGTCAGCCGCACGGTGCCCGCGTTCCAGACCTTAGCGGTGATGGTGATTTCGCCGTCCTTGTAATCGCCGGACAGCGTCGCGTCAGCGTACAGGTCGTTGATGCGCACCTTGCCGAAGGACAGCAGCGCCACGTCCCGGAAGATGCCCGCGTGCCGCCACATGTCTTGGTCTTCCAGATAGGTGCCGTCCGACCATTGCAGCACGATCACCCGCAGGGCGTTTTCCCCGTCCTGGACAAAGGCGGAAATATCGAACTCGGCGGGCAGGTGGGGACCTTTGGAAAAGCCCGCCAGATGGCCGTTCACGTACACATAATAGCAGGAGGAAACGCCCTCGAAGCGGATGACGATCTGGCGGCCCCGGAAGGAATAGGGCAGGTTAAAAGCCCGGTCATACACGCCCACGGGGGTGTCGTCCGGCACATAGGGCGGGTCGTAGGGAATGGGGAAACGCACGTTGGTGTATTGCGGGCTGCCGTACCCTTGCAGCTGCCACACGCCGGGCACCTGGATTGTGCCGTGAACGCCCTCTCCCGCTTCGCCGGAAAGCTCCTCCACGTCGTAGGGGGATGGATAATAGGTGAACTGCCATTCACCGTTGAGGCCCATGTAATAGGGGGATGCGGCCCGTTCATTCAGCCGGGCGGAGGCCGCGTCGGGATAGGGAATCAGCGTGGCCCGGGCGGGCAGGCGAAACAGGTTGGTGCAGTTCAGATCCTGAAATTCAGTGCGCATGAAGATCGTTCCTTTCGCATGGATTCATTCGATGATGTTGGTGGTGATATAGTCCACGCCCCATTGGGCCAGGCGCTGGGCGTCCTCCAGCTTGTTGACCGTCCAGACGTTCAGTTCCTTGCCCAGGACGTGAACATCCTTCACCATCTGCTCCGTCAGGATAGTATAGTCAATGTCCAGATCGAGATCGTATTGCTTCAGTGTGTTGAGAATTTCATTCCAATCGTGCTGGCCTTCGATCAGGTATTGGGCTTTCTGCCCGGGCAGAACTTCCCGCACATGGATCATATTGGACAGGGCGAAGGAAATGAAAATGGTGTGCTCCAGCCAGCCCTCTTCCCGGATGGCGGCGATGATGCGGTCGATGTGCGCAGGCTCCATGGGATTCTTTAGCTCCAGCACGCTGGTCTTTTCGTACTTTTTGCAGATTCGCACGTATTCCCACAGGGAGGGTAGGCCCAGGTCCTTCCGGCCCCGCCGGCCATCCTTGTCCAGCAGGCGCAGGGAGCGCAGGGTTTCAAAGGTGCTTTCCTCCACCTTCAGCGCGTCCAGGGCGACCCGCTTGGTGTTGTCGTCGTGGATGATGATGTATTCCCCGTCGGCGGTCACGTGTACGTCGGTTTCGATGCCGAAATAGCTGCGGTTGCCCGCTGCCACGAACGCGGAGCAAGTGTTTTCCATTTCAATGCCGCTTAAACCCCGATGCGCGATCATCCGGGGCTTCGGAGCGGAAAGGCGCAGTGTGTCCATCGTTTCTTCCCCCTGAAAAGCTCATTGTTTTTCTTGTGTTTTTCCACGAATATCTTAGCACGTTTAGGTATTTCCTGCAAGCGGGAATCCCGAAAAATCTTTTCCGCGTCCCTCTTTCCGCTTGCTTTTCCCCGCGTCCTGGTGTAACATGGCTGCGGGCATGCCGCTGCAAAGCAAAAAGCATCCCGATGTTTTAAACAGGGAAAAAACGCGAATCATATTCCCAAAGAAAGAAGGAGAAGCGCCATGATCATCTATTCCTCGGTACAGCTCATTCTGGTGGCCGCGGCGGTCATTCCGGCGGCAGCGCTGATGGTTTATGTCTACAAAGCGGATAAGCTGGAAAAGGAGCCCACGCCGCTTCTCTGGCGCCTGATTCTGCAAGGCGTCATCTCCACCGCGCTGGCCGTGTTCACGGAGCGCTTAGGCGCGCAGGCGCTGAGCAGTTTCATCCGCCCAAATACGCTGCTGTACCAGATTGTATTTTATTTCCTGGTGGTGGGGCTTTCGGAGGAAGGCTTCAAATACCTGCTGCTCAAGCGCCGCACCTGGAATTCGCCTTATTTCAACTGCCGCTTTGACGGCGTGGTATACGCGGTGTTCGTGTCCATGGGCTTCGCCTTGTGGGAGAACATCGACTATGTGGTGATGTACGGCCTGGAAACCGCCTTTGTCCGGGCGCTGACCGCCGTGCCCGGCCACGCCTGCTTCGGCGTGTTCATGGGCGCGTGGTACGGCCTGGCGAAATCCCATGAGCGCCACGGCCACGCTGAATACAGCAAGGTCAGCCGGTATCTGGCGGTGATCTGCCCCGTGCTGCTGCATGGATTATACGACCTCATCGCCACCCTGGACAGGGGCGAACTGTCGCTGGTCTTTGTGGGCTTCATCGCCGTCATGTTCCTGGCAGCTTACCGGACGGTAAAGAAGCTGTCCGCGCAGGACAAATATATGTAGTGTTTATGGGGCGCTTTATTTTTTGAAATAGGGATTAGGGAATAGGGATTAGGGATTAGTCATTTTTGTTTTGCTTTTTCGTTGGTTTCCAATCGTGTTGCACACTATTTTCCTAATCCCTATTCCCTAAGTAAATGCTGATTAATTCAAAGGAGAGTGGTATAATAAAAGAAGAATGGGAGTGAGAGAAATGAAGCAGCAGAGCTTTACAGATTACGAGTA